>JAZLJI010000087.1:0-27309 GCA_045617825.1 Lachnospiraceae bacterium
CGTCTGAAGACGACATAATAGCTTTACCCTGTTGCAGCAAAACGCCCGGATCTGTATTATACTTACGGTTGTTCATATGTGATATCCTCCAAGAAAGAGTATACCACATATGCGTTAATATTTCAAAGTAAATTTAATTAAATCGTTCACTATAATTCCTAAAGAACTTTTGGGTTCATATTTAACGACACAAAAACGAACTGTTTTGCCAACCACGTCCTCTTTATTATTGAGGGCTTTCTCGAATGATTCAGCATCCCAAAAGTCAGGATTGTTAAGGTCATACTCTTGTTCGGATTTAACATCTGATGATCCATTGTTGGAACTTGAAGATCCACAACCTACAAGCGAAATCACCAACACCAGAATTGAAATTATACTAATCCACCTTTTTTTATTCATTATCTATCTCCTTAAAAATCAATAATTTCTTGGTCGCCCTTGTATACTTCGACCTTCTTTTCACAATTACGCTTTTATTGTCACCTAAAGATACCGTGCTTAAACTTAATTCAGTATTTGCAATATAACACAAAGATTATTTGTTGGTCAAATACAAAATTGACATGAAAAACTAATACAGTAAACGAGAAGAAGCGAGCACAGCAGTTCCGTACTCGCTTCTTTTTTTACAAGCTTTTCGCCAGTGTTTTGATCAGGTTCAGCATTTCAGGATTTGCCAGGATCTTATTGATCAATTCTGCATCTTCAGTTGGCATTTGATCCGGCTTTTCTTCCGAAACGGGAGAATAGGGTATTGCCCCACGGTTTTTATAAAACGCCTCCTCAAACAGTTCTGCATTTTTCACACGGCCATCATCGAGAATGTGAGAGTATTGTTCTGTTACCATACTGGCCTGTGCATGACCGGAATCCCCTTGCACAGCCTTGATATCGCCTCCGTTTAAGCGAAGCTTATAAGTGATACTGGAATGCCGCAGGCTGTGAAAAACCACTTTGGGCAAATCATTTGCTTCGATCAAAGCCTTAAAGGATGATGTGATTCGAGAATCCTCCGTCGGCATTCCAAATCCATTTGCCATCACCAGATGATAGTCTTGATATTCGTCACCTAAAGCTTCTTTGGCTTCTTCCTGCTGCAGCTGCCATACGCTCAGCATTTCAGCAACCGTTCTCGGAATAAAAACCTTTCTGGTACTGGTCTTGGTCTTAGGCTTTTTCAAAACAAGGACAGTCTTGTTGTTATGCCTTAATTCGGGGAATACCACAAGCACATCCTTTTTCTCCAGCGTTTTCATCACGGATTTGTCTACCCGTTGGAGTTCTTTATTGACAAACAGGGATGCTCGCCCTTCGGCAATGCTCTTAGGAGAAATATCAATGCAGTCCCAGGTCAATCCCAACATCTCGCCCATACGGAGAGAACAGGCAAAGGAAAGATTCATAGCCAGGTTAAGCCTCTCATCTTCGCAGACATCGATTGCTCGAAAAAGCGTTTCGGCATCCCATATCCTCCTCATATACCGCCACCATAAACAGCTGCTTTTCAAAAAGCAAGTATACAATTCATACTTCTTTGAGGAAGCATGATGTTTTTTCTTGGGGGAGAGTGTGAGAGGGGGAAGCCTTTTGCTGCGCTTTGGCAAATGGACAGACTATCCCCTTGGCGAAAGATCACCTCCTTTCTACCTGGCGTCTCTTTGAGCTTTCTGCCGTTCCTGCTGTCTGTAAAAGTATTCAAGCGCTTTCAAAATATACTCTCCTGTCTTTTCGTAGGGAACGCTTGCCGGGATAAAACGCCGGGCAAGGTCATAGCGAATGTTGATTTTTTCTTTCTGATTGGGTTTCTCCTCCGCCATAATAGACTCAATCACTTCCGGGGTCAGCTTTCCTTCCTTGGAGAACTGACGCATCTTAATGGCCTGAGCATGAGAAGGCGTACAGTCTTCGTATTCCATTTGGTTAAATACAAGCTGCTGCTCAGAGGGCTTCAGGTAAGAAAGCTCGACTGCCGGGCGAAGTGCCACACGGTTCTGATCGACCTGATCGAGCATCGCCGGGATAAGCTCCGTGAGGCGGATGTAACGGCGAACTTGGTCTTGGCTCTCACCGACAGCTTTGCCCAGTTCTTCTCTCGAAGTAGTAGACTTCTGTGCCGTTGGCACAGAAGTTAAATCTGTACGCTGTCCCTGCCTTTTCATCGCTTCAAGCCTCATCTTATAAGAGAAAGCTTTCTCACTCGGCAGGATCACTGACCGCTGCAGATTGCTCTCTACCATTAAGATGATTGCTTCATCCCGGCTCATTTCCCGGACCTCTGCCCGTACTGTCGGAAGTCCGGCAAGCTCGCAGGCTTTTTTCCTTCTATGTCCAGCTACCATTTCGTAGCGTCCGTCCTCTTTCTTTCGCACGATGACCGGGGTGATTACCCCGCGTTCCTTGATGCTTTCCACCAGCTGCTCCATGTCCTCATCCATCAGGACCTTGAAGGGATGGTCCGGAAAATCATCGATTTCGGAAAGCGGAATATCATAAATACGGGGAAGCTTTGCCTCCGCCCGTTCCTGGTCATTCATAAACAGCTCAGCGTATAGGTTCCGGCAGGAAGATCAGAAATCGTGATCTTTCCGTTGGCATCCGTTTCATAAGTACCGAAAAAGCTTACCCCGGTGGCAGTGTTTGAACCGGTGACCTGGAATTTCATACCCTGAGGCAGTCCGTCTTCTACAGTTTTCTGAATTACGAGCATTCCCGCCTTGATCGTGTTCGTAAAACTTACCGCAGTAGATTTGTCATCGGTCACGGTCACTTCCTTGGATGCTTCAATGGTCCACCCGCTTGCATCGGTTTCAGTGATCGTATAAGTGCCTGCCGGAACATTGGTGAAAGTCACCGTTTTGTCACTGCTGCAGGCTTTTGTCATGCTGACTGCAAGACCAGACGAAGAGGTGCCGGTCAGCGTAAAGCTGAACTTGGTAAAGTCTATATTGGATCCGTCCGCGCCTTCCGGCAGGGAAATGCTTTTAGTGAGTTTTACTGTTCCAGTCTTCGGGGTATTGGTAAAGGTCACGTTTTTAGTCGTTCCGTTGGTCACGGTGACTTCCTTTGAACTTACGACGTTCCAGTTCGTGAGTGATTTTTCTGTCACAGTGTAAGTACCCACGGGGACATTGCTAAAGGTGGCAATACCGTCGGCATTGCACTTTGCTGTCAGGGATACCGCTGCACCGACCGCACTGGTTCCGCTAAGCGTGAACGAAAAGCGGGTCATATCATAGGCCTCTGCAGTCACACCATCAGGCAGATCCAGCTTCTTCGTGATTTTTACGGTTCCCGTATTGACTTTATTGGTAAATGCGGCTGTCACGGTTTTACCGGACGCAACGGATACGCTGACATTTTTTGCGGTAGCCGTATAGGCGGTCGAGGCAATAGCGTCATTTCCGATCTCCGTGACAGTATAGGTATGACCGGCGGGGACCTTCAGCGTCGCAGTGCCGTTGGAATCAGTCGTTACCGTCGCAGAGGTGGTTCCGTCCAGCAGCTTTGCTCCGTCATCGGCAGCAATCTTGAACTTCCAGCCTTCCTTGGTCATGCCGTTATCGGTAGCCTTGGTGATCTTGATGGTGCCTTCCGGTGTTTCGGCTTTGAGCTTTGCTACCACGGGGTCTTCAATGGTCTGTGAATAAGTGATCATATCCTGCATACCGTCATGTGAGATTCCCACGCGCCCGTCGGTCCATACAACGACACCAACTCTGCTGGTACCTGTCTTAGTCGCCGTAATGGTGACCGGAGATGTGACCGGTGCTGCCGAATAAACCGTCAACGTGTTTCCGCTTTTGGTCGTCTTTACAGCAGTATTGTTTGTGATAATCGTATAATTTCCCAGCACACCGTTCGCATCTGTGAGTTTAGTTTCATATCGGCTTCCGTTCCATGTCAATGTAACTGTTTCAGCCGCGCCTTTTCTCATAAAGCTGGGGGTCACCGCCTGGTTCTGTACACTGCTTACGATGGAATCGTAATAACTCCGTACCGTGCTGAGTTTGGGATGGTTGCTTTTTACCATATCCCATACCTTATTGACTCCCGTGGGCGGATCAATATGCCGGAAGTTTTCATCACGTTCGCCTACCAGGGTTTCCCACACCAAAAGCTGCGTAGCAAACCATTTACACGCATTATCTTCAGAAAGCGTGCAATATTCCCAGGTGGGGTGAACCGGAACCTCTCCTTGATAACCGAATGTCATAATGCGGCCCATAAGGCTGCGCATGATTTCTGCCGAAATTGTTTGATTGAGACTGTCCGGATAATCGTTCCAGTAGTTTTCATCCCGGGTCATCACCGCACCGCCGGAACTGTCAAAAAACGGAATACCGAACTCAATACAGTAAGCCGCTTTGCCTTCAACCATATAGACTGGCAGGTAATCCAGCGCTCCAATGTTCCAACCGTTCATTACCTTAATAGCGTTTCTTCCCCAACCATTATTGGTCTCATCAAATACAGCGGGATAATATGTGGAATCCACATTGCTTGTACTTGTTGCAGCACTTGCCGAGTTTCCGAATGATGCGAGAAGTACAGCCATGCAGGCAAATCCGGCCACGAGCCTTTTGAAAATACTATGTTTCGTTGTTTTCTCCTTTCCTCCGGGCATAAGAAAAGCACCGGTCTCCCGATGCTTTTCCGCCGGAATTATTGTGTTGTTATGCGTAATAGATTCGGATATACCAGGTTTCCTTGCCTGTTGTAGCTCCGAATTGATTTGATTGGGCTACTGCCCATATCTGAGTTATGTCCCCGCTATCGAAATAACATCTAAAATACCACTCCAGACGATCTCGAATCTTTTTGAAAGCTGCATCTTCATTACCTGCGACCACAGCCAGATCCGCATCAAAGCATCCGCTTTCTTCCTGCAGATTCGGAATGACGGTAAATCCCAATTCCGCAGCATATTGGTTGGCATAGTTTACAAATACACTGATGTCCCGGTCCAGATAAATCTTTTGGACTTCAGTAGATTGCGGCTGTGTTTCTGCTGCCGTGGTCTGTTCCGCAGTTGCTGGTTCTGTCTGCGGCTCTGCCGTTGACGGTTCCGTGGGGGTGGTTGTCGTCGGTTCCATCGCAGGCACAGTCGCTGCAGCTTCCGTAGAGGTCTCTGCCGTTTCCTTTACTGTTGGTGCAGCAGCAGTAAGCTCCGTAGGGGCTTCGGTCTGCGACATAGTAGGTTGTTGTGTGAGGGAGACTTCCTTAGTCGCTTCTGTTGATGCCTCTATTGGAGCAGCCGTAGGAGCCTGTTTCGTAGGTTTCTCTGTTTCCGCCGCTGCAGCACTGGTTGTAATCAACGGCATTGCAGGCTCAGAATCGTCCGCATATGCGGAGTGATTCTGTCCCTCTGGCTGTGATGATTCTGCTTCGGTTTCCATCTCTCTGCTTTCCGGCATCGTCTCTTCAGAATCTTTCTCTGCTGAAGCAATTACCACCTTTATGGTGGCAATGGTTTCTGACGGAGTTTCCGCTTTTTGGTCATCCGCTGCCGATGTTTCAGGAACAGACGTGGGCTCAGTTGGAACAGCAGTGTGTTTTTCGGGGTTGCTTGCTACGGACGGAATCTCTTCCGGCAGTTCACTCACGGATCTCCCGAAGGAACAGCTGGATAACAGGCTGAGACAGATCAGCAGCACCGGCCATACTCGTTTCATAGCGGTATCCTCCTCATATACCGCCACCATAAACAGCTGTTTTTCAAAAAGCAAGTATACAATTCATATTTTTCTGAGATAGCATGCTGTTTTGTCTTGGGGGAGAGTGTGAGAGGGGGAGGCCTTTTACTGCGCTTTGGCAAATGGGCAGACTATCCCCTTGGCGAAAGATCACCTCCTTTCTACCGGGCATCTCTTTGAGCTTTCTGCCGTTCCTGCTGTCTGTAGAAGTATTCAAGCGCTTTCAAAATATACTCTCCTGTCTTTTCATAGGGAACGCTTGCCGGGATAAAGCGCCGGGCAAGGTCATAGCGGATGTTGATCTTTTCTTTCTGATTGGGTTTTTCCTCCGCCATGATGGACTCGATCACTTCCGGGGTCAGCTTTCCTTCCTTGGAAAACTGGCGCATCTTAATGGCCTGAGCATGAGAAGGCGTGCAGTCTTCGTACTCCATTTGATTAAACACAAGCTGCTGCTCGGATGGCTTCAGGTAAGAGAGTTCGACAGCCGGGCGAAGTGCCACGCGGTTCTGATCAACCTGATCCAGCATAGCAGGAATAAGCTCCGTAAGGCGGATGTACCTACGTACTTGCGTTTGACTATCACCAGCTTCTTTTCCCACGATTGCTGCGGATTCTTGTCCGGCGAACTTCCCACCCAGTGGGTTGGAAGTTAAATCAGAACGCTGGCCTTGCCTGTTCAGCGCTTCCAACCTCATCTTATAGGAAAAAGCTTTCTCACTGGGCAGGATCACTGACCGCTGCAGATTGCTCTCTACCATTAAGATGATCGCTTCGTCCCGGCTCATTTCCCGGACCTCCGCCCGTATTGTCGGAAGTCCGGCAAGCTCGCAGGCTTTCTTCCTTCTATGTCCAGCTACCATTTCGTAGCGTCCGTCCTCTTTCTTTCGCACGATGACCGGGGTGATTACCCCGCGTTCCTTGATGCTTTCCACCAGCTGTTCCATGTCCTCATCCATCAGGACCTTGAAGGGGTGATCCGGAAAATCATCGATTTCGGAAAGAGGAATATCGTAGATTCGCGGAAACTTTGCCTCCGCCCGTTCCTGGTCGTTCATAAACAGCTCAGCGTACCCGGTCATATCGAGATCGATTCTTTTGTCTTTCAAGCTCTACAACCTCCTTCGCCAGTTTCTCGTAGGCGTCTGCCGCCCTGCTGCTTTTGGGATAGGCAAATACGCTTTTCCCTTCATTGTTGCTTTCCTCCACGTAAACGGACTTCGGAATCTGTGTGTCAAAGATCCGTACATGCTGTCCGATGCTTTCCTTTAAGGATTCAATGATCTCTCTGGCATTGGTAGTGCGTCCATCCACCATTGTAAGAAGGATGCCGTCAACTGCCAGATTCTCATTCATCAGCCGTTTTACCTGGCCGATGGTCCCGAACAGCAGGTCCAGTCCCTTCACTGATAGGAAGTTGGGCTGTGAAGGGATAATCACGCTGTCCGCTGCCACAAGAGCATTTACCGTGAGCATTCCCAAAGAAGGAAGACAGTCGATCAGCACGTAGTCATAATCCTGCTTTACCAGGTTCAGATATCGCTTCAACACGTATTCCCGGCTCATCACATTGACCATACTAGTCCCTAAGCCGGACAGTTCTATATTAGAAGGCATCAAATCTATGCCTTCCTTGTGGTGAATGATTCCTTCGCCGGGAGAAATGTCTTTGTTTTCCATTATTTTTTGCATAACAGTGGTAAGCGTCGTGTCCAGTTCGTCCGGTCTGCGGATCCCGAGACACAGCGAGAGGCTGGCCTGCGGGTCCATATCCAGCAAAAGGACCTGTTTTTCGGCTCTTGCCAGTGCCACGCCAAGATTGAGAGTCGTCGTGGTTTTCGCCACGCCGCCCTTCTGATTGGTTATTGCTATAATCTTAGTCATAGTGTTTCCTTTTGTTTTCTTAAAAGTGTGCGCTATTCGGCCACGCCCCCCGCGCACTGGGAAATCATCAGGCGGCTGCCGCAAACAGCTCCATAGGAATCTCACCTCTGCCGGGTCCTCCGCCAGCCCCATAGGGAAGTATCATTGTCCCCTGCATGTGTCATCGCCTTACCGATTGCCATCGGTATTTTGTATGCTTCGGAATCGCTCCCTACCTTGTTTTCCGTAAGTACCCTTTCGGGCAGGTAGATCATGGCGCAGCACCATTCGGCTTTCGCTTTCGCTCATACAGGGAATGTGCCTGATGAATGTATATTCAGTTGTCAAGGTGCCCGAGGGATTTATCCCTCTATTAGGCAAATGCACCGCGAGGGGGTCGAATGTCGCCATCGAAAAAAATTTTTTTGAAAAAGTTTGAAAATAAGGACTCTGGGTGAGCATTTCTAACGAGTGCGGACGCTATTAGACTGTCTATTTTTTCGCCCTGTCAGAAGGTGGGTTGTCTAATGAGCCATTAGACAGGAAAATAGGTTTTCGGGGAATTATTTGAGAAAAAAGAACGCAGAATCAGGCAAATACAGCGGAGAACAGGACGCCTGCCGCCATTTTTAGAAAGCTTTCGGAGAAGGAGACAAAAGCCCCATTAGACAGAACACGAAAATATTAGACTGAGTCTAAAACGGATTGGATTTTATTAAACAAAAAAAGAGACCGAAAATCGGTCTCAAAGTCTGTTCCTGACGTGATTCGAACACGCGACCTTCCGCTTAGGAGGCGGACGCTCTATCCTGCTGAGCTACAGAAACGTATTAAATTTTCCCTTGATTTTCAAGGGTTTTCGGCCTCTCGGCCCTTCATCGTCCGCCATCTGTTAGATGATTTTGTTAGACGATTTTTAGATCATTGGCGCAAGGTTTCCACTTGCGAAGACCCGCTCTGTACATTGAACCGAAAATGAAAATTCGATTCCGGCGGACGATAGCATCTTCCTTAGGAGGCGGACGCTCTATCCTGCTGAGCTACAGAAACATATCGGTATCGGTTGTATTATACTAAACCGCGGCGAGTTTTTCAATGAATAAAACAAAAAACTTCCTGCGGGATTTTCCGGCGCGTTCCCGCCGCGGCCGGAGGGGCTGTTTTTTGCATCGCCGCGCCGGAGCGCGTCTCCGCAATAGGTGGCCGGTTTCCTGCGCCGCCGCAGCCGGGAAGCCGGTTTTCCTGCGATTCTGCGCCGGGGGGGGCGGCTTTCCGCGTCGAAAAACTCAGGAGCCGGTCTCCGGCCTTTCTTGCTTTTCGGGCCGGGCTGTACTATAATTGCGGTATTCACCTGCGGCCGGGCGGAACGGCCGGCGCGGGAAAGGAAGGATTTGACGGATATGAACAAGACAACTTTGCGCGGCTATGCCCGCCTGATCGCCCGGGTCGGGGCGAACGTGCAGCCCGGCCAGGATGTTTTCATCAGCGCCGGTCTGGATCAGCCGGATTTTGTGGCGATGGTGGTGGAAGAGTGCTATAAATGCAAGGCCAAAAAGGTCGTGGTGGACTGGTCCTTCCTGCCGGTCAGCCGGCTGCATTACCGCTACCGCAGCCTGAACACGCTGGGGCGGATGGATCGGTATGAGGAGGACCGCTGGGCACACTACGCGGAGGTCCGGCCCTGCCGCATTTACCTGGAGAGCGACGATCCCGCCGGTCTGAAGGGCGTTGATCAGGAGAAGGTCGCCAAGGCGCAGCAGAAGCTTTATCCCATCGTGAAGCCCTATCGGGACAAGATGGAAAATCACTATCAGTGGTGCATCGCCGCGGTGCCCGGAGAGGCCTGGGCGAAGAAGCTGTTCCCCGGGCTGCGGAAGAGCCAGGCCGTCGAGAAGCTTTGGGAGGCGATCCTGCAGGCGGTCCACGCCGCTCCCGGAATGGATCCGGTCGCGGAGTGGGAGGAGCATAACCGCAGGATCAAGGAGCACTGCGACTGGCTGAACAGCCTGGGCATCGAGAGCCTGGAATACCACGCCGGAAACGGGACAGCGCTTACGGTCGGCATGATCCCCGAGGCCCAGTTCTGCGGCGGCGCGGAGGATACGATCGAGGGCATCACCTTCCAGCCGAATATGCCGACGGAGGAATGCTTCATTTCCCCGATGAAGGGCGTCGCGGAGGGCATCGTCTACAGCACCAAGCCCCTTTGCTTCCAGAGCCAGCTGATTGAAAACTTCTGGATCCGTTTCCACGAGGGCAAGGCGGTGGAATGGCACGCGGAGAAAAACGGCGGGCTGCTTGACAAGATCATTCAGATGGATGAGAGCAGCGCTTATCTGGGCGAATGTGCGCTGGTGCCCTTCACCTCTCCGATCAACGAGAGCGGGATCCTGTTCTATAATACCCTGTTCGACGAGAACGCCGTCTGCCATCTGGCGCTGGGGATGGGATTCCCCGACACCATCAAAGGCTTCCAGCAGAAGACGCTGGACGAGGTGCATCAGCTGGGCGTGAACGATTCCATGATCCACGAGGACTTCATGATCGGCACCGCGGACATGGAGATCCTGGCGCATTGCCGGAACGGCGAGACGGTCCCGCTGTTCAGAAACGGCGTCTGGGCCCGATAAGGAGCCGCCATGGAGCTGACGGAGGGGACCATCGTGCGTTTGAAGAAAAAGCATCCCTGCGGAGAGGACCGCTGGACCCTGCTGCGGGTCGGCGCGGAGCTGCGGCTGGAATGTCTGGGCTGCAAAAGGCTGCTTTTTCTGCCCCGGCGGGAAGCCGAAAAATTCATCCGGGAGGTCCTTCCCGGAGAGGAAGGCGGCAAATGAGGGAAAATCGGCTCTATCTGGGAGACTGCGAGGCGCTGACGCGGCCGGAGCTCATGGAGCTCTGGCTGCGCAGACTGCCTGCGGACCGCCGGCTTCGCACGGAGCGACTGCGCTTCGACCGGGACAGGCGGCTGTCCGTGGGTGCCTTTGCGCTGCTGAGCTTCGCGCTTAAGGAGCTGGGCCTGCGGGAAATGCCCCGCATAGCCTGCGGGGAGCAGGGGAAGCCCTATTTTCCGGAGCTGCCCGAGCTGCATTTCAATCTCTCCCACGCGGGGAGCAAGGTGCTGTGCGGGATCTCCTCCTGCCCGCTGGGCGTGGACGTGGAGGAGGTCGGCCGCGCGCATCCGGCCATCGCCCGCCGTTTTTTCTCCCCGATCGAATATAATGCCCTGCAGCGCTGTCCCGAGGAGCAGCGGGCCCTCCTGTTCACCCGCTTTTGGGTGCTGCGGGAAAGTCTGCTGAAGGCGGACGGCCGCGGCCTGTCTCTGGACCACCGCAGCTTCGCGCTGGACCCGGCGCGGGACACGGTCCGGGTGATCCCCGGGACCGCCGCCGACGCGCCGAAGCCTTTGCCGCTTTTTCTGACGGAGCCCATCCGTCTGGCGGAGCCCGCGCCCCGGGACGGGGTGTGTCTGGCCGCCTGCTTCACCGGCGCCGCGGCGGAGCTTCCGATGACGCTTGGAGTGAGCAGCGGCGATTTTCTGCGCTGCTGAGAATACCTTTTTTGAAGAATCCGTACCGCAAGCAGCGGCTCCCGGAATGCAATTTTCCTGCATTCTCGGAAGCCGCTGTTGTTATTTCGCTTGATATCAGTAAAATTTTCCTGCATTTACCTTCAGCCGGGCAGTCTTTCCTTGCCTTCCCGGTAATACTTCTCCATCTCCTCCGGCGGTACCATGCTGCCGCCGGTCGCCCAGACCAGCTGCGTGGCCGCGCCCGGAGCTCCGAGCCCGTCCGCGTAGGCCTTCATCTCCGCATTTGCCGCCGTCAGCACCGGCCCGTACATTCCGGCCAGGGCGCTGGGCTCCAGGTAAATGCCTTCGCTGTCCGCCAGCAGGGCCAGCAGCGCGGACATCCGCCCGTCCTCCAGGGAATAGCAGCCGCTGATGAAGGGCTGCATCAGCCGCCCCACGAAGCCGGAGGCTCTGCCCACCGCCAGGCCGTCGGCGATGGTCCGGTTGTCGATGCCGATATCCTGCACGCTGATCCCGTTCTGCAGCCCCGTCGCCATCCCCAGCAGCATGCAGCAGGAATGGGTCGGCTCCGCGAAGAAGCAGTGGACGGCGTCGCCGAAGACCGTTTTCAGGCCGAAGGCCACTCCGCCGGGACCGCCGCCGACGCCGCAGGGCAGATACACCATCAGCGGATGCCGCGCGTCTACCGGGACCCCGGCCTCCTCCAGCTGCTTCTTCAGACGCAGCGCGGCGACGCTGTAGCCCAGGAACAGCGTCCGGGAGTTCTCGTCATCCACGAAATGGCAGTAGGGATCGCCCTCCGCCTCCTTCCGCCCCTGCGCCACGGCAACGCTGTAATCGTGCGCGTACTCCACCACGGTCACGCCCTTGCTGCGCAGCATGTCCTTCTTCCACTGCCGGGCGTCGGCGGACATGTGGACCGTCACCCTGAAGCCCAGCTTCGCGCTCATGATGCCGATGGAAAGGCCGAGATTTCCGGTGGAGCCCACCGCGATCGCGTAGCGGGAGAAAAGCCGCCGGAACGGCTCGGCGGCAAAGCAGGCATAGGAGTCCCCCGCCCGCAGCAGGCCGTTTGCCAGCGCGATGTCCTCCGCGGTCTTCAGCACCTCGTAAATGCCGCCGCGGGCCTTGATGGACCCGGAGATCGGCAAATGGCTGTCCATTTTCAGCCAGAGCCTGCCGGGGAGCTTCGCCTGGTACCCGGCCTCCAGCGCCGCCTTCATTGCGGGGATCTCCCGCAGCGGCGACTCGATCAGTCCGCCTGCCGCAGCGGTCTCCGGAAAAGCGACACGGAAATAGTCGGCAAAGCGGGCCAGTCTGGCCTCCGCGTCCCGGACGTCGGCTTCGGTCAGCGGGCAGCCTGCGGCCGCCTCCGCGTAGGGAAGCCTCCTGTCGTTGATCCAGACCGTCTCCTGCAGCGCCTCCGCCCTGCGGAGGACCTCCGATCCCCTTTTCAGCTGTTCAAGGCCGTTTTCCGCTGCCTCCCGCACTGAAGCCACGGCTGCACCTCCTTCGAAGAATTTTCCGGCCGCCCGGAGCCTTGCTTGCGCTCCGGCCAGCTCCGCCAGCAGATCCGCGATGGTGGTGATGGCGTCTGCCTGCGGGCTGGCGGCCATGGCGGAGATATATTTGCCGCGGTTTTCGTACAGGGCCAGAACGGCCTGCAGCACGTCCTCCGGCGTCGCGGCAGCCTCATCCAGCATCTCGCTGTAGCCCTGCGCCACGAAGGAATTCGCGTTCAGCACCTGGTCGCCCCGGGAGGCCGCGGTGCCGTAAGGGATCAGCAGCGCGGGCTTCTGCAGCGCCAGCAGCTCGCAGATCGCGTTGGCCCCGGCGCGGGAGATCACCACCTCCGCGGCGGCGAAAAGGTCCTTCAGCTCCTCGGAAATATACTCGAACTGCACGTAGCCGGGCAGCACGATCGACTCGTCCTGCTTGCCCTTTCCCGTCAGATGCACCACGTCGAAGGTCTTGAGCAGCTCCGGCAGGATCGCCCGCACCTTCTGGTTGACGGACAGGGCGCCCGAGCTTCCGCCGATGACCAGCAGCACCGGCTTCTTTCCGTCAAAGCCGGCAAATTTCAGCCCTTCCTCCCGGCTGCCTGCCAGAAGCTCCCGGCGAATGGGGCAGCCGCTGGCCACCGCCTTGTCCGCGGGAAGGTATTTCACGGTCTCCGGGAAATTGCAGCAGACCTTGGAGGCCGCTTTGAAGCAAAGCTTGTTGGCCAGGCCGGGGGTCATGTCGGACTCATGGATCACCGCCGGGATCTTCAGTCTGCGGGCCGCCCAGACCACGGGAGCGGAAACGAAGCCGCCCTTGGAGAACAGCACGTCGGGGCGCTCCTTCTTCAGGATCTTCTTCGCCTCGAAGTAGCCCTTGATCACACGGAAGGGATCGGAGAAATTTTTCCAGCTGAAGTACCGTCTCAGCTTACCTGAGGAGATGCCGAAGTAGGGAATTTTCTCCGCTTCCACCAGATCCTTCTCCATGCCGTTATAGGAACCGATGTACTGGACCGAAAAGCCTCTGGCCTTCAGCTCCGGCAGCAGTGCCAGATGCGGGGTCACATGACCGGCAGTGCCGCCGCCGGTGAGCATGATCTTTTTCATAATGATATCCTTTGACTGACCCGGGCACGCCGGGGATTTGCCGGATAGTCCGGCAGGATAAGCATAGCATATTTCCGCGAAAAAAACAAAGAGGAAACGCAGCCTGCGCCAAGTTTCGGGGCTGCTCCTTCACAGCGGCGGAGGAGCCGGGCAGGGAGCGTCGGAGGGGCCGGGCAGAGAGCGTCGGGGGAGCCGCGCCGGAAACGTCGGGGGAGCCGCGCCGGAAGCCGACGCGCGCCGGGCCGGAAGCACTTTCTTTCTTGCGCGGCGCCTGGAACTGTGCTATAGTGATGCCAGGCAGATGCCGCGCGAAAAACGAAGGAGGCTGACGATGATCACACTGGATCTCAGCAAAGCATATTCTTATATGGACAAAGCCCTGAAGCCCGCCATGGAAGCCAGGGCGCAGGCCGCCCGAGCCACGCTTCTCGGCCGATCCGGCGCCGGGAACGATTTTCTGGGCTGGCTGGACCTGCCCGTGACCTACGACCGGGAGGAATTTGCCCGGATCAAGGCCGCGGCGGCGAAGATCCGCGAGGATTCCGACGTGCTGGTGGTCATCGGCATCGGCGGCTCCTATCTGGGCGCCCGGGCGGCGGTGGAATTTCTGGGCCACCCCTTCGTGCAGGCGGTAGGCGCGGCGGAACGGAAGGGCCCCGCGATCTGGTTCTGCGGCAATCAGATCAGCACGGTCTATATGAAGGGCCTGCTGGAGGCCCTGGAGGGCAAACGGGTCTCGCTCAACGTGATCTCCAAATCCGGCACCACCACGGAGCCGGCCATCGCCTTCCGCATCCTGAAGCAGTATCTGGAGGAGCGGGTCGGCAAGGCAGCGGCGGCAAAGCGCATCTACGCCACCACCGACAAAAAGCGTGGCGCGCTGAAGCAGCTGGCGGATCAGGAGGGCTACGAATGCTTCGTGGTCCCGGATGACGTGGGCGGCCGCTATTCCGTGCTGACGGCGGTGGGGCTGCTGCCCATCGCGGCGGCGGGGATCGATATCGACGCCCTGATGGCCGGTGCCGCCGCCGAGCGGGAGGCCTGCCTGAAGGAGGGCTGCGCGGCGGAGCAGTATGCCGTTTACCGGAACTGCTTCCTGGCACAGGGGAAAAACGTGGAGGTGCTGGCCAACTACGAGCCCTCCCTGCACTATATCGGCGAATGGTGGAAGCAGCTCTACGGAGAGAGCGAGGGCAAGAACGGGAAAGGCATCTTCCCGGCGGCGGTGGATCTGACCACCGACCTGCACTCCATGGGGCAGTATATCCAGGACGGCCAGCGGATGCTGACGGAGACCGTGCTGAACGTGGCGGACTGCGGCAGCGAGCTGCTGATGGAGGCCGCGGAGAGTGACCTGGACGGCCTCAATTATCTGGCGGGAAAGCCGCTTTCCTTCGTGAACCGCTGCGCCGGAAGAGGGACCGCCCTCGCCCACAACGACGGCGGCGTACCGGTGGCGGAGCTGGGCATCCCGGCCTTCAGCCCCGAAGCCCTGGGCGCCCTGTTCTACTTCTTTGAATTCGCCTGCGGGCTCAGTGGCTATATGCTGGGGGTCAATCCCTTCGATCAGCCCGGCGTGGAAAGCTACAAGAAAAACATGTTCGCTCTGCTGGGCAAGCCCGGCTACGAGGCCGCCAGGGCAGAGCTGGAGAAAAGACTGTAAAGCGCAGCGGCCCTCCCGGGCGGAGGGGCGAAGGAGAAACGGATATGACCTACGAGGAAAAAACACGGCAGTATCAGCAGAGCCATGAGCGGGAATTTGCCGAGGCGGGGCGGATCTACGAGGCGCCCTTCCGGATCTACGGTCCCCTGTATTACGTGGGTGACCGGGACGTGTGCGTCCACCTGATCGACACCGGCGACGGCCTCCTGCTCATCGACGCGGGCTTCCCGGAAAATCAGGCGCTGCTGGTGGAAAATATCTTCCGCCTGGGCTTCGACCCGAAAAACGTGCGCTGGATCCTGCACACCCACGGGCACTTCGACCACCTGGGCGCTTCGAGCCTGTTCCGGAAGCTCTACGGCACGGAGCTGGCCATCAGCCGGGTGGACGCGGAATATCTGAAAAATCAGCCGGAGACCGCGCTGGGCGAATGGTGCGCCACCGTGACGCCGAAATTTGCCGCGCCGGAGGAATTCCAGCTGCTGTTAGAGGACGGCGAGGACTACCGCTTCGGGAACGTGACGGTGCACTGCCGTCTGGTGCCGGGGCATACGCCGGGCGTGATGGCCTTCAGCTTTGACGTCACCGAGGACGGCCGGACGCTCCGCGCCGGCCTGGTGGGCGGCGTGGGGATCTATGCCGTGACCAGACCCTTCCGGGAGCACTTCGGCCTGAGAGACAGCCTGCCCCGGGAAATGCTGGCCGCCCTTCGGGCGCTCCGGGAGGAGCACGTGGACATCCATCTGGGCAACCACGCGGAGAACAACGACACCCTCGGCAAACGCGAAAAGCAGTTAAAAGAAGGCGGCAATCCTTTCGTGGACGCCGCCGCCTGGCCCGCCTTCCTGGACGGGCTGATGCCGAAGATCGAAGCGATCATCGAGAGAGAAGGGGTCTAATCGTCGAGCGAAATCCCCTGAACCAGTTTATCGTTCTCCTCTGCGGGAAGCAGGCTCTGCATGATGAGAGTATAGCGCCCGGACGGATCCGCCCAGGAATAAACCTTCCCGCTGTCAATGAACTCTATGAAAATTTCCGATCCCGGAGCAGTACTTCCGGTCACGCTTTCCGAAGCGGGGCCGGGAGTACTGCTTTTCTGTTGGAGCTGAACCCTCAATGTCACTTCGATAAGCTCTGGCGTTTCCGCAAAAGCGAAACGCAAAAGTCGTTCCTCCTCCTGCTGCACATCTCCCACCAGAATCAGTCCCTCCGGCAAATACGCCATTCGGACCTCGGGAATGCCCTGTTCTACCCGCAGGCTCCCGATCCATTCGCGGACCCGACCGGCTGCAGCGGAGTCCGGATTCAGCCAAAGGCCAACTAAAACCAGGAAAAGCAGTAAAACCGCAGTAGCCGGGATCAGGAGCCGGTTCTCCCGACACCGGTTCCTTTCTTCCGTCAGGGCGGCAATCTTTCGTTGAAATTCTTCTGAAATATTGACAGATAAGTCATTTTTGTCGCTCACAGAAGTCTCCCAGGCCGTAAGGACCTCTGCGGAGGCATTTGTCAGTATCGTATCGTCAGTCTGTTTACGGCTCATGGCGGGTTCCCTCCTGCTCATGATATTTTCGTATAAAAAGGCGTTTGGCACGAAACAGCGCGGAATCGATGGCGGAAAGGCTCTTCCCAAAACCGGCTGCGATCTCCCGGGGGCTCAGGCCCAGACCGTGACGAAGCAGCAGCAGTTCCCGGTAGTAGGCAGGCAGTTCTGCCAGAACACCGGCAGCTGCGGACTCCAGAGGCAGCTCCAACGGCCGAGACTCCAGCTCCTCGCATTCTTCCAGGGGCAGCTGGTCCCGCCGCTTCCGTAAAAGATCAATAGCCTTCCGCTCCGTGCAGACCAGCAGAAAGCCCGGGATCTTCTCCGGCGGCAGAGCCTTCAGCCGCTCGTATTTGTCCGCCAGCGTCAGGAAGACCTCCTGCACCGCATCCTCAGCATCAGCCTGGCTATGAAGAACAGAAAGCGCATAGCGCAGCAGCCGGGAAGCATTTGCCTGATAAATTTCGGCAAATACCTCCCGGTCCTCCTGTGTATCCAGACTGAAGAAAATCAGCACTTCATGCCTCCTGCCGGGTCATATCTTTCCTGACAGCTACAGAATAGCATGAAACCAGGCGGAAGACTAATATAAAATTTATAAAGCTTATTACGAAAATTTATATGGACACCGTGCGCAAGAAACGCACCTGCCCAAACGTTTATCTAGTAGAGAGCATCCGAGGCAGCAGACTCAGCGGGGATCCTCCTCGATCACGTGGAATTCCAGATACTCAAAGGGAATCTCCTCGATGAAGCTGTCCTGCCGGAAACGGGTCTTGGCGACCTTTTTGAAATCCCGGATATTCGTCTCCAGCCAGGCGGGCACCGGCAGATCGAAGACCCGGCAGATCTCCTCCAGGCCGCGGAACACCTTGGCGGTGCGATTTTCCGGCCCCGTCAGCTCGACGACGGTATCCCGCAGCAGATGGTTATCCTTGAACAGTTTTCCCCAGATACGCATGATGAATACTCCTTCTTATACCGGCAGTATAAAGTGTTTCATCTTATATTTCAAGACATGAATAATATCACAGCACGCTTTCGAGGAGGAAACAGGAAATGACCTTGAGAAAACAATTGTCACGTAAAAATACTATTTTCCGGAAGAAAAAGGGCTGTCCGCTTATATCGGCGAAGCCGCCTTAAATGAATGGGATTTTTATCCTTGGGAATATGCGGAGTAATTTTTCAAAAACAACATCAAGAAGGGAGACTGTAATGAAAAAAGAAATCACACCACTGCTCACTGTCATCTGTACATTATGCCTTTGTACCTGTACTGTTTTAGGGGCCGACACAAACTTGACCGCCGCAGGTTCCGGGACGACTTTTGACAAAGAAATCTTGACTGAATTCAAGACCCTGCCGACATCAGGTCCGGAGTCCGTCCCGGTTTCCGATATGTCTCTGCCGGATATCGTCAAGAATACTGCGGCCGCAGAGGACTGCCGAACCGTCCTGCGGTATGTCACGACCTTTCCCAGGACACCCCTGGGGCAGGCATTTGCCGGGACTTATATTGGGGAAGACAACGTCTGCGTGATTCTGCTTTCCGATGCCGATGAAGCCGTTCTTCGGGAATTAGCCGGCGTCGGTCTTGAATCCGAGTTCCGCACAGTATCAGCGGAGGGTTCTTATTCGGAAAATATGGACCTTCTGAGACAGCTTAACGGAGCCATCAGCGGCTGGAACCGGCGGGTACTGCAGGGCAAAGGCTCCGAGGAGGATCTGGCACTGGCGCCTCTTTATCCGCGAGCGGAATACGACGTCAAAACCAACACGGTCCGCGTCATCCTGACGGAGCCGGAGGAGGTGCTGACCGCTTTGGAACGGCAGGCCGACGGCAAGCCGCTTTCGGAGGAGGATCTGGCACTGACAGAAAAGTTCAGGCAGGACGAAGCTCTTTTCCGGAACGTGATCCTTGACCATGCCGACCTTGTTTTTACTGTGGGCAGTACGGCAAATGCTGCGGTCATCGAATACTGAACCGCGCAGGACTTTCCCGCAAACCGTTGCCGGGACAAATCGGTACGGCGCCGCGCCCGAGGCATTTTCCTCTTTTCCGTACATTTGCGGTATGCCTTGCGGTATGCTCCGCAGAGTTTTTCACACAAACACTTGCACTTTCGGCGGGAAGTGCTACAATAGACCCGTTAAATAATGTAACAGCCCCGCTGCTGTGTAAGGAGGATTTCAAATGCCTTTAGTAACCAGTAAAGAGATGTTCAAGAAAGCCTATGACGGCGGCTATGCCATCGGCGCTTTCAACGTGAATAACATGGAGATCATCCAGGGTATCGTGGATGCCGGTAAGGAAACCCAGGCTCCCCTGATCCTGCAGGTGTCCAAGGGCGCCCGCGCCTATGCCAACCCCATCTACCTGAAGAAGCTGGTAGAGGCCGCTGTTGAGGATTCCGGTCTGCCTATCTGCCTGCATCTGGATCACGGCGACAGCTTTGAGACCTGCAAGAGCTGCGTAGACGGCGGTTTCACCTCCGTCATGATCGACGCTTCCTCCAAGCCCTTCAAGGAAAATATCGAGATCACCAAGAAGGTCGTTGAGTACGCTCACGATCACGGTGTTGTCGTTGAAGCCGAGCTCGGCTCTCTGGCCGGCATCGAGGATGACGTGAAGGTCTCCGCTGCGGATTCCTCCTACACCCGTCCCGAAGAGGTCCAGGAATTCGTGGAAGCCACCGGCTGCGACTCCCTGGCTATCGCTATCGGCACCAGCCACGGCGCTTACAAGTTCAAGCCCGAACAGTGCACCCGCAATGAAAAGGGCGTTCTGATCCCGCCGCCCCTGCGCTTCGACATTCTGGAAGAAGTCTCCAAGAGACTGCCTTACTTCCCCATCGTACTGCACGGCTCCAGCTCCGTTCCTCAGGAATTTGCCAAGCTGATCAACCAGTACGGCGGCAAGATGCCCGATGCTGTCGGCGTTCCGGAAGAACAGCTGCGTAAGGCTGCCGGCCTGTCCGTCTGCAAGATCAACATCGATACCGATATCCGCATGGCCATCACCGCCTGCATCCGTCAGCACTTTGTTGAGAATCCTTCCGACTTCGATCCCAGACAGTACCTGAAGCCCGCCCGCGCTGCGGTCAAGGCCATGGTCGCTCACAAGATCGTTGACGTTCTGGGCTGCGATCACAAGATCTGAGCCGAATAAGCTCCGCATCCGCGGAACAGGGTCTGTGGAAATTCTTAAATTTTCACAGGCCCTGTTTTTTTGTTCCCCGTCATGCTATACTGAGGCTGCCGTCTCCGGTCACCCGGAAAATCCATACGGCGGAAGATCCACCCTATGCAGTTCACGTTTCACGCCGGCGGTCCCTTTCCCGGCCTTTTACTATATATCGATCCCGGCACGGGCAGCATGCTGTTCGCGCTGTTCGTTGGTCTGATCAGCGCCGCCTACTGGCTTCTCCGGGGCTGGCTCCTGAAGCTTCGCTTTTTCTTCACCGGCGGCCGGAAGACTGCCGAAAATACCGAGACCCTGCCGCTTGTCGTATTTTCCGATGACAAGCGCTATTTCCGCGTCTTCGAGCCGATCCTGCGGGAGCTGGACCGGCGGGGCACCGACATGGTCTACCTGACCATGTCCAAGGACGACCCGGGCCTTTCCGCGGACCTGCCGCATCTGCGCGGCGAATACATCGGCGAGGGCAGCCTTGCCTTCGCGAAGCTGAACCGACTGGACGCGGATCTGGTCTTCGCCACCACCCCCGGCCTGGACGTGTACCAGTGGAAGCGGTCCAAAAAGGTCCGCTGCTACGTTCACCTGCTGCATGCGCCGGTGGAGGTCGCCCTGTACCGGATGTTCGGCCTGGATTATTACGACGCGGTCATGCTTTCCGGCGCCTATCAGGAGCGGGACGAGCGGGATCTGGAGCGGCTGCGGAACCTGCCCGCCAAGGAGCTGCCCATGATCGGCATCCCCTATATGGATGAAATGGCGAAGCGGCTGGCGGCCGCGGAGCCGCTGCCGGCCCACGAGACCACCGTGCTGGTGGCGCCCTCCTGGGGCGAGACCTCCCTTTTCGGCAAATACGGCGGGAGGATCCTGGACATCCTCCTGCAGACGGACTATCACATCATCGTCCGCCCGCACCCCCAGTCCTTCGCCTCCGAGAAGGAGCTGATGGACCGGCTGATGCAGGCCTATCCGGCCTCCGACCGGCTGGAATGGAATCGCGACACGGACAATTTCGAGTGCCTGCGCCGTTCGGACATCATGATCTCCGATTTCTCCGGCGTCATTTTCGACTTTGCCCTGATCTATGACAAGCCCGTGATCTACGCCGACACGGTCTTCGACGGCTCGCCCTACGATATCTGCTGGCTGGACCGGCCCCTGTGGACCTTCACGGCCCTGGAGAGATTTGCCGAGAAGCTGCCGGCGGACGCGCTGGACAGCCTGCCGCAGCTGATCGCCCGCTGCCTCTCCGAGGAGAACTACGCGGAGGGCCGCCGCGCCGTGCGGGAAGAGACCTGGTGCTATCCGGGTGAGGGTGCCGTGCGGGCAGCGGATTATCTGAGTGAAAAGCTGGAGGAGCTCCGCGCCGCGAGAGAGGCAGCCGGGCAGGAGAAGGCCGCGGCCGCGGAGACGGCCGGGAAGAAGACCGCGAAAAAGCGCGGGAAGAGGGCCGCAGAGGCCGAAGCGCAGGCCGTAGAAGAGAAGGCCGCGAAGGCTGAAAAAAAGGAGGGAGCGTGAGATGGATCTGGGTTCCCTTTTGATGATATTCGTGATCAAGCCCCTCGAGCTGCTGTTCGAGGTGATCTACAGTGTGAGCTACCGCCTGATCCTGGACCCCGGTCTGTCCATCGTGGTGCTGAGTCTGGCCATCAATCTGCTGGTGCTGCCTCTGTATAAGCGGGCGGATGCCATGCAGGAGGAGGCGCGTCAGAAGGAGGCCTCCCTGAAGCCCTGGGTGCAGCATATCCGGAGGACCTTTAAGGGCGACGAGCGGACCATGATGCTGCAGGCCTACTACCGGCAGAACAACTACAGCCCGACGCACGTGCTGCGGGGCGCGGTGTCCCTGCTGCTGCAGATCCCCTTCTTCATGGCGGCCTACCGCTTCCTTTCCGGCCTGACCCTGCTGGAGGGCGTCGTTTTCGGGCCCATCCGGGACCTGTCCCTGCCCGACGGACTGCTGAAGCTCGGCAGCCTCAGCATCAACCTCCTGCCGATCCTGATGACCGCCATCAACGGCGTATCCTCCGCCATCTACACCAAGGGCTTCCCGCTCAAGGACAAGCTGCAGCTGTACGGCATGGCGCTGGTCTTCCTGGTGCTGCTGTACGATTCGCCCTCCGGCCTGGTGTTCTACTGGACCCTGAACAATCTCTTCTCGCTGGTCAAGACCATCGTGTATAAGGTCAGAGATAAGGCCAAGGCCAAAAAGGCCCTGAAGGAGACCGCCGTGCAGGCGGGCGTCCCGACGAAGGTCCTCAGCAAGGCCGACGCCGAAAAGCTGGCCCGCGCCCGCGCGAAGCAGGAGAAGCGTGCCGCAAAAGCCGCGCGGAAGGCCGAAATATCCCGCGCGAAGCAGGAGATACGCGCCGCAAAAGCCGCGCGGAAGGGCAGGAAATCCGCGGACGTCCCGGCGGCGGGAAATGCAGCCGCCGCCCAAAAGAGCCGGAAGGGAGTCTTCCTTCTGGGCGCCCTGCTGCTTTCGGTCCTCACCGGCGCGCTGATCCCCTCGGCCGTCATCAAGGCCTCCCCGCAGGAATTTGTCGACCCCAATCTGTTCTTCCATCCGCTGCGGTACGTGCTGCAGAGCCTCCTTCTGGCCCTGGGCACCTTCCTGCTGTGGGTAGGCGTGTTCTACCGGCTGGCCGCCCCCAAGGGCAAGGCCTTCTTCGAGGCCGCCGTCTGGATCCTCAGCGGCACCGCCGTCGCCGACTACCTCTTTTTCGCCACCGACACGGGGATCCTTTCCTCCGACCTGGTCTTTGAGGAGGCCATGAGCTTCTCCCTGTCCCAGATCCTGATCAATTCCGCCGTCATCCTGCTGATCGTCGGCGGCTTCCTGCTGCTTTTCCTGAAGCTGAAGCAGTGCCTGAAGCCCGTCCTGACGGTGGCGCTGCTGGCATTTGCCTGCATGGCGGTGATGAACTGCGTGCAGATCCGAAAGGATATCTCCCGGCTGACACCGGAAAATGCCTCCGCCGAGGCCGAAGCCCCCTACTTCACCCTGAGCCGCGGCGGCAAAAACGTGGTCGTGATCATGCTGGACCGGGCCATGGGCGAGCTGGTCCCCGCGATCATGCAGGAAAAGCCCGCGCTGAAGAAGCAGTTTGACGGATTTACCTACTACGCGAACACCGTTTCCTTCGGCGCCTATACCAACTTCGCGGCGCCGGCGCTGTTCGGCGGCTACGAATATACGCCCTATGCCATGAACCTGCGGAAGGACTTGCCGCTGAAGGCCAAGCACAACGAGGCGCTGCGGCTCATGCCCTCCCTTTTCCGGCAGGCGGACTACGACGTCACCGTTTTCGACCCCACCTACGCCAATTATGAATGGATCCCGGACCTTTCCGTCTTCGCGGATCTGGAGGGGGTGCGCTGCTTCAATACGAACGGCTTCTTCGACGAGCTTTCCTCCCGGGAGGGCCGCATCGCCGCCCGCTGCCGCAATTTCTTCTGCTACAGCCTGATGAAGACCTCCCCGCTGCTGCTGCAGAATTTCTTCTACAATGACGGCCAGTACAACACCTGCAGCATCGATATCCCCACCGGCCAGTATTACAGCAGCCCCAGCCGCGCCAACGGACTCACCGGCGGCTTCCTGCAGGCCTTCAACGTGCTGAAAAACATGGGCGGCATGACCCGCCTGACCGACGATCCCGCCGGCTCCTTCCTGATGATGAGCAACGACGCGACCCACGAGGTCACCCTGCTGCGGGAGCCGGATTACGTTCCCGCCGCCAAGGTCGACAATACGGACTACGACAGCGACTCCTCCCGCTTCACCGCGGGCGGCAGAACGCTGAAGGTCGAAAGCTACACCCAGTTCGCCCACTATCAG
Source organism: Lachnospiraceae bacterium (assembly GCA_045617825.1). Taxonomy (GTDB): domain Bacteria; phylum Bacillota; class Clostridia; order Lachnospirales; family Lachnospiraceae; genus UBA6987. Next base: position 23,941 of record JAZLJI010000087.1, read on the forward strand.
TCCAACATGGCCGCCCTGCTGCAGCTGGGCAGCTGGTTCGACGAGCTGCGGGAAATGGGTGTCTACGACAACACCCGCATCATCCTGGCCTCGGATCACGGCCGGGATCTGCATTTGCTGGATGAGGAAATGCTGTTCCGGGAGGACGATGAAGCGGATTCCTCGCTGGAATTCTTCCTGCCGCTGCTGATGGTCAAGGACTTCGGCGCAAAGGGCTTCACCGTTTCGGACAGCTTCATGACCAATGCCGACGTGCCGACGCTGGCGTTCAGGGACCTGATCCGTGATCCGGTCAATCCGGCCACCGGCAAGCCGGTGGACAGCGCGGAGAAGACCGCTCACCCGCAGTACGTTTTCGCCTCCCAGCTCTGGAGCGTCAGCAGCAATAACGGCAGCCGCTTCCGGGCAGGCCGCTGGTACAGCGTCCATGACAACGTCTGGGACAGAGATAACTGGACCCTCGTGAAGGAAAACGCGGTGATGCCGGACTGAAGGCAGCCGGAAGGCCCACGGACTGACGAAGCTCCGCGGCAGCCCCGGGCAGGCTTACGGCCCACGGCCCTGCCATACCTTTACGCAAAGACCGCCGAAAAGGCTCGATGTCCTCTTCGGCGGTCTCTTTTTGTCTTATTCTCCGGCTCAGCCCGGTCCCTCCTGCCGCAGACGCCGCAGGATCTCCTCATCGGCGGGGCAGAACGCGTACTGCGGGATCTCCTCCGGGGTGATCCAGCGGAGGTCGTGATGCTCCAGCAGCTGCGGCACCCCCTCGGCGATGGCCGCCCGGTACAGATACAGATGCACCGTGATGTCCGGGTACTCATGGACCAGGTCCATGTACAGTGACTCCACCCGCAGAGTGATGGCCAGCTCCTCCCGGCATTCCCGGATCAGCGCCTCCTCGTTGCTTTCCCCGGGCTCCACCTTGCCCCCGACAAATTCCCACAGCAGCCCTCGCGCCTTATGCGCCGGGCGCTGGCAGATCATGAATCGGTCTCCGTCCCGGATCAGCGCCGCAACGACCTCTACCATAGCCTTATCCTATCCTTTCCGCGGCAGCCTGCGGATCAGGGCGCCGCCGTTTTTCTTCAGCCATTTGCTGCATTCCTCATAGGCGGGAAATACCCGCTTCACCTCCCGGTAGAACCGCGGTGAATGGTTCATTACCTTCAGATGGCAGAGCTCGTGGACCACCACGCTGTCCCGCACCTCCTCCGGCACCAGCATCAGCAGGCAGTTGAAGCTCAGGTTCCCCTTTGCCGAGCAGCTGCCCCAGCGGGTCCGCTGAGCCCGGACGCTGACGCGGCGGGGCGTGACCCCCACCAGCGGAGCAAAACGCGCCACCCGCGCGGTCAGATCGGGGAGAGCCTCCGCCTTGAGCATTGCCAGCTCCTCCGGTGAGAAAGCCGGGACAGCCTCCTCCGCCTGCGCCGCTGCCCGCTCGGTCATCCGCTTCCGGGCCCGCCGGATCCATTCGGCCTTCTCCCGCAGGATCTGCTCCAGCTCCGCCTCGGAAAGGCCATAGGGCGCCCGCACCTCAAGCCTTCCCTCCGGAAGGACCCGGAGAGAGACGGTTTTACGGGCAGAGCGGATCAGGATCACCTCGTTCATCGGCAGGCCTTTCTTCTGAGGGCGGCAGTATAGCGGGAACAGGGTCACTATAGCACATTTTCTCCGCCTTTGCCAGAGGGCAGCCGCCCCGCACTTTCCCTGCGCATTTGAGGTTTCATATTATTTCGTATTTTTTCGATGTTAAAAAGAAATCTATTGTTAACCCCTTGACAAGCCTCCGTTTAGGCGGTAATTTGATAGTGGAACCGGTATTTGCCTCGTCAACTATTATTGTAATGTAACCTTGTGTTACCTTCAGAAAGGATCTTATGAAAGGGAAAAGCATCCGGCTTGCGCGCAAGCTCAGAGAGCAGCGCGGTGTCGTCACCGTGACACTGCTGCTGGTATTTACCGTACTGATGGGCGCCGCCGCCATGGCGGTGGACCTGGGTATGGGCTTTCGAACGAAGGAAAAGCTGCAGAACGCGGCAGACAGCGCGGCCCTGGAGGCCGCCAGAAACCTGATCAAGGGCGAAGACGCCGCCCGGGAAGCCGCGCTGGAGATGGCGGAGCTGAACGGAGCGGACCGGGAACAGGTCACCGTGAACTTCCGCTATCAGGGCGATGACGATCTGGTGCAGGTCATCTGCGCGAAGCCGGCCAGATACCTTTTCGCCGGCATGATCGGGGTGGAGGACGGGATGATCTCGGCCGGTGCCGTGGCGGAGGCCACCCCCATGGGCGGGCCCTTCCGCTATACGATCTTCTCCGGGAGCGAGAAGGAGAAGCTGGAGATCTACGGCGGCGAGCCGCGGGTCACCGGCGGCATCCACAGCAACGCCGGGCTGATCATCACCTCCAAGCTGAACGTGGAAGGCGACGTGGAAGCGGTCAAGGCCCTGGAGCTGTACGTTTCCTCGGGCTCCACCGTCAGCGGAAAGATACAGGGCGCCTCTCTGGCGGTAGACCAGACCAATGTCACAGCCGGTCAGCTGATCCGGAAATCGGCTGAGGTGGTGGATATGCCGGATTTCACCGAGAGCATCATCGCCGCGGCTAAGGCCTCCGGCACCTTCGTGCAGGGCAGCCAGCAGATCGGCATGACCGGGCATTCCTACCAGCTGAAGGAGGCTTCCGGCAGCGCCGGCCAGTATTCCTGGCAAATGGCCAATCACCAGGAGCCGGGCAAGAAGCTGTATATGCTGATCGGCAATGATATCGTGATCGACGCCCCGATCTTTGTGGACGGCAATCTGATGGTCAGCTGCAGCAGCTTTACGGGAAACGGCTTCATCATCGCGACCGGCACCATCATGCTTTATACCGGCGGCGTGCGCACCACCGGCTCCTCCGTGGGCTTTTATTCCCGGGAGGGAGACGTCATCATCAGCACAAGCAAGGTCAATTTCGGCGGCGGCATCGCTTCCTCCGGGGGTGCCGTATCGGAGGGCCTGATCTACGCCCCGAACGGCGGGATCAAGTTTTACATGGACGGCATTGACGGGACCTTCCGCGGCAGATTGGTGGCTCAGACCATCGATTTCTCCGGCAGTACCCTGAACATATCCTCGACCCCCGGCGACCTGGACTGTCTTCCCAAGACCCAGGCCCGCCTGATCCGGTAGCTTTTTCACCTTCTGCCCGCGAGGCTTCCTCCGGGGACCCCGCGGGACTTTTTTCTCCCCTTTGCCCGCGAGGCTCCTTCGGGACCCCGCGGGACTTTTTCGGCCAAAGAGGGGTGGCGCAGCAGCGGCGGGCCCCTGATTTTCCGGCGGTCCGTGGCCCGCGGGCGGGGCCGGACTACATCAGCCCCACCCAGGG
>JAZLJI010000088.1:0-24339 GCA_045617825.1 Lachnospiraceae bacterium
GATCTGCGGGTGCTGCGGGATCCCACCCGGGGCGGCGTGGCCACGACGCTGAACGAATTCATCGAGGGCAGTCCCTGCGGCATCCTGCTGGAGGAGGAAGCCATCCCGGTCTCCGCCTCCGTCGCCTCCGCCTGCGATATCCTGGGGCTGGATCCCCTGTACTGCGCCAACGAGGGCAAGCTGCTGGCCGTGGTGGCGCCGGATAAGGCCGAGGAGGCCCTGGCGGTCATGCGGCAGTTTCCCGAGGGCAGACAGGCGGCGCTCATCGGCGAAGTCTCCGCTGACCACCCCGGCCGGCTGATCCTCCGCACGGCCTTCGGCGGCTCCCGCGTCCTCGGCAAGCTCAGCGGCGCTCAGCTGCCGCGGATTTGCTGACGGATTATTCCTGTTATATATATTTGTTTATATCTTTTTTTCACTCTTTTTACTTATAAAAGAAGGCGCCCGGGACTACCATTTTCCCGGGTTTTTTGTTATATTGTTTTGTGGTTTATTATGCCAAAAATTTGTGAACGAGGTAGCATAATGCAGGATTACAAGAAAATTGCAATCACCAAGGAACAGCTCGTTCCTACTGCTCAGGCGCTGCGTGACCGGGGCGTTGCCCTGGCGATGATTCACGGCCATATCAACGATCAGGGACTCCCCTGCATCTCCTACGAATTCGAGGTGCCGGGCGGCATTGAGTCCTATTTCATTGAGGGAGAATGGACGCTGCCCTCTCTCGGCGGCATCTATGATCAGGGCGCCGAATGGCCTGAACGGGAGATCACGGAGCTCATGGGCATGTGCTTTGAGGGGCTGGACAGCTCGAAGCGGCTTTTCCTGCCCGACACCATGCTGGACGGCCAGGGGCAGATCATCGTCACGCCCATGGATGAGCTGAAGGCGAAGGCCCACGGGACCGGAAAGGAGGACAGGAAATGAGCTATATCATTCCTATCGGACCGTACCATCCCGCTCTTGAGGAGCCGGTACACGCCAGACTGCAGGTGGAGGGCGAAGAGATCCGGAACGCCGAGGTATTTATCGGCTACAACCACCGCGGCATCGAGAAGCTGGCGCAGCAGAAGAATTTCATCCAGACGCTGGTCATGGTGGAGCGGGTCTGCGGCATCTGCTCGCACTCCCACGCCTGGACCTACGCCATGGCGTTAGAGGGCATCGCCCAGATGCAGGTCCCCAAGCGCGGCCAATACATCCGGGTGATCGTAGAGGAGCTGGAGCGCCTTCACTCCCACTATCTGTGGCTGGGCATCGCGCTGCATCTGATCGGGCACGATTCCCTGTTCATGCACTGCTGGGATGACCGGGAAGCCATCATGGATATCCTGGAGGAGATCACCGGCAACCGGGTGAACTACGGGATGGTCACCATCGGCGGCGCCCGCAGAGACATAAATGACGAGACCCGGAAGAACACGCTGGCCATGCTGGACAGGATCGAGGCCTCCATGACCGTCATCCGGGACATTCTCCTGTCCGACAAGACCGTGGCGCTGCGCACCCAGGGCGTCGGCATCCTGACCAAGGAGGATTCCCTGCGCATCGGCGCGGTAGGGCCTCACGCCAGAGCCTCGGGCGTTCCCGTGGACGTGCGTAAGGACGCGCCCTACAGCTGCTACGAGGACTTTGACTTCAACGTCTGCACCTGGGAAAGCGGCGACGTCTTCGCCCGGGTCGTGGTACGGGTCCTGGAGAACTTCGAGAGCATCAAGATCATCCGCCAGGCCCTGGAAACGCTGCCCTCCACCGGGCCCGACGCCCGGATCAATCTGGGCACCCGGATCCCGAAGATCCCCGCCGGAGAATACATGTGCCGGCACGAGGCTCCCAGAGGTCAGCTCTGCTACAAGGTCGTCACCGACGGCGGCGAATGCAATAAGCGGGTCAGCATCCACGTGCCCACCTTCAAGAACGCGCCGACGGTGCCGGTGATGCTGAAGGGCAATTTCGTGGCGGATGCCGGTCTGATCATCGCCAGCATCGACCCCTGCTTCTCCTGTATGGACCGGTAAAGCATGCACGAGCTGGCAATTACGGAGGGCATTCTGGAGACGGTCCTGCCTGCCGCCGAAAAGGCCGGTGCCGAAAGGATTCTGGAGATCCGCATGAAGATCGGCGTGCTGTCGGGCGTCGTGCCCGGCTGCATCAAGGAATACCTGCGGATCGCCGCGAAGGGCACCATCGCCGAGAACGCCAGGCTGATCGCGGAGCCGATCCCCGTCAGGATCCGCTGCAGAGCCTGCGGCCGGGAGGCCGATACCGAAAGAGGCCGCTTCTGCTGCGCCTTCTGCGGCAGTGAAAGCATCTCCGTGATCGGCGGCAGCGGGTACTGGGTGGACTCCCTGAAGGTCGAATAGGCCGCCCGCGTACCGCTCTCCGAAGGTCTGCGTCAATCATTTTCCGCGCGTTCCGCGGTTTCATCAGATCCGTGCTGCGGATCTGCCTAACAATAGCAAAAGGAGGTATTTCCTTGAAAAAGGCTAAATTCCCTGCGATCCTGGCCACAGCCCTGATATGCTTCATCTTCTGGCTGCTGATCACCGGTCAAGCAGGCGCACTGTTCGACGGGAGCTGGTCTGCGGAGGTGCTGATCGCCGGCGCGGCCGTCAGCATCCTGGTGGCCCTGTTCACCGCCCGCTTCTTCATCCATGAAAGCGCCTTCCGCCTGCTGAACCCGGCCAGGCTCTTCCCGTTCCTGCTGTACGTGCTGATCATCTTCCCCTGGGAGCTGATCAAGGCCAACGTGGATATGGCCCTCCGGGCCTTCGGGCCGAAGAAGGCCGTGAAGCCCGGCATCGTCAAGGTGCCCGTCTCTCTGCAGAGCGAGTACGGCCGGTCCATGCTGGCCGATTCCATCACCCTGACTCCCGGTACCATCACCATGGAGATCACGGAGGAGGCAGGTCAGACCTATTATTACATTCACTGGATCAAGGTGTCCGAGACCGACGGTGAGAAAGCCGGCGAGGCCATCAAGGGCACCATGGAAAAATGGGTAAGGAGGATCTTCGGCTGATGGAGACCAAGGTATTTCTTTTTGCTGCCGTCTGCTTTATCGTCCTGGCGCTGACCCTGCTGTACCGGCTGATCAAGGGCCCCTCCGTGGTGGACCGGACGATCTCCGCCGACAGCATCGACATCCTGACGGATATGGCGCTCATTCTCTTCTCTCTGTCCACCGGGCGCGCCGTTTATCTGGACATCGCCCTGGTCACCGCGATCCTGGGCTTCATCGGCTCCGTCATCGTGGCCCGTTATCTGGAGGGACGCTTATGATCTACGCGATCTACGTACTGATCGGCCTGAGCCTGTTCTTCGCTCTCGCCGGAGTGGTGGGCATGCTGCGGATGCCCGACGTTTTCTGCCGTATGCAGTCCTCCACCAACATCGTCACCTTCGGCGTGCTGGGTGTCATCATCGGCGGTATCCTCTATGCCGCGTTCATGCTCAAGGACAGCAATATGGCCATCAAACTGGCGGTCATGGGCGTTTTCTACATCGTCACCGCTCCGATCTCCGGACACGCCATCGCCAAGGCGGCCTACCGCCACGGGAACGAGCTGTGCGAGGAGACCGTCTGCGATCAGTTAGGGGAGGATATGGAAGATGGGGAATAATGCTTTGTTTATCCTGAATACCCTGGTCATGGTCGGCATCCTGGTGACGGCCGTCCTGGCGGTATTTTCCAAGAAGATCCTGACCTCCGTGATCGCCCTGGGCGTGACCGGAGCCTTCTGCGCGCTGGCCTTCATCCTGCTGCAGGCCCCCGACGTCGCCATTGCCGAGGCCTCCGTGGGAGCGGTGCTGTCCACGGCCATCTTCGTCATCGCGGTGAAGAAGACCACCAAAAAGGAGGATGAAGAGAAATGAAAGTCAGAAAGCTCATCACTCTCCTGTCTCTTGCCCTGATCCTGGCCGCGGGCCTGTACGCCGTGATCTACGCCTACGTCAAGCTTCCCGTCACCTACGACGGCAGCAGGACCGACGTCCGGAAGCTGTACGAGAACCCTGAAATGTATAAGGACGATTACGGAGAGCCGGACGGCGTCGCGGATATCATCGTGAAAAAGAATCTGTCGGATACCATGGCCGCCAACGACGTGGCCTCCATCGTCTTTGACTTCCGCGGCTTCGATACGCTGGGCGAATCCTTCATCCTGCTCACGGCCATCGCCGGGTCCTACGTGATCCTGAGCCGCAGCAAGAAGAAGGAAGAGCCGCAGGAAAAGAAGGAGGAGGAATGCCATGAAACAGTTTAAGAACGGCATCACGGAGAAGCCCATCGTGGTGAAATGCGCCGCCGACAAATTCCTGCCCTTCGCCGTGACCTTCGGTCTGTACATCATCCTCTTCGGCACCGTCAGTCCGGGCGGCGGCTTCCAGGGCGGCGTGATCGTGGCTTCGGCCGCGCTGCTGCTGTATCTGGGCTACGGCTACCGGACGGCGACCCGGGCCATCAGCATGAACGTGCTGCGGGTGAACGAATCCGTCGGTGCCACCCTGTACGTGGCGCTGGGCCTCTGCGGGCTTTTCGTGGGCGCCAACTTCTGCCGGAACATTTTCTATAAGATCGGCCCGGTGGGCGAGCTCGTCAGTGCCGGTACCATTACCTTCATGGGCTATGCGGTGGGCTACAAGGTCCTGACCGGCGTCAGCTTCCTTCTGCTGCTGATGCTGGGGCTGCTCGCTCCCGACAGCGATGAAGGCGACGAGGAGGTAGTAGACGAATGATCATTGTCAATTACGTGGTATCCGTTCTGCTGATCGTGCTGGGCTTCTACTGCATCTGCACCCGGAAGAATTTCATCAAGATCGTCCTGGGCATGGGCATCGTCGATTACGGGATCAACCTGCTGATCGTCAGCATCGGCTTCAACGACGGCGGGACCGCCCCCATTTACACCCTGTCCGAGCTGTTGCGGGGCTCCGTCAGCTATTTCGTGGACCCTGTCCCTCAGGCCCTGACCTTGACCAGCATCGTGATCGGCGCCTGCGTGGACGCCATGGCCCTGTCCCTGGTGGTCATGATCAACCGCAAATACAGATCCATCAACGCGGATGACGTAAGGAGGCTCAAGGGATGATCAGCTACGTTCATTTTCCGGTGATCGCCGTCATGGGCCTGTTCCTGGCGGCCTTCCTGATCGAGATCTTCGGCTCGAAGAATGCCCTCGTCCGCAACTTCATCTTCGGCGCCTTTACCGCGCTGTCCACCCTCCTGATCTTCGCGCTGATCAAGCCGGTCTTTATCGACGGCGAGGTCATTTCCTACTGGATGGGTAACTGGGAGCCCGAGGCGGGCTACGCCATCGGTATCGGCTATGAGATCGACGGCCTGTCCCTCTTCTTCGCCCTGCTGGTGGTGACCACCTTCTTCCTCTCCGGTATTTATTCCATCAAATACATGGAGCGGGACCGTCACCTGGGACACTTCTACACCCTGTTCCTGATGCTGTCCGGCGCGGTGCTGGGCCTGGTCCTGACCGGCGACGTGTTCAACATGTTCGTCATGATCGAGATCATCACCTTCGCCACCGTCGCTCTGACCGCCTTCCGCAACGACCGTATCGGTTCCCTGGAGGCCGGCTTCAAATACCTGGTCCTGGGCTCCATGGGCGCCGCCTTCACCCTGACCGGCATCGCCTGCCTCTACGCCTCCTGCCACACGCTGAACATGGCGCAGATCTCGGCTATCCTGGCAGACGGCTGGACGCCCACCACGGTCTTTGCCTTCGCGCTGATGATCGCCGGTCTTTCCATCGAATCCTACCTGGTGCCCTTCCATAACCCCGCGGCCGACGTCTACACCACGGCCCCCAGCTCCGTTTCGATGCTGTTCCCCGGCATGGTCAACAAGGCCGGCGTATACGCCCTGCTGCGGCTGGTCTATACGATCTTCCGCGCCATGGACCGCAGCTCGATGCAGCTGCTGCTGACCGCGGTGGGAACGCTCACCATGTTCATCGGCGTGACCATGGCCCTGAAGCAGCATAACTTCAAGCGGCTGCTGGCCTTCCACAGCATTTCCCAGGTCGGCTATATCGTCACGGCGATGGGCCTCACCAACGCCCTGGGCATCTACGGCGGACTGTTCCACGCCATGAACCACACCCTGTTCAAGGGGCTGCTGTTCCTCTGCGCCGGCGCGCTGCTCTATGCCAACAACACCACCGATCTGGACCGGCTGGGCGGTCTCTCCAAGAAGATGCCCGTCACCACGGTCTGCTTCCTGGTGGGTGCCTTCTCCATTTCCGGCATCCCGCCCTTCAACGGCTTCGCCTCCAAATGGCTGATCTACCAGGCCGCCTACGACAAGGCACTGACCAGCGGCAATTTCTTCTATATGGCCGTCACGGTGATCGCGGTCCTGGTCTCGGTCATGACCCTGGCCTCCTTCATCAAGGTCGCGGCCTCCGCATTTTTCGGTCAGCTCCGGCCTGAGCTTGCCGGGGCAAAGGAAGTGCCGGTGATGATGCAGATCCCCATGATCCTGCTCTCCGCCGCCTGCCTGGTCTCCGGTATCTTCTACGATCAGGTCATGGACTGGGTGCTGAAGCCCGCCGTGGTCTCCCTGCTGGACGTCACCAAGTACATCAATACCATGATGGGCAAGGGCTACGCCGCCCTGCATTCCGCCGCCAATATCGAGGTCCCCAGCGGCTATCTCAGCCTGTGGGATCCCATGCTCTGGCTGCTGCTCTTCGTCATCGGCTTCATCGCCATCTCCCTGGTGATCGTCCTGGGCGATCGGGAGCGGGGGCGGGTCGAGGCGGACGAAGCGCCTGCCGAGGATATCCCCGACGGCAAATACGCCACCTTCTTCGGCGGCGAAAAAGCGCAGCACTCTCACCTTGGCGGCTCCGATCTGTTCTGGGGCTTCAAGAAGAACTGGAAGGGCTACTTTAAGGTCATGGACGGCCTGCACTCCGGCAGCGTGAACGATTACGCGCTGCTGGCGGTAACAGGCGCCGCCCTCATCGTGCTCTTTGCCTTTATCTTTCTGTAAGGAGGGGATATCATGCCAGCCATAAACGATATGCTCACTATCCTGCTCTACGTACTGATCTACCCCGGCTTTCTCTTTGCCGGTGTGGCCGGACTGTTCCTGGCCGGTCTCGACCGGAAGGTCCTGGCCCGCATGCAGCGGCGGGTGGGACCGCCGCTGATCCAGCCCCTGTACGACTTCCTCAAGCTGTTAGGCAAGGAGACTATCATTCCCCACAACGCCAACAAGCTGGCCTATCTGGGCGCGCCGGTGATCGGCACGGTCTCACTTTCCATCATGATCCTGTTCATTCCCCTGTGTGGGATGACCGTGACCCGCTTCAACGGCACGGCGGACCTGATCGTGCTGCTGTACCTGCTCACCATTCCGGGCGTGGCGATGATCATCGGCGGCGCGGCCTCCGGCTCGCCCTTTGCCGGCGTAGGCATTTCCCGGGAAATGGTCACCATGATGGCCTACGAGCTGCCCCTTATCCTGGTCTTCCTGGCCGTAGCCAAGAAGGTCGGCGGCGGCAGCCTCTGCTTCTCTCTCGGTGAGATCGCTGCCTGGCAGGGCGAAAACGGCTGCCTGCTCTTCCACTGGAGCATGATCCCCGCCGCTCTCGCGCTGCTGCTGGTCATCCCCGCCGAGGTCGGCACCCAGCCCTTCGACGTGGCCGAGGCCGAGACCGAGATCTGCGAAGGTCCCCTGGTGGAATACAGCGGCGCCCCTCTGGCCCTGTTCAAGCTGAACGGCTCTCTCAAGATGTTCGTCATGACCGCGCTCTTTACGGCCCTCTTCCTGGGCGGCATCCGCCTGGGAAATGCCGCCTTCCTGAGCGGGCTGGTGGTCCTGGCCATCGCCGCGGTGATCACCCTCGTCAGCATGACGCTGCTGCATGCCGTCTGCGCCCGTCTGAAGATCGAGCATTTGTTGAAATTCTACTGGACCGCGGTGTCCGGACTGGCCCTGATCAGCCTGGTGCTGGCCTGGTTCGGTCTGTAAGGAGGTAGAGATGTTTAAGAATCTGATCGCCAAAAGCGCGTCCAAATCCCCCTGGCTCTACCATGTCAATACCGGCTCCTGCAACGGCTGCGACATCGAGCTGGTCGCCTGCCTGACGCCCCGCTACGACGTGGAGCGCTTCGGCTTCAAGCTGGCTGGATCGCCCCGTCACGCGGACATCGTCGTGGTGACCGGCCCCATCACCAGCCAATCCAAGGACCGTCTGCTCCGTACACTGGAGCAGGTCCCGGAGCCCCGCTGCATCGTAACGATCGGCTCCTGCCCCCAGAGCGGCAACGTGTTCAAGGGCAGCTATTCCGTGGAAGCGCCGTTAGAGCAGTTCGTCCACGTGGACGTTGCCATTGCCGGCTGCACGCCCAAGCCCGAAGCCATCATCGAGGGCCTGTATCACGCCACAAAGCTGTTGGCGCAGAAGCGCAAGGCCATGTATGAGGCCGAAAAGGCCGCCGACAAGGCCGCTTCCCGGGCCAAGGCCTCCGAGGAAGACCTGCCTGAGGAGGAAGCCCTGCCGAGCGAGGAGGCCGCTCCTGCTGAGGAGGCTGCTCCCGAAAAGGAGGCTGCTCCTGCTGAGGAAGCCGCTCCCGAAAAGGAGGCTGCTCCCGAACAAGAAGGCCCCGCCGAAGAAGCCGGTGCGCAGAAGGAGGAAACCAATGAGTAAGCTGCCCTTTCTGAAGGTCGCGCTGTCCAATCTGTTCAAAAAGCCCAGCACGGAGAATTTTCCGGCGGAAAACGTTCCCGCCAAGAAGGGCTACCGCGGCCGCATCGCCTACGATCCCGAAAAATGCGTCAACTGCGGCAGCTGCGTCAAGGTCTGCTCTCCCGCTGCCATCACCCGCAGCTTTGAGGAGGTCGAGGGCGGTCAGAAGATCACCTACCGTTTCGATCTGACCTCCTGCACCTTCTGCGGCACCTGCCAGGACTTCTGCACCACCAAGGCCATCACCCTGACGGAGGACTATCATATGTGGGCCGAAAACCGCGAGGACCTGGTCGTCGTCGGTTCCCGGATCAAGTCCCTCGTGAAGGGCAGGCTGACCGTCTCCGCCGACTGTGTGTTCTGCACCCTCTGCGCCAGGAACTGCCCCGAGGGCGCCATCACCGTAGACCGGGCCGCCAAGACCTGGGCGGTGGACGATACCCTCTGCGCCAAGTGCGGCCTCTGCATCGGCAAATGCCCGAAGAAGGCCCTCTCCTTCGCGGAGCCTGAGCCCGAAGGCGTCATCTTCAATCAGGAAGCCTGCGTTTACTGCACGCTCTGCGCCAAAAAATGCCCGCAGGAAGCCATCACCGTAGACCGGGCCGCCAAGACCTGGACGATCGACCGGGAGGCCTGCGAAGGCTGCGGACTCTGCGTCAGCGGATGCCCGAAGAAAGCCCTTTCCATGGGAGTGATTTGCAAGGGGGAGGCCCCCTTACAAGAGGATTCCCCGGAGAAATAAGGTTTTTTGAGGCGGATGCCTCAGACTCCGCTTTCTTTGAGGCGGATGCCTCAAGCTTTTGGGGGGAGGGCGCATCTCAGAGCTGCGATTCTGCCCCCGAGTTTCCGTAAGGAAACTCGAGGGAGCCCGTCGCGGCTTTGAGCGACTTCAAAGATTTGCGCAGCAAATCTTCCTTCGGCCGCAGTCCCTTCCCCCCGCACCCCCTAACCCTTTTGGCCACCGCTCTGCGAACGCAAAGCGGTGGCTTCTTTTTTATTCGATTGAAAGGGGCCGCTGCGGTCGTCTTTTTCGGCAACCGAGACAGTCGCGAGAACGCCTTATGCGTTCTCGTTCGAGTCTCGGCTCGTTCGGCGGCAGGGAATCCGCCTCACTCAGCCGAAGCCTTCCTTGCGGCTGACGGAGGGATACTAAGAACCTGGGGGAGCCACGCGGACCATGCCCCGGCGGCGATATGTGGAGGGCCCGTTGGCGGTACATGGGCCCGGAGCTTCGGGAGGAGGCCGCAAATGACGGTTTCCGAAAGTCATTTGCGCCGAGCCCTGAGCGGAAAGGCATCGGCCTTTACGCGAATGGCGAGGGTGCCTCCGGGAGAAGTGCACAGGCCCATAGTGTACCGCCCGGGCCCGGAACTCTCATCGCCGCAGAGGCATGGCCGCGGGGCGGAAAGGCCGTGGCGGCGTAGTCCGCGGAGCAGAAAGGCTGCCCGGGCGTGATCCGTGTGGCATGAAGCCGACCGCAGCGGCCCTTCCGCAAAAAAAGACCACCGCTGCGTACCTGCAGAGCGGTGGTCAAAAGAATTTTGGGGGTGTGGATTCGGCGCTGCTTCAGCGTCCCTCCGCCCAGGCGTCAAAGCCTTCCGGTTTGGCGGTAAAGCGCAGCAGCCACCCGTTCTCCTGCCGCAGGACCTTGGCATACAGCCGCCTGGGCAGACCGATCTCCATTTCCAGATTATCGTAGGGCTTCAGGGCCGCCTCCGTGCGCAGCAGGCCCTCCCGGGCAGAAAGCGCCGTGAAGCAGCCGGACAGCAGCTCCCCGCCGACGTGTTTGCCGTCGATGGCGAGGAACTCGACAGGGCAGGGACGGGCAAGGGGCCTGAGCGGTTCCTCCTCTCTCCCGATCCGGACGTCATAGGGCGCGCCGATGCCGGTCACGGAATAGACCTCAAAGGGCTCGCCCGCCCCCTTCGGCTTCACCGTCAGGCTGCTCTCGACCGTCAGCTCGGCCTGCACCAGCTCCCGCGTGCGGGGCGAGATCAGCAGCTGCCCGCCCACGGTATAGCTTTCAATCCGGCCGCAGAGATTGACCATGCTGCCGGTCACGCCGTATTTGGTGCGTTTCTCGCTGCCGATATTGCCGACGATCGCCTCGCCGGTCCCCATGCCGATCCCCATTTCCAGCTCGGGATAGCCCTTCTCCCGGTTCCAGGCATTGACGTCCGCCATGGCGCGCTGCATGGCCAGTGCCGCCGCGACGCCCTCCGCGGCGTGCTGCGGACGTTCGCCGGGAGCGCCGAAGATCGCCAGGATCCCGTCGCCGATAAATTCGATGATGGTCCCGTGATAGCGCTGGATCTCCTCCGTCATGGCGCCCAGGTAATGATTGAGCATGGCCAGCAGCTCCTGAGCCGGCATCCGCTCCGAAAGGGCGGTAAAGCCTCTGAGGTCGCTCATCATCACCGTCAGCTCCCGCTTCCGGCCCCCCAAAGCCAGGCCGCCGGGCGTATCCAGCAGCTGGCTGACCACTTCGTCGGAAATATAGCGACCGAAGGTCTCCGCCAGCAGCTTGTTGCGCAGCTCCAACCGGTCGTTCAGGGCCTTGATCTCCGCCATGGCCCGGACCGCGTCCTTAAGCTCCGCCAGCTCCGTGATATCGGAGATCACCAGGATCACCGCGGTCGCCCGCTCCTCCTTCAGACAGGAGGAGGTGATCCGCAGCTGCCTCATTGAGTTTCCGTTATGATATGGGACCAGGCTCTCGTGGCTGCATTCGGGCTGATACACCGCGTCCAGCACCGCCTGATTAAAGGCGTCATTTTCCGGGTCACCGAAAAAGCAGCCGGCAAATCTCTTCCCCAGCAGCTCTTCCTCCTTCCGGTTCAGGATCCGCAGCGCGGCGCCGTTCACCAGCTCGATCACGCCGGAAAGGCCGATGGTCATGACTCCCTCCGCCATGTCCCGGTAAATGCTCAATATGATGTTGTCCCTCGAGGGTCCGCTCATGTTTCGCTCTCCGTTTCCTTACGGCAGCAGCCGTTCCTTCTTCAGGAAGGCCAATGACGCCTCTATGCCGGCCAGATTGCCCACCTCCAGCGTCATCGGGGTATCCGGGGGCAGCTGCCCCAGCAGCGCTCTGACGGGCTCCCAGGGCAATTTGCCGGCACCTAACGGCAGGTGGTCGTCAAAGTATCCCTGATTATCCGACAAATGCAGATAGCCGATCCTCCCGGCCAAGCCGTCGATCCAGTCCTCAAGCGGCGTCCGGGAGCACAGGGCGTGTCCCAGGTCCAGGCAGGCCTTCACCCGGGGATGGGCGGTCTCATCGATCAGCAGGCGGATCGGTCCGGGATCCAGATCGAAGCTGTTCTCAATGCAGACCGTCAGGGGATAGCGCTCCGCCAGCTCCTGATAGAACATGGAGCAGTAGGCCAGCCAGCCCTCCAGATAGCCGCCCCGCAGGTTCGGGAAGCAGGAGGAATGGAACACCACCTGCTTCGCGCCCAGGGCCAGCGCCAGCGCGCAGCTCTCCTCGCATTTTTTCTGGGACAGCAGCCGGAAATCCTTGTCGCCGCTTCCCGGATTAACGTCAATAAAAGCGCCGTGGAGCGACGTAACCGCCCCACAGCGCTCATACCAATCCCGCACTTCCTTCTTCTGAGAAAAGCAAAGCTCCAGGACCTCAAAGCCCAAGCCTTCTCTCGCGGCCAGAGCCTCATAGCTTTCCTTCTGACGAAATTGCGGCTGTATCTGAAGCATCTTATTTCTTCGCCTTCGCGGCCACCTGTTTCATGGCCTTCATCAGCTCCGAAGGGATCTCCTCCCCGGCTTCCTGAGCCTTATTGTACTCAGCCAGCAGCTTGCTGACCTTCATGTAGTCGCCGGTCAGGGCCCGCATTCTGCCGCTGATCTGCTGCATGATGGACAGGACCTTGCCGGGATGCTCCTGGCAGTATTCCTGGAAATCCGCCTCGGTGATCTTCAGCAGCTGGCAGTCGGTAAGGGCCACCGCCGTCGCGGAACGGCGCGCCTCCTCGATCAGGCCCATTTCTCCGAAATAGGCACCGGCCTCCATGGTCGCCAGCTTCTGCTCTCCCGTCTCCTGGTAGTTGGCGAAGATCGCCACACTGCCCCAGCGGATATCATACATCCAATTCTCCTGGGCACCCTCCCAGAAGATCACGCTTCCCTTTTTTACCTTGATCAGACTCGTCATCACATGAACCTCGCACCGTTATGATAGTAGAGATAATCCATCCCCGACTCCAGATAGTCCGCGCTGGCGGCAAATTCATCACCGATGGCGATAATCATCATGATCCTCTCCGGCAGAGACGGCTTCTTCTTATTCTCGGCCTCCAGGACCTCGGCCACCGTTTCGGCAGCCTCCAGATACTGACCGGACAGCTCTCTTAACCGGCCGCTCATGTTCTGCAGGATGGCCATCACCGTTGCCGGCTCCTTCTCCAGGAAATCCGCCAGGCTGGCGCTGTCAAATTTAGTCAGCTCCGTATCCTCCAGCGCTACCGCGGAGGCGGAACGGGTCTTGGCCTCGACCAGGCCCATTTCTCCGAAGATCTTTCCGGGGCCCAGCTCCACCAGAAGCTTCTCCTCCGGCGTGCCGTATTTGGCGTAAATGCCGACCTTACCGGTCTTTATGACGTAGCAAAGCATCTCCCAGGCACCTTCCAGGAAGATGGTGCTGCCCGCCTTAACTTTATCCTGCGTGATCATAAGTTACCTCCTTTGTGGTACTGCGTTCAGTATAACGAATCCCAACGGCAAATGCAAGTGTTCGTTACTGCTCTACCGTAAACATGTTCAGCTTCTTGATCGTCTTGATGTCCTTGGCCGAGAGCATCAGTTCCTCCTCCAGCGCCTCGTTTTCCTCCAGGGGCTCGGTGGAAAAGCATACCTTGATGGAGACCGGCAGCAGAGAATCACGGTTCATGCCCGTCAGCATCCCCGCCACCCGGTTCCGCCGGTCCAGAGGATTCATCGCCGTCAGCGTCATCTGCTCCACGTGATTGCTCTGGCTCTCCAGGATGAAATTGGTCACGGTGTCAAAGGACTCCATGTGCCCGAAATACAGGTTCCGGCAGGCCTCCGGCTTCTCCAGGCTGGGCAGATCGTTGTAAAAGGTGACCGCCGCGGTCCCTCCGCCCTGCCGGATCTCCAGCATGTTCCGGACCAGCTTCCGGTACCGCCCGTCGTAGAAATACACGTAGACCCAGCTGCGGGCGAAAAAGCGGTGGCATTCCCCCGCCTGCGGGTCCGGCTCCTTTCCGCCCACGTCCAGCAGCTGGTACACCGTCACCTGCAGGGCCTCCGCCAGGTCGAACAGGGTCTCCACGTCCACCGTGATGTCACCGTTCTCATACTTGGACAGGGTCGCCTTGCTTTTATGGATCTTCTGCGCCAGCGCGTCCAGTGTATACCGCTTCAGTTTTCTGTATAAACGTATCCGTATGCCGACATGATGGTTGATATCCTGCATGCTTCACCTCGACAGCTATTTTATCGGATAATAACACATTTTCCGGAAAATGTCTACTGAAACGAAAATTTCCGCGCCTTTTCGGCCGAAAACGGCCTCAGCGGACTCCGGTGCTGCCGAAGCCTCCGCGGTCCTCGCTCTCCAGATGCTCCGCCGTCACGAACTCTAACGGCGGCTGGTTCCGCATAATGCGAAACTGGCAGATCCGGTCGCCCTCTCTGACCAGCACCTCCCGGGTGGCCAGCATCGGGACGAACCACTGATCGTTGTCTCCGCAGTAGCTGCCGTCCACCACCCCGACGCTGTTGACCTGCAGCAGCCCGAAGTGCTTGAAGGTGCTGCTGCGGGGCGCGATGTGCGCCTCATAGCCCGCAGGCAGCTTCACGGCGATCCCCAGGGGGATCAGCTTCATCTCGCCGGGCTGAAAGGCCACGTCGGCCGCCGCCCGCAGATCGATCCAGTCGGATTTTCCGGCAACGTACTCCAGGGGCGGGAGCTTGGGGTTGAAATATTTGACGTACAGCGTTTCCACGTGTCTTATTCCTCTCTCTTGATGCGGCTGTGGCGGCGCATTTTCTGCTTCAGGTCCCGGTTCTGCAGCGCCAGGATCATGATGGCGCCCAGGGTCAGGAACAGCAGGACGCTCACGGCGATCAGGCCGATGACCGGGCCGGCAGAGCCGCCCACATCCTCGCCCGCGCCCTCCGTGGAGCCCTCCGCGCTCGCGGACGGATCCGCCGTCTGTCTTTCCGTCGATTCCCTGCTTTCCTTCGGCTTTTTCGTGCTGCCGGGCTGCGTCTCCTGCCCCGAAGGCGCGGACTCGGGAGCCTCGAGCTGCAGCTTGACGCTGCAGGACGCCAGCTCGGCGCCGTCCAGCGTTAAGGACAGCTTCAGGCCGTTTCCGTCAGTGACCAGAGCCCCCTTCCAGTCCTGTCCGGCCGAAGCCTTCGGGACCAGCAGCAGGCCGTTATTGTAGGCCGTCGGCGCGCCCTCCAGACAGAAGTAGGCCTTCTCGTCCTCCAGCGCCGGCAGGAAGGCCTCCGCCTCCGCCCGCGCAGGCAGATCCACCAGAGTAAAATTATTGAAGCCGTAGTCCAGTAGCTTCCTGACGTCGCCGTAGGCGCCGTCGTTGCTGCTGCAGCGCATCACCACGGCGATATAATCCAGGTCGCCCTCCTTGGCGTACAGGACCCGGGTATAGCCGGCGGCATTGGTATAGCCGGTCTTGCCGGCCACCGCCCGTTTGTCGTAGCGGGCAGTGTCGGATCTGAACACCTGAAAGCCGTGGGTGCAGGTCAGGACGTTGCCTCTGCCGTCGGTAAGGGTAGAGGTCGGCGAGCCGGCCAGCCGGCGGAAGGTATCGTTCTCAATGGCGCCCCACAGGATCTTCGCCATGTCGTGGGCGCTGGTCAGATGCTCCGGCCAATAGGTATTCAGCCCGTGCGGATTGCGGAAGCTGGTCTCTGCCGCTCCCAATTCCTTCGCCCTGGCGTTCATCCGATCCGCGAAGGCCGCCACGCTGCCGTCCAGATGCTCCGCGATCGCGTGGCCGATGGTATTGACCGATTCCAGGAAGAAGGCGTAAAAGCCGTCCTCCGCGGAAAAGGTCTCCCCCTCGTAAAAGCGGTAATCGTAGCCGCCGTCCTCCAGGTCCGTGACCGAGGCGTGGGACAGGGTGATGGTATCGGTGAACGGGATATTCTCGATGGCCAGCAGGGTCGTCATCACCTTGGTGATGCTGGCCGGATACAGGCGCTCGTGGATATTCTTTTCATATACGACGGTGCCGGAATTCAGCTCCACCAGGATCGCCGCCTCCGCGCCGATGTCCGGCGCCGCGGGCGCGTTCAGAAAACCCTTTGCCGCGTAAAAGCCGTGGTCGCTCCTGCCTATAGGCGTGGTCTTCAGCTGCGCGTCGGGCACGTTCGCGGCCCGGGCAGGCAGGCTCAGGGAAAGCAGCACCAGCACCAGCAGCAGGGCGCCTATGCGGCGAATGCTGTTCTTTTTCATGCTTTATCCTTCGGCAGCGTATCTTCCAGTCCGGTAAGCGCCGGTGCCTCGTAGTATTCCATTTTCCCCCGGTCGGCAAAGGCGGGCATGGCGGGATCCAGCGGCAGCGCTTCCACAAAGGGCAGCTGCTTGGACTTTGCCCATTCCTTGTTGTGACTTACCCCGAAGGGATAGATCTTCTTCCCGCAGTCCGGGCAGTTCAGGTAGCTGAAGTTCTCCACCAGGCCCAGCACCGGGATATTCATCATCTCGGCCATCTGATAGGCCTTGGAGACGATCATCTCCACCAGGCTCTGGGGCGTGGTCACCAGATAGACGCCCTCCACCGGCAGGGACTGGAACACCGTCAGAGCCACGTCGCCGGTTCCGGGCGGCATATCCACCAGCAGATAATCCAGCTCGCCCCAGACGACCTCGCTCCAGAACTGCTTGATCACCGTGCCCAGCACCGGGCCTCTCCAGATCACCGGCTGCGTCTCATCCTCCATCAGCAGATTGATGGACATGATCTCGATCCCGGTATCGGTCACGGCAGGCAGCATCTCCTCGCCCTTCAGGCCGGGGATCTGATCCACGCCGAACATCCGGGGGATCGAAGGACCGGTGATACCCGCGTCCAGGATGCCCACGCGGTATCCCAGCTGACGCAGTTTCACCGCCATCATCGCCGTGACGGAGGATTTGCCGACGCCGCCCTTGCCGCTGATGACGCCGATCACGTGCTTCACCCGGCTGCTCCCGTTCATGGGTGCCCGGAAATCCTGCTGCTTGGAGGGGCAGCCCTCGCAGCTTTCTCTGGTACAGGAAGTATTTGAACAATCTTTAGCCATGATATGTCTCCTTTTTCGGGGATCTCCCGAATTTATTCAGTATACCATGTTCCCGCCGCTTTGTCAAAAGCTTATCCCGAAGGAGCAGACCCTGCCCGGGAGGACGGCGGAAGCGGGAAGCCGTTCCGCGCCGCGGCGGGAGCTCACGCGTCCGGCAGGGCGCGCGGAGCAGAAAAAGGGCTTCGGAGCAGGCGCGCCGCCCCGAAGCCCTTCGCCCGTCCTCAGCCCTCAGGCCGATCCCGGGAGATCATTTTTCGTAGCCCATGATCTGGAACTCGTACATCCGCACGTCAGCCCAGTCGCCGCCGTTCTGCGTGGTCCTTCCGGCGCGGATATCCTCGACGGAGCGGGTATTTTCCCCGGCTCCGACGAAGACCTTATCGATGACCAGCTTGATGTATCTGGCCGTCGTGAGGGCTTCGAAATCGCCGCCGTCAGGCTGACCGCCTCTGATGCCCGATGCGTACTGAACGCTTTCGGTAAATGCGGACGTATCGATGGCATAATCCGCCAGCTTGGTGAATTCCACCCCGTCGACCGAGCCGTATACCGACCAGGCCTCGTTGATGCACCACTGATACGGCCACTCATAGTTGTACATATACGTGCCGGTCACGATATACTCGTCTCCCAGATCGAACAGGATATATCCGTCCTCATCCCAGGGATACTGGCAGCTCGTTCCCACGATCGGCATGGTATTGCCGTCAATGATGTTCTCAATGGGGTTCCAAACGCTCTGGGTCGCTTCCTTCCAGTACTGCGGCAGGTTCGTCACCGGGTTGATGATGTCCTTCCCCGTGGAGTAGGTGGTGGTAACGGTGGAGCCGAGGGCAAGGTTCCGCAGCGTCTTTACGGGAGCCTGCGTGGGGTTTTCTGCAGACTGAGTGGATTCCTCGGCGCCCTGCGTAGGCGCTTCGTAGGTCTCTCCGGTGGCCTGAGCCTTCAACATGCCCAGAAACATCTCCTGCAGCTTCTCCGCCGTGCCCTTTTCGTATCTGCACTGATCAGCCTCATAGCAGGTGTTATCGTAGCAGTAGTCGGCGGGGATGTAAGAATTCGAGCCGTTGCAGCAGCTCATGACCAGCGTCAGCTTCTGGTATTCGTTCGCCTTGATCGCCATGCCGTTCCGGTCGATCATTTCGTAAGGCACGCAGGCGATCCCGACGTCACCGAAGGATACGGTGCTGACGTTGAAGCCTCCCGTCGCGCCCAGCTGGCTCTTGACGATGATGGCCGACGCGTGATATACGCTGTGGATCCCGTAGGGAGCGCCGATCTCGGCAAGCCGTCCTCTTTCTCCGCTGCGCTGGAATTCCGTGTAGATGGTCTGGGCAAGATTTACCATACCGTCCATGGAATGATCGATCCTTCCGGTAAAGGCTTCCGTGGTCACCTTTACGGGGCCGCCCTCGAGGGGCGTAAGCGCGCCGGAGAGCTCAATGACCTTGTCGCCGAAGATCTGCGCCCAGACCTTATAATCCTCCGTCAGCATATCCTCCGGGATGCGGCTGGTGGGATTGATGTTCCCGGCAGCGCCGGTCATGTAAACGCAGTTGACGTCCTCCTTCGATTCGACGTAATCCCGGAAGGAGCCCGCGATATCCGAGGAAATATCGTATTTTTCCATGCCGCCCGTTCTGTGGGGATGCACCTGGAAGTTGGTCACCCAGATATCCTTCGCGCCTTCTCTTTTGAAGACAAGGAGCTGGATTTCATGGTCGGCCTCGGTCTCGTAGCTCTTGATGGGCGCCGAGGTAAAATCGCCGTAATTGTCTCCGGCGTAGGTCCCGTTCGTAAGGAGGTAATGCCGGCAGAAATTCAGCCCGACGATCTCGCCCTTCGCGTCGTACAGGGAGGCCTCCTTTTGATCGGCGATCGCCGCCTTCCCGGCCTCGCTCAGCGCGGCATACAGCTTGTTCAGGTAGTTGATGATACCGCTGTCGTTGCTCTGACCCACGTCAGGCGCGGAATGCGTGTGGGTCCCGGCGATCATGATATGGCTCTCCGGCACGCCCGTCGCCCGGCTTACGGCCGCCGCGGCTTCCTTATAGTAGGCCGAATCGATGGTGTCGTTGACAAAGAGCAGGACCGTATTGTTCTCGGCGTCCGAGACCGCGATGCAGTTCGTATACAGCTTGTCCAGAACGTTCTGCGAGATCCGCTTATAGCTCGTGCCGTATCCGGCAAGCGGGACCGGATCGTCCGGGGTGATCTCGGCTCTCCCGAAGCCGACTCTCATCGTCCTGTCGAGCTCCGCCTGAGTCGGTACCTCTTCGGTGCTTTGGAGCTCCGTGCCCGGGGCCTCGGTGTCCGTTTCCCCCGTACTCACGGCGGCTTCATTTTTCGCGCCGCAGGCAGCGCACAGCGAAACGGCTAAACAAAGAATGAGCAGCAAAGAAAAGATTTTTTTCATCGTTCACGACCTCCTTACTGATTTGCAGAACAATTGCGCACAGACCTTCAACTGCTTCGATCTTACCCTGTCCGGGAGAAAATGTCAAAGAAAACTTTGCTGTCATCCCCCCATCAGGCCGCTCACGACCTTCACGGCCAGCAGGATCAGCACCGCGATGACCACCGGCTTCACGATCTTCGAGCCGTTCTTCAGGGCCAGGCCGGAGCCGAGATACTGGCCGGCGACGGCCGCTGCCGCGCCGATCAGGCCCAGCAGCACGAAGACCTTGCCCTGGGACAGACTGGTGAACATGGCGGCCACGTTGGAGCAGAGATTCGTCACCTTCACGTTGCCTCCGGCGGTGCGCACGTCCATCTTCGCCAGATTGCAGTAGATCAGCAGCAGGAAGGTGCCGGTCCCGGGGCCGTAGAAGCCGTCATAGGTCCCGATGATCAGCGAGGCGGCCCAGATGACGGCCAGCTGCTTCCGCCGGCCGATCTGCCCGGGTTCCTCGGGGAAGCTCTTCTGCTTTAGGACCACGAAGGCCACAAGCGGCAGCACCGGCAGCAGCAAATACTGCAGCCAGCGCTCCGAGACCTGCAGCTGCAGTCTGGTCCCCAGGTGAGCGCCCAGCAGCGCCAGGGGAATGGAGCCGACGGCCGGCAGCCAGTCCACCTTGCCGTTTTTGATGAAGCGCGCCGTCGAGACCGTGGTCCCGATGCAGGAGGACAGCTTGTTGGTACCCAGCGCGATATGCGTGGGCAGGCCGGTCAGCAGATAGGTCGGCAGCGTGATCAGGCCTCCGCCGCCCGCGATGCCGTCCATAAAGGAGCCTAAAAATACCCCGTCTATCACGAGGAGCACCATTCCCGGTGTCAGATCTGCCGCAGTCATCTTCCGCCTCCCGTTTCGTACTTGCTGCCTTCACTATAGCATATTTCCCGAAGCCCTGCCACGATTTTTCTGTTTTCCTTTTGCGCTGCAGGTGCTATGATAGAGGCAGTCAGGCAGGAAGCCGCAGGGCCGGAGCCGCTGCGCGGCGGACCTGACCTCCCCGGCTCCGCCGCCGGAGAAAGGAAGCCGTCATGAAGATCATCGCTCATATCGAGAACAGCTACGAGGAGAAGTTCGGCGTGCCCCGGCAAAGCGGCCTGGCAGAGCACGTGCTGTCCCGGATCGTCTTTGAGCCGGAATACCGGGTCCCCGCAGCCTTCAGAGGCCTGGAGGAGTATTCCCACCTCTGGCTGCTCTGGTGCTTTTCCGCCAATGAGGCCGCGGGCTGGTCTCCCACCGTGCGGCCCCCGGTGCTGGGCGGGAACGCGCGGAAGGGGGTATTTGCCACCAGAAGTCCCTTCCGGCCCAATCCCATCGGGCTCTCCTGCGTGAAGCTGGTGAAGCTGGAGCCGGAGGCGGCGGACGGCGCCATCCTCACGGTCTCCGGAGCAGACCTGATGAACGGCACCCCGATCTACGATATCAAGCCCTATATCCCCTATACGGACTGCCGGCCCGAGGCGCTGGGCAGCTTTGCCGAGGTCCACAAGGACGCCCGGCTCGCCGTCGTGATCCCGGAGGAGCTGCTGCGGCGCGTGGCGCCCGAGGAACAGGCGGGTCTTCGGGAAATGCTCTCCCTGGACCCGCGCCCCCGCTATCAGCAGGATGCCTCCCGGATCTACGGCTGTCATTTCGCCGGAAGGAACGTGCAGTTCCGGGTGGAGGACGGCGTCCTGACCGTGACGGACATTGCGTGATCAGACTCCTGCGCGCTTCTCGGAGGCCGCGGGACAAAAAACGGATACCCGGGAGACCTTCCCGGATATCCGTTTTTCTTTCTGACTGCGGCGGCTTACTGCTGCGCGGGCTCGTACGCTGCCGTGTTCTCCTCCGCG
This sequence comes from Lachnospiraceae bacterium, assembly GCA_045617825.1. GTDB lineage: Bacteria > Bacillota > Clostridia > Lachnospirales > Lachnospiraceae > UBA6987. The sequence goes on from JAZLJI010000088.1 coordinate 21,294, forward strand.
GGAGCGGAGACCTCTGCCGTCTGCGCTTCCGCCCGGACCTCGTTTAAGAGCTGCATGAATTCCTTACCGGTGATGCTCTCCTTTTCCTGAAGGAAGGCGGCGATCCGGTGCAGGGCCTCCTGGTTTTCCGACAGCAGCCGTTTGGACTCGGCATACGCGGTCTCCAGCATCTCTCCCACCACCCGGTCCACCCGGGCCGCGGTCTCATTCGCGCAGTTCATCAGGGTGCGGGCGTTCAGATACTCGTCCTCCACCGTTTCCAGACCCATCAGGCCGAATTCCTTGCTCATGCCGAAGCGGGTCACCATGGAGCGGGCCAGCTTCGTGGCCTTTTCGATATCGTTCGACGCGCCGGTGGTCACGGATTCGAAGAACAGCTCCTCCGCGGCCCGGCCGGCCAGCAGGGTCACCAGCTCGGCGTCCAGCTCCTGCTTGGTCATCAGGAATTTTTCTTCCTCGGGCGTCTGCATCACGTAGCCCAGGGTCCCCATGGTCCGGGGCACGATGGTGATCTTCTGCACCGGCTCCGTGTTCTTCTGCAGAGCACTGGCCAGGGCGTGGCCCACCTCGTGATAGGCGACCGTCCGCTTTTCCTTCTCGTTCATCACCCGGTCCTTCTTTTCCTTGCCGGCGATGACCACCTCCACGGATTCCAGCAGATCCTGCTGGCACACGTAATTCCGTCCCTTCTTTACCGCCAGGATCGCGGCCTCATTGACCATATTGGCCAGGTCGGAGCCCACGGCGCCGGAGGTCGCCAGAGCCACCTCCTGAAAATCCACCGTCTCATCGATATTTACGTGCTTGGCATGGACCTTCAGCACGGCGATACGGCCCTTCAGGTCGGGCTTGTCCACGATGATCCGCCGGTCCAGTCTGCCGGGGCGGCAAAGGGCCGGGTCCAGGACCTCGGGCCGGTTGGTCGCGGCCAGGATGAAAACGCCCTTCGAGGAATCGAAGCCGTCCATTTCCGCCAGCAGCGCGTTCAGGGTCTGCTCCCGCTCGTCATTGCCGCCGTAGCGGGAGTCGCGGGATTTGCCGATGGCGTCGATCTCATCGATAAAGATGATGCAGGGGGCCATCTGCTGGGCCTCCTTGAACAGAGAGCGCACACGGGAGGCGCCCATGCCCACGAACATTTCCACGAAATCCGAGCCTGCCAGGGAGAAAAACGGCACCTTGGCCTCGCCTGCCACGGCCTTGGCCAGCAGGGTCTTACCGGTACCGGGCGGGCCCACCAGCAGCGCGCCCTTGGGCAGCTTGGCGCCGATGTCCGCGTAGCGGCCGGGATCATGCAGGAATTCCACGATCTCCACCAGCGATTCCTTGGCCTCGTCCTGACCGGCCACCTGGGAGAAATCCACGCCGGTCTCCTTCTGGACGTACATCTTGGCGGTGGAATTGGTCATGCCGCCCAGCAGTCCGCCGCCCTTCCGCATGCTCCGGAGGGAAAAGAACATCACGGCGAAAAGCATCGCGTACATGACGATGGAGACCCAGGCGCCGGAGGATACCACCGTGCCCTCGTAGGGGATATTTTTCTCCCGGATGATGGCCAGCGCCGCCTCCTTGTCCACCAGCGCGGTGGAATAGGTCTCCCGGACCAGCTTGTTCTCGCTGACCACCGTGGCTGTGATCTTATTATGATACTCGTCGAAGACCACCAGCTCCACGTTCCCGGTATCCAGGATCTCCAGGAACTCGTCGTAGGAGAGACTGCTCCTCCCCGACAGCAGGGATCGCGAGAACCAGGAAAGCAGCATTGCTCCCGTCATGGCCAGCAGCAGGATCCACACCCAGCGGCGGCTGTTCTTCGGGTCTTTATCGTTTCTGTCTTCGTTCATTGATCGACTCCTTCATCGCCCTTCTTCGGGGCTGCTTTCATCATATCATGGAAGCGGCACTTGTCCAATGAAAACTCTATGAAATATAAAAATATTTCGGAAACCCCGGCCGGGTCCGCCGGCTCCCGCCGCGTTCCCCCGCCGTTTTCGGGCTCCGCCCGGCGAAGCCTTCCAAAAAGGAGCACCGGCACTCCGGTGCTCCTTGGTATTTCGCTTTACAGCGTTCGCTTCAGGGCCTCCAGGAAGCGATAGCAATCCTCCGGATAAATGGCGCCCATGTTGGCCACCTGGAACATATTCTCCTCGAGGAGATGGCCTTTCCCTTCGTAGACCGTATAGCCCTCCTGCAGGATCGCGGCGATGAATTCCCGCACCGGCTTGTCCTTCGGCAGGAATACCGAGGTCACCGTATTCGCCATCTTGTCCTCCGGCAGCAGGAAGCGCAGTCCCAGCTCCCGCATGCCCTGCCGCAGGATCCCGGCGCAGTGCTGATAGCGGGCGATCTTCCCCTCCAGCGTTTCCTCCTCCAGCGTCAGGCGGAGCGCCGCCTCCAGGGCCCAGAACAGGGTCACGTTGGGGGTATTGGGCGTCTGGTGGCATTCCTTGGCCTTCAGATAATGCTTGGCCAGATTGAGGTATACGTTCTTGCCCTGCTCAGGCGTGATCTCCTTCATCAGCGCTTCCTTGCCGCAGACGAAGGCCGCGCCGGGGAAGGCGCCGACGCATTTGCCGCCCACGCCGATGCACATGTCGATATGGTTATGCACCACGTCGATGAACTGACCGCCCACCGCGCTGGTGCAGTCCGTGAAGAAGTGACGGCCGTATTTGGCGGCCAGCTCGCCCACCTCCTTCACCGGGTTGATCATGGAGGTGGAGGTCTCGTGGAAGACCATGCAGATATAGCTGATCTCGGGATGCGCCTTCAGCAGCTCTTCCGCCTGCGCCAGATCCGGATCGCCGCCCCAGGGCGCCGTCACCTCGTAGGTGGGCACCTGATATTTGTTCAGAATTTCCTTCAGCCGGCCGCCGAACTCGCCGTTGTTGATCAGCAGGGCCGCCTCGCCGGGCTTGAACACGGAGGACAGCACCGTTTCGTTGGCGGAGGTGCCGGAACCGGAGATCAGCAGGGCGTAGTAGGACTCATCCGCCTGGAAAAGCTTCAGCACACCGGCTTGCAGCCGGGCAAACAGCGCCTCGAA
>JAZLJI010000089.1:0-36946 GCA_045617825.1 Lachnospiraceae bacterium
CTGGTACTATTATGACGCGGCAGGCGCCCTGATCGGTTTCGAACTGAACGGTGAACCTTATTACTACATCAAAAATGCGCAGGGCGATATCATCCGGATCATAGACAAGACCGGGTATACCGTGGTATCTTATACGTATGATGCCTGGGGAAATCTCAGAGCCACCTCAGGGTCTCTGGCATCCACAGTAGGCGTGAAAAATCCGTACCGGTACAGAGGATACCGCTACGACGCCGAGACGGGACTTTATTATGTATCCAGCAGGTACTATGATCCTGAGGTTGGAAGGTTTATTAATGCTGATGAGATTGACTATCTCGGCGCGGATGGGAGTCTGACAGGATTTAACCTCTTTGCTTACTGTGGGAATAACCCCGTAATGGAGATTGATCCTTCCGGAGAAAGCGGAGTTGCTGTATTATCGTGGTGGTCATCTGTAATGTGGGCCCCAGCTGTCGCAGAACCTACGCCTATAGGCGAAATAATATATGGAGCGGGTTGCCTAATCTTGGGATTAGTTACTATAGTAGAAATATGTATTATTGCGGATAGTGTTGACAATACAATAAATGCAGCAGCATCAAAAGATGAAAATGATAATGACCCGTATCGAAGGCCAAATCAAAAAAAGCAAGGGCGAGAGCGGAAAGAAAAGAAGAAGAATGGCGGGAAAGATTGGAAACCGAACCCAAACAAAAAAATAAAACCGCCTAAAAAGCACACTCCGGGACGTGATCATCGTAAGTTCAAATGATGATTGGCAAACATAATTATGAAAGGTTTATATGAACAAATGAATATTTGGTTAACCGACAATTACAAATACCTAATTGATTATTCAAAAGTGAGAAAAGGAATACGTTTACGTTTTTGTAAAGGCATTAACCTGGACTTGAAAGAAGCAATTTTGCGTTTTGTACAATGGTTAAGAAAATCATATGAATTTCCGATACGAGTTCCGATTTATTTTAAAAATAATTATGCCATTAAAGCGCACGATGGAGATATGGTATCTGCATTCTTCTTTGAGCCTTCAAGTTATTATGATGAGCCGTATATCAGCATCGCAACCGGTGATTATGATGAATTATTTGATAAGTGTGGTCGAGATAATGCCATTGCAGCTGTGCTGAGAACAGTCGCGCATGAATTAACGCATTACTTTCAATGGATAAACAATATCGAGCTGACAGAAATTGGATATGAACGTCAGGCAGTAAGGTACGCCGATTTAATTGTCGATGCTTACGCACAAACTCGGGAACACCCGTAACTTTGTTCAATATCATTTGAAACTGCCAAATGCATAATTGATGCTTAGACTTGTGCTCGATTTCAAAAAATCCAATTATGGTTTATCTACTATAAGGGCTTGAGACTATCCCAACAAGTGTCTTTGTGTGGACACAAAGGCGATGCTTGCCGAACTGATTCCGTTCAGTCGGCAAGCACCCGGTGCTTTGGGGACAAAACACGTTGCTTGCATAACTGACTCCGCAAGCAACGAATCATGACGGCACGATTCAGCTTGTCAGGGGCTTCGGCCCCTGGCACCCCGTTTGAACTCTCGGACAACTGAGAAAAAGAGCCTCTTTTCACGCCTTTCAGCTGCCGGGTACATAACTTAGTCCAGCCGATACGGGACTGGACTACCTGCAGAGCCGCTACTACGATCCGGCATTACGAAGGTTTATCAATGCGGACGGTGTTGACGCTCTTGGGGCCGACGGAGGACTGCTTTCCTATAATCTTTTTGCCTATTGCGATAATAATCCGGTCAATAATATCGACAGCGACGGGACATGGTCGATCCCGAACGGGGTGAAGATTGCCGTTACGGCAACGGTATTGGTGGCTGCGGTAATTGTCGTTACAACAGTAACTGCCGGAACCGGAACCGCTGCCTGTATAGCCATTGGTGCAGCAAACGGGGCATTACAAGGAGCGGCGGTAGGTGCCGTGACCGGCGCAGTTGCGGGTGCCGTCGGAGGGGCGGTCCAAAGCAGACTGCAAACCGGAAGCTGGGAAGGAGCCGGACAAGCCGCACTCAGCGGGGCAGCACAGGGCGCAATTGACGGCGCATTTTCCGGGGCTATCAGTGGAGCAATATCAGGGGGGCTGACAAGCAGCGTTTGCTTTGCGGCAGGCACCGCCGTACTGACTGCAAGCGGTACAGTATTCATAGAAAATGTCCAGGTGGGAAACCTTGTGTGGGCGACCGATCCGGAAACCGGAGAAACGGAACTGAGAGAAGTAGTTCAGTTGTTCCGTAATGAAACGGAGGAATGGATCCACCTAACGATTGAAGGCGAAGAAATCATCTGTACGCAGGGGCATCCGTTTTACTCGCCGATAAAAGGCTGGACGGCAGCATGTAAGCTTAGAGCAGGGGATATTCTTGTAACAGTAAGCGGTAAATATGTTGTGCTTGAAGAGATTCAGCATGAATTGCTTGAATCACCGGAAACAACGTATAACTTTGAGGTTGAGGGATTTCATACATATTATGTTGGCAGCACGGAAGTGCTGGTGCATAATATGTGCGCCAAGAAAGCTGATATCAAACAAGTCGAAGATGCAGCCAAAAAGTTTAAAATGACTCCTTCACAACGACGAGATTTTGGGGATTATATTGAATTCTTGAAAAAAGGGAAACGGAATGATCAAAATTTCTCGTTCAAGGATCTTATTCGAATAGGAAAGGAGTTCCTAGACAAACAATGAAACCAATTAACGATTTTCACTGCTCATTTTTAGTTAGAACAAATCGCCCAATTTTGGATATCACCAAAGAATTTAATATGAAGCCAACAAAATACAGCCTCAAAGGGGGATAAATTAAGCAAATATACCAATCCTCTCGAGACAAATGTGTGGGAATTTGAACATACATACAGAGACTATTTTTCTATTGATGAAGCACTGAAATCCTTTTTTTCAGAATATTCGGGTTTATGTGAAAATATAATCAAGAGTGGTTATAAAGATGAAATATGTATGCGGCTATATGTTCAATCAGATTATGCACAGATAGTTAATGTTATTTCTACGGAAACTCTACGCAAATTATACAGTTTGGGGATTCCCGTAGAACTTTCAGTTCTTTCTTGGGGTAAAGCATAAAATGGCAGTATATTCTATTAAGGGCTTGGGACTATCCCAACAAGTGCCTTTGTGTGGACACAAAGGCGATGCTTGCCGTACTGACTCCGGTCAGTCGGCAGGCATCAGGTATTTTGTACACAAAAGTTATTAAAGCCGATCCCGGACCGTTTAATCGTAATATTATTTCATTTTGCAGGAGGAGTACATCATGGTATATGAGTATTCGGCCCGCTTTCAGTTTTCCGCAGACGATGAAGTGAAAAAACAGGTAAAATCATGGAGAAGAAAAAGGCTGCCGCGGTTGACATCCTTTTTTTTCGTGCCTATAATGGCGGTAATGATCCCAATGGGAAAATTAGGAGGCTTTTTATCATGGAAATCAAGAAAGTAGCAGTTATCGGCGGCGGCGCCATGGGCCGTCAGATCGCATTAAATGCAGCAGTATACGGATATGAGACCAAAGTGACCGACGCTATCCCCGCCGTGCGCGAGGCTGTCAAGGCCTGGGCCGATGAGTATCTGGCCGGCCGTATCGCCAAGGGCAGAATGACCGAGGAAAAGGTCGCCGGGATCAAGAAGATCTTCAGCGTTGTCGATACCACCGAGGAGGCCGTGAAGGATGCCGATCTGGTCATCGAGGCCGTGGTGGAAAGAATGGATATCAAGCAGCTGGTATTTACCGAGATCAGCAAATACGCTCCCGAGGGCGCTATCCTGACCACCAACTCCAGCCGCATGCCTTCCTCCCTGTTCGCGGGCTGCGTGAAGGATCCCAGCCGTCTGGCCAACACCCATTACAACAACCCCGCTCTGGTCATGAAGGCCGTGGAGATCCAGATGAACCCTCAGACCAGCGAAGAGACTGCCGAGACCCTGAAGCAGTTCATGATCGCCAACGGCAAGACCCCCATCATGGTCCGCAAGGAGATCGACGGCATGGTCGTGAGCCGCATCCTGCACGGGATCAACGAGGAGGCTCTGTACCTGGTGGAGAACGGCTACTGCGACATCGAGGACGTGGACAATGCCTGCCAGGAAGGCCTGCATCATCCCATGGGACCGTTCCGTCTGATGGACCTGACCGGTCTGGATCTGAACCTGGATATCCGCGAGCGCGTTTACAAGGAGACCGGCGTGAAGCCCGTGGGCTACGATCTCATCAAGTCCTACGTGGATAAGGGCCGCTTCGGCAAGAAGGTCGGCAAGGGCTTCTACGATTACGAATAAGAGGCGAGCCGTCTGATGGAAGCTAAAAAACCCTTGGAGGGGATCAAGGTAGTCGAGCTGTCTACCTTTGTGGCAGCGCCGGTATGCGCCAGAATGCTGGCGGATATGGGCGCCTCCGTGGTGAAGATCGAGGGCTTCAAGGGCGATCCCTGGAGAGCGACTGCCAAGGCCTGCACCTACACGGACGATCTGGAAAACCCGGTATATGACGTATACAACACGGGCAAGGAGAGCATTTGCCTGAATATCAAGACGCCGGACGGCATGGCGATCCTGCACAAGCTGCTGGCGGAAGCGGATATCTTCGTGACCAACACTCGGTTCCCGTCCTTAAAGCGGGCCGGTCTGGACTACGAGACCCTGAAGGAAAAATACCCCCGCCTGATCTACGTGACCCTGAACGGCTACGGCTTCAAGGGCGCGGAGGCGGAAGCCCCCGGCTTTGACAACGTGGCTTACTGGACCCGCTCCGGCTTCCTGATGGATATGTCCATCCAGACCGAGCAGTCCTACCCGGTCCAGTCCCCCACCGGCGCCGGCGATACGGTGGCAGGCGCCATGCTGTACGGCGGCGTGATGACCGCCCTGTATCAGCGGACCATCACCGGCAAGGGCGATCTGGTGACCACGGCGCTGTACAATACCGGCGCATGGATGCTGGCGAGCATGATCATCCAGGCCCAGGACTGCTACGGCGTGAAGTTCCCCAAGAACCGCAGCATGTGCAGCCCCTTCACCTCCCCCTACAAATGCGCGGACGGCGAATGGATCTGCATCACGGTGCTGGACTACGACCGCTTCCGGGATATCATTTTCCGGCTGCTGGATATCGAAGAGGAAATGTCCCATCTGGATCTGCCGGACCAGGCGTCCATGAAGAGACAGGCCGCTCAGGTCCTGCCGGTCATGGAGAAGGCCTTCCTGAAGAAGACCTCCGCCGAGTGGCTGAAGATCCTGAAGGATGCCGACGTGGTGGCCGGTCTGATGACCCATATGCGGGACGTGCCGAAGGATCCGCAGGCCATCGAGAACAACTTCGTGCAGGAGCTGAGCTTCCCCAACGGCAAATCCTGCATGGTGCCTACGCCGCCTATCCGCCTGGCCTCTCAGCCTGAGCCGGAGACGAAGAACGCCTCTCTGCCCGGCGCGGATACGCAGGACGTGCTGGCGCGTCTGGGCTACAGCAGCGAGGAGATCGAGGCCTTCAGGGCTGCCGGTGCCGTGAAATAAGAAAGACTGACTTACAGGGCCCTCCCCGGCTGACCGGGGAGGGCCCTTTGCCGTCCCTGCGCCCCTGCCGGGCATGTGCGAGGGCCTTCGGAAAGCGCCTGCCGGAAATGAGACGAATTTGCCGAAATGGGAGGCCCGGAGGAGCGCCGGAGGCCGGCGCAAGCCTTGACGCGGCCCGGCAAATGCTATAAAATAAACGGGAAAAGGCCCCTCGCCGGGCCGAAAAGACTTCGAACCGAACGGAATACAGGCCCCTCGCCGGGCCGACAAGGAAGATTCGCAAAGCGAATCTTTGAAGTCGCTCTAAGCCGCGACGGGCGCCCTCGAGCTTCGCTCGGGGGCAGAAAAGGAGAAGACAGCCATGAAAGATCCGAGACGCGCTTTGGCGCTGGCGCTCGCACTGGTGACGGTGCTGGCGCTCACGGCCTGCGGGCATTTCCGCCCTGCGGAGACCTCGGCCGAAAAAAGCACCGGGGCCGGTACCGAAGCGGAGAGCAACGCGGAGGACGTGACGAAGCCCGGGGAGACCGCGGGTGAGACCGAGGGCTCCGGGGAGGCGCTGCCGACGGAGAAGACGCAGGAGGAAACGACGCCGGAGGCCTCTGCCGACGTGACTGAGGGCAGCGCGGAGCCGTCCGTCGGTCCTTCGGAGACCCGGCCGCAGTCCACGGCCGGAAGGACCGAGCAGGAGACCGCCGCGCCGACGAAGCAGGAGACTGCCGCCCCGACGGAGCCGGAGACACAGGCGCCCGCCGATCCCAACGCGCTTCACGTGGGGATGACCCTGCGGGAGCTGGGCCTGGAGCGGGGCCAGCAGGCGGTCGTCGAAACGGCGCTGGCCTGGTATTATAAGAACCCCTACGTGCAGTATCAGTATCTGAATCCCATCACGGCGATGACCCGGGCCGGCGCGTATTTCGATACCACCAAGCTCCAGCCGGAGTCCTTTGCCGCGGATACGCCCTACTACGGCCACTGCCGGAGCATGGGCGGGGATATTTTCTATGCGGCCCTGGGTCTGACCATCGGCAGCAGCCGGGTGCCCTGGGGCTATGCCGGTGCCCATAAGAACATGATCGTGCTGCAGTACGGCGGCACCGCCACGGCGGACAACGTCAAATACTTCGACAACCAGCCCGCCTTCTGCAAGAAGCTGCGGGAGATCCTGGAGCCCGGCGATATCGTGGACGTGTATCACGGCGGATCCGACTTCCACGTGATGATCTATCTGGGCGACTGCCTGGGCGACGGCAAGGATTATCTGGTCCACTGCTGGCCCTATCAGGGCGGCAGCGTTTACTGCTGGCCCTCCGGCCAGGCCAACCATTCCGGCTCCACCACGGAGAATTTCCAGGTGAAGAACCCGCTGGAGGCTAAGGGCGCCTGTATGCTGCAGACCTATGAGGATCTGCTGCTCGGCAAGGGAAGTCCCAGCTGGCCGATCCAGACCGGCAACGTGTCGGCCATCTACGTGACCCGGCCGATGATCGACGAAAAGGTGCTGGATACGGTGCTGCCGGCCCCCTCCGTCACCCGTCTGCAGTATCCCGGGCTGGAGATCACCAAGGACGTGGGCCATTACGCCTCCGAGACCCTGCTGCAGGGCGAGGAGCTGACGGTCTCCCTCAAGCTGACCAACCACAGCAGGCAGGATCACGGGACACTTACGGTCACCGAGCCGATCCCGGCCGGGACTGCCCTCGCCGGCGGCATCAGTGAGGGCGGACAGGCCGCGGGCAGCCAGGTGAGCTGGAGCGTGGCGCTGGCCGCCGGACAGAGCGTGACCCTGTCCTTCAAGCTCCGCGTGACGGCGGCGCCGGGCAGCACGGTAAGCTTTAACGCGGGCAGCGTGGGCCATATCGCGACGAAAAGCACCACGCTGAAGGTCGGCGCGGGGGCCCTTACCGCAGCGCAGAAGCAGAATCTGAGCGTGCTGAGCAAGGGAAAGCTGCCGGAGGGCCTGCGGACGAATACCCAATTCCTGGATCTTTCGGTATTCAGCCGGATCTACAAGGAAGCCCTGGGCATGGAGATCGACCTGCCCGCCACCGCCATGGAGCTGCTGGACGCCCTGTTCACCCGGAAAATGGTATACAACAATGAGAACGAGCCGGTGGCGATGCTGGAGCTGCGGAAGGACGCGGATCCGGGCCTGGACTTCATGCGGGTGGTGCGGAACACCTTCGGCTACTTCGTGTATTTGCCGGATTATATCAGCAATACGGAGCGGGCGCTGGATCTGTCCGAGAAATTCTACACCCCGGGCGACTGCTTCCTGGTGCTGGACACCCACTATAAGGGCGCGGGCACCGATCCGGTGGATACGGCAAAGGCCTATTATTACGTCTATCTGGGCGGCGGCCGGGTCCTGGAGTATCATCAGAGCAGCGGCTTTAAGGTGAAGTATTTCTCGGATACCCTCGCGCGGAACGTGATGGCGGATACCTTCATCTGCCTGAGACCCAGCCAGTGCGCGGATCCTTCGCAGGCAGAGCCGGTCTCCTCCGAGAACTGGAAGAAGCCGGGAGAGGGCGGCAAGCCGCAGGAGACTGTGCCCGCGCAGCCGCCGGTCCAGCCGAGCACGGAGGCGATCGTCGGGACGCCGGTCAATCTGGCGCTGGATGCCAAGGTCTCCGCGACCTATAAGCTGGTGAACAAGAGCGTGTTCCCGCTGTCCATGATCAACAACGGGAAGAAGGACATCGACGGCTCGAATCTGGCGGCGCTGGTCTACGCCCCGGGCGGCAGCGTGATCTTCGATCTGGGACAGACGGCTACCCTGACCGGCTACCGCATCTACAACTACGAATGGGCCCGCAAATACGGCATGGCCACGGCCTGGAAGGTCTACGGCTCCGAGGACGGGGCGAACTGGTTCCAGCTGGACAGCGTGGAGCTCGACACCACCGACTGGGGCGAGATGGTCCGGTACGTGACGGACGTGAAGCAGGGTGAGCCGGACGGCTGCGACTTCGGCGGCGTCCGCGCCCGCTATATCAAGTGGGCGGTGGAGGACTGCCTCTGCGGTACCGAATGCAGCGCCGCCCATATCCGTCTGTATGAGTTTGAGATCTGGGGGATCCGCTGAGCGCGGCTGTTAAATAAATGTTAAGACCGCTCCGGACAGTTTTCACGTGACGGGAAAAATTCGCGGAAGGACCCGGAAAATGCGCCCGAAAGCCGTATTTGCAGGCGAAAAGGGTTGACGAATGATAAGAAATGTGATATTTAACATTTGTAACACATTATGAAAAATCCTATAAGGAGGAGTGTTGAATATGGCAAGTGCAGTTATTATGCCCAAGGCCGGTATCACGGTCGAGTCCTGCATCATCGGCAGCTGGAAGAAGAAGGTCGGCGATCATGTAGCTATGGGCGAAGTGTTGTTTGACTACGAGACCGATAAGGCCAGCTTCGAGTGCGAGTCCACCGCTGAAGGTGAGCTGCTGGAGATCTTCTTCAAGGAAGAGGATATCGTTCCCTGTCTGGTAAACGTTTGCGCTATCGGTACCAAGGGTGAGGATGTTTCCGCCCTGCGTCCCGAGGGTGCCACCGAGAGCGCCGCTCCCGCTGCTGAGGCTGCCCCTGCTGAGGCTGCTGCTCCCGCCGCTCCCGCTGCTCCCGCTGCTGAGGCTGCTGCCTTCTCCGGCGCTGCTTCTCCCAGAGCCAAGGGTCTGGCCGCATCCGCCGGCGTGGATATCGCCGATGCCGAAGCCACCGGTCCCAACGGCCGCGTGATCGAGAGAGACGTTCGCAAGCTGATGGCGGAAGGCCCTAAGGCTGCCGCTGCCGCTCCTGCCGCCGCCGCTGCTCCTGCCGCTGCCGCTGCTCCTGCAGAACCCGAGTACGAGGACGTGAAGTTCGGTCCTGTCCGCAAGGCTACCTCCAAGGCGATGAAGGCTTCCCTGCAGAACATGGCTCAGCTGACCCACAACTTCTCCTTCGATGCTACCGCCATCAAGAAGTACCGCAGCATCATGAAGGCTGCCGGCGGAGATTTTGCCGGTGTGACTCTGGGCGATATGATCCTGTTCGCGGTCTCCCGTACCGTGATCAAGTATCCTGATCTGAACGCCAACATGCTGGAGGAGAACGTGATCCGCCAGTTCAAGACCGTGAACCTGGGCGTTGCCGTAGACAGCCCCAAGGGTCTGTTCGTGCCGGTGATCAAGCACGCCGACAAGAAGAGCCTGGTCCAGATCTCCAAGGAAGTCAAGGCCTATGCGGCCAAGGCTCAGGAAGGCAAGCTGCTGCCTGATGATATGGCCGGCGGTTCCTTCACCGTTTCCAACCTGGGCTCCTTCGCCGTGGAAAGCTTCACTCCCGTTATCAATCCTCCGCAGACCGGTATCATCGGTGTCTGCACCATCGTAGAGCGGCCTCGCATGGGCAAGAACGGCATCGAGCTGTATCCTGCCATGACCCTGTCCCTGACCTACGATCACAGAGCCATCGACGGCGCTCCCGCCTCCCGTTTCATGATGGAGCTGTGCAAGAATCTGGAAAACTTTACGGCTCTTCTGGCCGACTAAAGGAGGTATATTATGCAGCAGTTTGAACTGATCGTTATCGGCGGCGGCCCCGGCGGATATCTTTGCGCCGAGCGCGCTGCTCAGGGCGGCCTGGGTGCCGTTGCCCTGTTTGAAAAGAACCGTCTGGGCGGTACCTGCCTGAACGTGGGCTGCGTTCCCACCAAGGCTCTGCTGAACTGCGCCAAGATGTATCATCACGCCACCGACAGCGAGACCTTCGGTGTGACCGTGGAAGGCGCCAAGTTCGATCATGCCAAGGCTCTTGCCCACAAGAAGAACGTGGTCAATACCCTGGTCGGCGGCGTTGAGATGACCATGAAGAGAAACAAGGTCACCGTGATCAACGCGGCTGCCAAGATCACCGGCCGCACCGCCGAGGGCTTCACTGTTGAGGCTAACGGCGAGACCTATCTGGGCCGCCGTCTGGTCATTGCCACCGGCTCCGAGTGCGCTGTTCCTCCCATCACCGGTCTGAAGGAAGGTCTGGCCAGCGGATTTGTCGTGACGAATATCGAAGCTCTGGACCTGGAAGTTCTGCCGAAGAACATGGTCCTGATGGGCGGCGGTATCATCGGTCTGGAAATGGGCTGCTATTTCGCGGCTGCCGGCGTGAAGGTCACTGTGGTGGAGATGCTGGACAAGGTCGCCGGCCCCACCGAGAAGAAGGCCTCCGAGATGATCATGAAGTCCTGCCAGGCTAAGGGCATCGAGTTCTATCTGTCCAGCAAGGTCACCGCCGTTAAGGAAGGTGTCGTTGTGGCTGAGAAGGACGGCAAGTCCTTTGAGATCCCCTGCGATAAGGTGCTGCTGGCTCTGGGCCGCTCCCCTTACACCGCCGGTCTGGGGCTGGAAAATATCAACGTGGAAATGGATCGCCGCGCCATCAAGGTGGACAGCCAGTGCCGCACCAGCGTTGCCGGCGTATATGCCATCGGCGACGTCAACGGCAAGCTGATGCTGGCCCATACCGCATACCGTGAGGCCGAGGTCGCCGTCAACGATATGCTGGGCAAGAAGGATGCCGTGAACTACGACAGCATTTCCTCCGTTATCTACACCGATCCCGAGTGCGCTTCCGTCGGCGAGACCAAGGACAGCGCCGCCAAGAAGGGCATGAACGTGAAGGAAATCGAACTTCCTCTGATGTTCTCCGGCCGCTACGTGGCTGAGAACCCCGGCGGAAAGGGCTTCCTGAAGCTGGTAGTCGATCTGGACAAGAACTGCCTGGTCGGCGCTCAGATGGTGGGCGGCTATGCCTCCGAGACCATCGTTTCCCTGGGCATGATGGTAGACAGCCAGATGTCCATCGAGCGGCTGAAGAAGTTTGTATTCCCTCATCCTACTGTGGGTGAAGTGATCCACGACGCACTGTATAGCTTATAATTAAAGGAGAAAACCTATGCCTAAGTCTTTATTCCTTGATCCCGCCGAGCTGCGGGCAGCCGGCAAGCTTCAGTTTGAAGCTATTCCCATGAACCAGTACAAGAAGACCATCGCTCAGGAAAAGAAGCGCTATGGTGCGGACAGCCTGGTTCGTATCTGGAGAGATATCTCCATCCTGCGTGAGTTCGAGACCATGCTGAACCTGATCAAGACTCAGGGCAAATACGCTGATGTCGAAGTCACCTATCCCGGTCCCGCTCACCTGTCCATCGGTCAGGAAGCCGCCGCTGTCGGCCAGGCTTACCTGCTGACCAAGGACGACTACACCTTCGGCAGCCACCGCAGCCACTCCGAGATCCTGGCAAAGGGTCTGGCCTGCATCGAAAAGCTGAGCGATCAGGAACTGATGGATATCATGGCCAACTTCCTGGGCGGCAAGACCCTGAAGGCCGTTGAGAAATTCGGTCCCACCAAGGACGTTAAGGAGCTGGCTATCCGCTTCCTGCTGTACGGAACCCTGTCCGAGATCTTCGCTCGTGAGAACGGTTTCCATCAGGGCATGGGCGGCTCCATGCACGCCTTCTTCCTGCCCTTCGGTATTTACCCGAACAACGCTCTGGTAGGCGGCAGCGCCACCATCGCTACCGGTGCCGCTCTCTACAAGCTGGAGAACGACAAGAACGGTATCGTTATCTGCAACATCGGTGACGGCTCTCTGGGCCGCGGTCCTGTGTGGGAAGCCATGAACTTCGCCTCCATGGATCAGTACAAGATGCTGTGGGAAGAGGGCCGCAACAAGGGCCTGCCCGTTCTGTTCAACTGCAACAACAACGGCTACGGCATGGGCGGTCAGACCAAGGGCGAGACCATGGGCTATACCTTCGCGGCCCGCATGGGTGCCGGCGTAAGCCCGAGCATGATGCATGCCGAGAGAGTCGACGGCTTCAACCCGCTGGCTGTTATCGATGCCATGGAGCGCAAGCTGGAGCTGCTGCATAAGGGTGAGGGCCCGGTGCTGCTGGATACCGTTACCTACCGCTTCTCCGGTCACTCCACCTCCGACCAGAACGCTTACCGTACTCAGGACGAGATCGATGCCTGGAAGGCCGTCGACCCCATCGTTACCTACCGTCAGAACCTGGTGGAAGCCGGCATCGCCGCGGATACCAAGTTCGACGAGATCCTGGCTGAGACCCAGGAGCGCATGGCGATGATCTGCGGCAAGGCTGCCGATACCACCATCAGCCCTTACGCCGACTTCGACAAGGATCCCGCCTTCGTTGAGCGCCTGATGTACTCCAACCAGGAAGTCAAGGCCTTCGACGACCGCGAACCCGCCGTGCTGTGCCCGAAGGAAGAAAGTGCTACCTACAAGAAGCTGCAGAGCAAGGAACGCCGCGGCATCGTTGACGGCAAGCCCGTGAACAAGATGAAGGTCTTCAACCTTCGTGACGGTATCAGCGAAGTTATCCTGGACCGCTTCTACGAAGATCCTACCATGATCTCCTACGGCGAAGACGTTCGTGACTGGGGCGGCGCATACGCCATCTTCCGCGGCATGAACGAAGCTATCCCTTACAGCCGTCTGTTCAACAGCCCTATTTCCGAGTCCGCCATCGTCGGTACCGCCGTTGGCTACGCTCTGTCCGGCGGCCGCGCTCTGATCGAGCTGATGTATGCCGACTTCATCGGCTGCGCCGGCGACGAGATCTTCAACCAGCTGTCCAAGTGGCAGGCTATGTCCGCCGGCATCCTGAAGATGCCTGTGGTGCTGCGTGTGTCTGTCGGTGCCAAGTACGGCGCTCAGCACTCTCAGGACTGGACCTCCCTCTGCGCTCATATCCCGGGCCTGAAGGTGATCTTCCCCGCTACTCCTTACGAAGCCAAGGGTCTGATGGAGTCCGCTCTGTCCGGAACCGACCCCGTCATCTGCTTCGAGTCTCAGCGTATCTATGATATCGGTGAGCAGTTCCACGAAGGCGGTGTTCCGAAGGAACGCTACAAGATCGCCATCGGCGACGTGGACAAGATCAAGGACGGCAAGGACATCACCATCCTGACCGTCGGTGCCGTGCTGTACCGCGCGATGGATGCCGTCAAGGAACTGAAGGAGAAGTACGGCCTGGATGCTGAAGTCATCAACATCTGCAGCCTTGCTCCTCTGGATTACACCAAGATCGAGGAATCCGTGAAGAAGACCGGCCGCGTGGTCCTGGTAAGCGATGCCTGCACCAGAGGCTCCTTCCTGAACGACATTGCCTCCAACATCACCTCCCTGTGCTTCGACTACCTGGATGCTCCGCCCGCTATCGTCGGCGCCAAGAACTGGATCACTCCTCCTTATGAGTTCGATAAGTACTTCTTCCCTCAGAAGGAATGGATCCTGGATGCCATCCACGAGAAGGTCCTGCCTCTGCCCGGCTACGTAGCCTCCAACAGCTACTCCGAGGTCGAGACTCTGCGCAGGGCCAAGGCCGGTGTCTAAGCCGCTATAAACCTAATGCCGAGGTGGGCCGTCCGGAACTCCGGACGCCCGGCTTTTTGAGTGCGGGAAATGCGGTCCTTCCGCGCGCAGGGGAAATACGCCCGGGCAGCCAATTTTATCTTGCGGCAGGCCGCCGGGCTGTGCTATTATTTCTCTGATGAAACGGTCTCATCCGTAAAAGGAGGCAGCTGATGATCAGTGTCAATTCTACGAACAAGTGCTTTTATCTGGAAGCGGAAAGCTTCAGCTACGTGCTGCGCGTCAATGAGATAGGCTTTCTGACCAACGCCTATTTCGGCAAACGTATCCCCCGGGCGGACCTGAGCTACCCGAAATACGACTGGAACGTGGCCACGGGCGGCGAGTGCTGCGCGGAGCGCATGAGCGGGCTGATGCAGGAATATGCCACCTACGGCTTAGGCGATTTCCGGGAGCCGGCCCTCATCCCCCGGGATGAGAGAGGCAGCCGCATCGCGGAGCTGGCCTATCTGGACTATGAGCTTCTGGCGGAGAAGCCCGAGATCCGCAGCGGGATCCCGACCGCGGAGGGTAGGGAGACTCTGGTCATCCGCCTGGGCGACCGGGACACCGGACTCCAGGTGAAGCTGTATTATACGGTATATGAAAAGGAAAACATCCTGACCCGCCGGGCGGAGATCGTGAATGAGACCGCCGGGACGGTGACTCTGGAGAAGGCCCTCAGCCTGACGCTGGATCTGCCGGAGGCGGGATTTGAGCTGCTGACCCTGTGGGGGCACAATAACCGGGAGCGGCAGCCGGAGCGCACGCCGCTGCGCCACGGCCGCATGTGTATGGGCAATACCCGCAACATCACCAGCCACCAGGCCTCCAACTTCATGGCGCTGCTGCGGCCGGAGACCCGGGAGGAGTCCGGGGAGGTCTATGCCGCCGCGCTCATGTACAGCGGCGCGCATTATGAGGCCGCGGAGGAGGATGAATTCGGCAGGACGCGCCTGTCCATGGGGATCCAGCCGGAGGGCTTCGCCTGGACCCTTCAGCCCGGTGAGAGCTTTGAGACGCCCGAGGCGGTGCTGTGCTATACGGACCGGGGCCTGGGGCAAATGAGCCGCCAGTTCCACGATTTCTACCGCAGCTACGTCATCAGTCCCCGCTGGGTGGACCGGGAAAGACCGGTGGTGTTAAACAGCTGGGAGGGCATGTTCTTTGACTTTGACGAGGCCAGACTGTTCGATACCATTGACGGCTTAAAGGACAGCGGCATCGATACCTTCGTGCTGGACGACGGGTGGTTCGGCGCCAGAAACAGCGCGGAGGCCGGACTGGGCGACTGGTATCCCAACCGGGCGAAGCTGCCCGGGGGCCTTGCGGCCCTGGCCGAGCGCTGCCGGGCCAACGGCCTCCGCTTCGGCTTCTGGATCGAGCCGGAGATGGTGAACCCGGATTCCGACCTGTACCGCGCGCATCCGGACTGGGCCATCGGCGTTCCCGGCCGGGAGCCGGTGGTACGCCGGCATCAGCTGGTGCTGGACCTGACCCGGAGAGAGGTGCTGGACTGGGTGAAGCAGACGATGGCCGACGTCATCCGCGAAAGCGGCGCCAGCTATGTGAAATGGGACATGAACCGGCCTCTGACGGAGAATTTCTCCCAGGGCTGGCCGGCGGAGCGGCAGGGTGAGCTGCTGCACCGCTACGTGCTGGGCGTTTACGAGCTGGCGAAATTCCTGACGGAAAGCTTCCCCGAGGTCTTCTTTGAGGGCTGCAGCAGCGGCGGCGGCCGCTTTGACGGCGCCATGCTGCGCTATTTCCCGCAGATCTGGACCAGTGACAATACGGACGCGGAGTCCCGCATGAAGATCCAGTACGGGACCTCGCTGGTATATCCCCTGTCGGCCTCCAGCAACCACGTGTCCCGGGTGCCCAGCCGCCAGAACTTCCGGGTGACGCCCAGAGAGACCCGCCGGAACGTGGCATACAACGGCTCCTACGGCTATGAGTTCGATATCCGGAAGATCCCGCAGGAGGAATTTGCCGCGATCAAGGGAGACGTGGAACGTTATCGCAGCCTGTCCGCCTTGATCCGCCGGGGCGACCTGTACCGGGGCAGCAACCGGACCGAGAGCAACGAGGCGGTGCTTTCCGTGGTGGCCAAGGACAAGAGCGAGGCCTACGTGACCTTCTACGCCGCCCTCAACTGCCCGAAGCATCATTTTGTCCTGAAGATCCCGGGCCTGGCTCCCGAAAGGCTTTACCGGGTCGAGGGCAAGAATCTGGTGCTGCCCGGCGCGGTGCTGGAGCGGGTCGGCCTGACCCTGCCGCTGCTTTCCGGAGACTTCGCGTCCTTCGGGTTCAGACTGACGGCAGAGGACTGAAGCGCGGGAGGAACGGAAGGTGGTCATTCTGATCGGCGGTCCCACCCACGTGGGCAAAACGGTCCTGGCCCGGAGACTGGTGGAACGGTATCATTTTCCGGCGCTTTCGATCGATCATCTGAAGATGGGCCTGATCCGGAGCGGTCAGACGCGGCTCACGGCGGAGGATGAGGAGGAGCGGCTGACGGCCTACCTCTGGCCCATCGTCCGGGAAATGATCAAAACGGCCATCGAGAACCGGCAGGACCTGATCGTGGAGGGCTGCTACGTGCCCTTTGACTGGCGCAGGGAGCTTGCGGAGGAATATCTGCGGGAGATCGTGTTCATCGGCCTGGCCATGAGCGAGGCGTACCTGAAGGCGCATTTCCCGGAGATCAAGGCCCACGCGTCGGATACCGAGCATCGGCTTTCGGACGATTGGTGCACGCCGGAGCTCCTGGCGCAGGACAACGAGCGGTGGATCCGGGGCTTTCGGGAGGCCGGAGAGGCCTTTACCCTGATCGAAGAGGATTATGAGGAGACCCTGCGGCGGCTGCTTGCGCGGCTGCGGCCGGAGGCAGGGGACGCGGACGGCGCGCGGAGCGCGCCGCGGCAAATGCAGCGGAGGTGAAGCATGAAAAAGGTTAAGATCACGGTGATGCGCATCGCCTGCTACCGGGACCTGATGGAACGCTACGAGAATCCGATCGAGCACGCCTGCACGCTGCGGGAGGGCCAGGTCTTCGTGGCCAACGGCTGGCAGAAGCCGGAGGGCTTCTGCGGGAGCGCCTGGGATACGGTGTCGCCCTTCGTGATGACGCTGGCCCACGGCGGCGAGGATTTTTACGACGGCTGGATGAAAAATAAGCGCTCGGCGATGATCTCCTGCAACGACGGCTTCCGGCCGGTGAGCTTCCTGCTGGAAACGATGGAGGAGGACGCGGAGTAGGGCCCTGAGGGACGCCTGCTTCGGCGAGAGCCCGAGGAGCGCGCGCGGTCAGGGCGCCTGCTTCGGCGAGAGCTCGGGCGCCTGCCTCGGCGCGGGGGAGAAGAGCGGCTCTGCGGAGCCGCAGAAAAGGAGACGGCAGATGAATATCCAGATCTTCGGGACGAAAAAATGCGCGGATACCCGCAAGGCGGAGCGCTGGTTCAAGGAACGGGGCATCCGCTTTCAGAGCATCGATATAAAGGAAAAGGGCCTCAGCAAGGGCGAGCTGCAGAGCGTCCTCGCCGCGGTGAAGGGCATGGACAATCTCATCGACCCCGCCGCCAAGGACCGGGACGCGCTGGCGCTGCTGAAGTATATCGCCGCGGAGGACAGGCTGGAGAAGCTGTTGGAGAATCAGCAGCTGATCCGGACGCCGGTGGTGCGGAACGGCCGGGCGGCCACGGTGGGGTATCAGCCGGAGGTCTGGAAGGACTGGCAGCAGTCATGAGCGAGGCTTCCGCGGGAAAATGCATCTGCTATCATTTGCCGGGGCTCTTTGAGTTCGGTGAGCTGTACCGCCGCTTCCTGCCGCTTTTTTACGAGAAGCGGGAGTGGTTTTACGACTGGTGCGGGATCGGCTCTCTTTACGGGGCTCCGGCGGACTGTATCTGGGGCGGCGGCCGGGTAGGCTGCGGCGAAGAGGATCCGGAGGAGGCCCTGGCCCTGCTGAGGGCGTACGGGATCTCCGCCCGGCTGACCTTCAGCAATTCCCTGCTGCGGGAGGAGCATCTGCGGGACCGGCGCTGCAACGCCCTCTGCGCCCGGCTGGCCCGGGAGGGCGAGGGAAAACACGGCGTCATCGTGAGCTCCGAGCTGCTGCTGGGGCATCTGCGGGAGCATTTCCCGGAGCTGTATCCGGTGTCCTCCACCACGAAGGTGCTGACGGATTTCTCCGACTTCGAGCGGGAGGTCCGGCGGGAGGAATTCCGCTATGCGGTGCCGGATTTCCGGCTGAACAGAGCCTTTGCGCGTTGGGACGGCCTGGCGCCGGAGCTGCGGGGGAAGGTGGAATTCCTCTGCAACGAGGGCTGCTGGTACGGCTGCCCGGACCGCAGACGCTGCTATGAGCAGGTGAGCCGCAAATGCCTGGGCGAGTCGTTGGAGGATTTTTCCTGCCGGGCGCCCCACGCCGCGGAGGGCTACCGCTTCTCCCGGGCCATGGAAAGCCCGGGCTTTATCGGCCCGGAGGAGATTCTGCGGGACTACGCGCCCCGGGGCTTCTCCCAGTTCAAGCTCGAGGGCCGGGGGCTGGGCAGCGCGGTCGTGCTGGAGCTCCTGCTTTTTTACCTGACGAAGCCGGAGTACCGGCTGCGGGTCCGGGAGGAGATCTACCTGGACAGCTGTCTGGATCTGTTTTAACGGGGCTGCCGGAAGGCAGGAGGATCGACATGGAAGCGTTGACGAAGGAGGATAAGCTGCTGATCGCGCAGCTGCAGGACCGGGCAAAGCAGAGCGCGGGGCGGGACGTCCCTGCCCGCAGCGATTTTCTGGATATGCACGAGCGGGCGGTCGCGGAGCAGGCGGTCCGGGAAATGGGGCTCTCCGGAGCTGTTTTCTGGGGCGGCTACCCGGAGGCGGAGCGTCAGCTGTGCCTTTTCCTGCCGGAATACGTAGACCGGGAGAGCCTGGGCAGGGCGGAGGCCGCCTACCGGCCGCTGACCCTGCTGAAGGTGAAGGCCCAGACCGTTGGTGCGCTGGGACACAGGGATTATCTGGGTGCCCTGCTGGGGCTGGGGATCCGCCGGGCAGTGATCGGGGACATCCTGGTCCGGGAGGACGGCGCGGATATTCTGGTGCTGACGGAGATGGCAGATTATCTGCGGGAAAACTTCATCAAGGCCGGGCGGGTCTCGCTGTCGGCGGAGGCGGCTTTCCCGGAGGAGCTGCGGCTTTCGGAGCAGCAGGGTGAGCTGCTGCGGGACACGGTGGCTTCTCTGCGGCTGGACAGCGTGCTGGCCGGCGCCTTCCGTCTGTCCCGGGGAACGGCGCAGGAGGCGATATCCCGGGGGCTGGTGAGCCTGAACGGCCTGGAGTGCCTGAAGCCCGACGCCGAGGTGCGGGAGGGTGACCGGATCAGCTTCCGGGGCAAGGGCCGGGCCGTGCTGCGGGAGGTAGGCGGCCGCTCGAAAAAGGACCGCATCGGGATCGTCATCGAACGGTTTTAAGGGGGGAAGACATGTATCTGAGCAGCTTTTATTTGCCGGGACGGCAGGAGGAAGAGGCGCTGATAGCTCAGCAGGCTGCCCGCAACGGCGGCCGCTTCGGCTACGTGGATAATCTTTATCCCTGCGGCCTTTTCACGGAAAAGGAGCTGGAGGCGGTCTATTTCGACCGGATCACCGTCTTCTGCGGCGGCAACGGCTCCGGAAAGAGCACCCTGCTCAACCTGATCGCGGAGAGGCTGGGGCTGGCCCGGACGGCGCCCTTCAATTCGGGGGAGATGTTCACGGCCTACGCGGCGGCCTGCAGCTGCGGGCCCGGCTGCGACGATGACGGGCGTCCGCTCGCCATCCCGGAGGACAGCCGGATCCTCACCAGCGACGACGTTTTCGACTATATGCTGGCGGTCCGCAGCAATAACGAGGAGATCGCCGAGAAGAAGGCGGAGGCCCGGGAGGAATGGGCCGCGCTGAAATTCGGCGATACGGTCAAATTTGGCGGCATGGAGGATTACGAGGCCCTGCGGCTCCAGGTCCTGGCGAGATCCCGCTCGGTCAGCCGCCGCCAGTTCATCCGCCGCACGGCGGGGCAGGAGGCGAAGCTGGCCAGCAACGGCGAGACCGCGCTGCGGTTCTTTACCTCGCGGCTGAAGGAGGACACCCTCTACTGTCTGGATGAGCCGGAGAACAGCCTTTCCCCGAAGCTGCAGCAGGAGCTGGCCCGGGAGCTGCAGGAACTGGCCAGATACTGCGGCTGCCAGTTCATCCTGGCGACCCATTCGCCCTTCCTGCTGGCGCTGGAGGGGGCGCGGATCTATGATCTGGACCGCCGTCCCGCGGCGGAGGCCAGGTGGTGGGAGCTGGATAACGTGCAGACCTATTACCGGTTCTTCCGGGATCACCGGGGGCTGTTTGAAAGAGAAGAGTAGAGCCGCGGGCAGGGCCCCGGACAGCTTGCATTATCGGCCGGGAAAGAGTATGATGGGCGCGTCGGACAGCTGCAAGGAGGTTCGTTGATGAAAGAGATCCATGTGAGTGAAGTAACGGCGGTGATCGCCAGACTGTGCAGGGAAGCGAACTATTTCCTGCCGGAGGACGTGGAAAAGGCCCTGGCCGAAGCAAAGGCCCGGGAGCAGTCGCCTCTCTGTCAGGAGATCATCGGAGATATTTTGAAAAATGCGGCCATCGCCCGCCGGGAGGAGGTGCCGATCTGCCAGGACACGGGGCTTGCCGTGATCTTCATGGAGGTAGGGCAGGACGTGCATTTCACGGGCGGCAGCCTGGAGGACGCGGTAAATGCCGGCGTGCGGCAGGGCTACACCGAGGGGTATCTGCGGAAGAGCGCCCTGGCGGACCCGCTGATCCGGCGGAAGAACACCGGGGACAATACCCCCGCCATGCTGAACGTCCGGATAGTGCCCGGGGATGAGGTGCATATCACCGTGGCGCCCAAGGGCGGCGGCAGCGAAAACATGAGCGCCCTCGGGATGCTGAAGCCGGCCCAGGGCCGCGAGGGCGTGAAGCAGTTCATCGTGGACGCGGTGAGCCGCGCCGGCTCCAATCCCTGCCCGCCGATCATCGTCGGCGTCGGCGTGGGCGGCACCATCGAAAAGACCGCGCTGGCGGCCAAGCATTCCCTGCTGCGGGAGGTGGGAGAGTACAATCCCGACCCGGAGATCGCGGCATTTGAGGAAGAGGTGCTGGAGGCCGTGAACCGGCTGGGGATCGGCGCCCAGGGCTTCGGCGGCACCCAGACGGCGCTGGCGGTGAACGTGGAGACCGTGGGGGCGGCGCATCTGGCCAGTCTCCCGGTGGTGGTAAATCTGCAGTGTCATGTGGCCCGCCACAAGAGCGCGGTGCTGTAAGGAAGGACTGCCGCGGCGAAGGACCGTCTGAGAGGGGCGGCCCGCGCAGGCAGAAAGGAAGGGATCGTATGGATAAGATTGTACAGATGCCTCTTACGGAGGAAACGGTGCGCGGCCTCAGGGCCGGCGACCGGGTAATGCTGAACGGGGTATTATATACGGGCCGGGATGACGCGCACATGCATCTGGTCAGCATGCTGAAGAATGGCGAACCGCTGCCCATCGAGCTGGAGGGCCTCTGCATCTATTACGTGGGCCCCTGCCCGGCAAAGCCCGGCCGCGTGATCGGCTCCGCGGGCCCCACCACCAGCGGCCGCATGGATTCCATGGCGCCGCTGCTGATGGACCACGGGATGAAGGGCATGATCGGCAAAGGGCTCCGCTCCGCCGAGGTCATCGAGAGCATGAAGAAGAACTGCTGCGTGTATTTCGCCTCCATCGGCGGCGCCGGCGCGCTGCTGGCGGAAAGCATCAAGGAGGCCGAGGTGGTGGCCTTCCCCGAGCTGGGGCCGGAGGCGATCTACCGGCTGCGGGTGGAGAATTTCCCTGCGACGGTGGTGATCGACTGCGAGGGAAACAACCTGTACACCGAGGGCCGGGCGAGGTATGAGATGAAATAAGGCGGAAGGACGCCTGAACAGGAAAAGACCGTTTTCGGGAAGGCTATGCCCGGCAGAGGGGCACAGACCCGCGAAAACGGTCTTTTTTTGCGCGGCACGGCAGGGGCGTCCGCGAGGTCTCTTCGGCAGAGGCCTGCCGCAGGGCAGCCGCCGAGGCTTTTCCGGCCGCCGCTTGCCGCTCGGCAGCCAAAGGCCTTCGCCGCTTTCCGCTCAGCCTTCAAAGGCCTCCACGGCGGTCCGGGCAAAGGCCTGCATGGCCTTGGAAAGATACCGGTCCCGCTTCCAGTGGATGGCCAGCTGCCGGAAGGCGCTGGCGTCCTCCAGCCGATAGTAATAGACGCCGGCATCGGGTGTCACCCGGGAAAGCAGCAGCGAGCTGACGAAGGCGGCGCCGTAGCCGGAGCAGCAGACGTGGTAGGCGGTCATCTGCTGGGCCGCCTCAAAGACGGAGAGCGGTTCAAAGCCGGCGGCCCTGAAGAGGCTGGCAGTGTGGCGGTAGGTGTCGTTCTTCTCGGTCAGGAGGATGAAGGGCACGTCCTTGAATCGGGAAAGCGGCACCGGAGGCACGGCGCTTCCCCCGGCGGCATTTGTCCGCAGGCTCTCGATGCTCAGCCGGCAGGCCTCCAGTCCCTCGTTGACGGGAAATGCCCGCGGGACCGTCAGCACCAGCTGCTCGTCGGTGAGCTTCAGATAGTCGAAGCTGTCATCCGCGCTCAGGCCGAAGTCGATCACCATATCCAGTTGCCCCTCGGCCAGCATGTCGCCCAATTCCGAGGTGACCTCCTCCTGCAGCTGGATATCCACCTGCGGGTAGCGCTGGTGGAAGCGGGCGATGAGGCCCGGCGCCAGCAGGGACGCCACCAGATTGGTGCCCCCCAGACGGACGGTGCCGGCCTTCAGCTCCCCGTAATCGTCCACGTAGTCTCCGAAATCCTTCTGGATGCGGCGGATGGCCAGCACGCTTTCCATGTATTTCCGGCCGATCTCCGTCAGCTGCAGGGGGCGGGTGCTCCGGTCGAACAGCGGATAACCGATCTTGTCCTCCACCCGCTTGACCGAGGCGCTGAGGGACGGCTGGCTGATATACAGGCTGGCGGCAGCCTTGGAAATGCTGCCCTGCCGATAAACTTCATAAAGGTAATCCATGTGAGAAAACACCGCAGGCCTCCTTACTATAACTCCGGAACTATGGTAAATACAAAAAGATTAGTATTTGCATTAATTGTAGCGCAGGATTAGAGTGATGTAAAGAAAAAAATCTGATCCCTCTGGGGGCAAAGGAGTCAATATGGAACAGCAGTACAGATATGAGGAAGATTCGATCGGCAAGAAAGCGATCCCGGCGGAGGCCTACTACGGCGTGCAGTCTCTTCGGGCCCTGGAAAACTTCGGCATCACCGGAGAGCACATGAACGTGCAGTTCATCAAGTCCATGGCGGAGATCAAGAAGGCCTGCGCCATCATGAACAACCGGGTCGGTCTGCTGACGGATGAGCGGAAGGCGGCCATTTGCCAGGCCTGCGACGAGATCCTGGCGGGCAAGCTGCTGGACCAGTTCATCGTGGACCCGGTACAGGGCAGCGCCGGTACCTCCATGAATATTAATGCCAATGAAGTGATCGCCAACCGGGCCATCGAGATCCTGGGCGGCAAGAAGGGGGATTTCTCCATCGTCCACCCCAATGACAGCGTGAACTACGGCCAGTCCACCAACGACGTGATCCCCTCTGCCGGCAAGATGACGGTGATCAAGCTGTGGCGGCACTGCGAGAAGACCCTGTGGAAGCTGCACGACGCCTTCCTGCGGAAGGCCGCGGAATTCGACAAGGTGATCAAGATGGGCCGTACCCAGACGCAGGACGCCGTGCCGATCCGCCTGGGCCAGGAGTTCCACGCCTATGCTACCGCGACCAAGCGGGGCATTCTGCGGGTCGACCAGATGATCAACGAAATGTATCAGCTGAACATGGGCGGCACCGCCGTCGGCACGGGCCTGAACGCGGACCGGACCTATTTCCGGGATATCGTGCCCACCATCGCCGAGATCTCCGGGCTGCCGCTGGTGCAGGCCGACGACCTGATCGACGGTACTCAGAACCTGGATTCCTTCTCCGCCATCTCCTCCGCGCTGAAGGCGCTGGCCATGGCCCTGTCCAAGATCTGCAACGACCTGCGGCTGATGTCCTCCGGCCCTCGCTGCGGCCTCAATGAGATCGATCTGCCGGCCAAGCAGAACGGCTCCTCCATCATGCCCGGCAAGGTGAATCCGGTCATCCCCGAGGTGCTGAACCAGGTCTGCTTCAGCATCGTCGGCAGTGATACCACCGTTTCCATGGCGGTGGAGGCCGGTCAGCTGGAGCTGAACGCCTTCGAGCCCATCATTTATTACTGCCTGTTCAAGTCCATCGACATGCTGGACCATGCCGTGGAGACCTTCATCGAGAACTGCGTGAAGGGCATTACCGCCAACGAGGAGGTCTGCCGGGATATGGTGGACCATTCCGTCGGCATCATCACCGCCCTCTGCCCGCACGTGGGCTATGCGCAGGCCGCGGCCATCGCGAAGAAGGCCATCAGCTCCGGGACCTCCGTCCGCACGCTGATCCTGGAGGAGGACCTGATGACCCAGGAGGAGCTGGATCGGGTACTGGATCCCATGGATATGACCAGCCCCGGCATTGCCGCCGAGGAGCTGCTGCTGAAGGACCACGACTGAGGCGGCAGACCTGCGCAAAAGCGGCAAATGCTCCCGCGAGGGTTTGCTTTTCAATATAGAGAAAGCCTCCGACGACCGTGTCGGAGGCTTTCTTTTTTCTTATCGGAGGCCTTCAGGCCTTGCCGGTGCTTATTTTTTCAGCTTTCTCTGCAGCCAGTCCTTGCCGTCCACGTAACGGGAGACGATGAAGCTGGCAACGTAGTCGCCGGCCGCATTTACCATGGTTCCCGGCGGGTCCACCAGATCGCCGATGGCGATGGCGATGGGGTAGGCGATGGCCAGCTTATCCGGGAAGAAGATCGTGCAGAGCACCAGCTCGCCGGTGCCGCCGCCTCCGGGGATGCCGCTCATGGCGACGGAGCTGAACACGGCCACCAGGATCGCCAGGATGGCGCGGCCGGTGCCGAAGTCCTGACCGAAGAAGCTGAACAGGAAGGCCACCTTGATGATGGCGCTCATGGCGCTGCCGTCCATGTGCATGGTGGCGCCCATGGGCAGAACGATGTCCCGGACGTCCTCGGAGATCCCGGTCTCCTCAGCCGCCTCGATATTGGCGGGGATGGTGGCAACGGAGGAGCAGGTGCCGAAGGCCGTGGCCGCCGGACCGAACAGGTGGCTGAACATGACCCGGGCGGCGCCCTTTCCGCCGCCGAAGCGGGCGTACAGCGGGAAGAAGATGAACATGTAGGCAAAGGACAGCACGTAGTAGATCAGCAGCGTGCGGCTGTAATCACTGATCAGCTGCGGTCCGTAGTAGGCGACCAGATAGGCGAAAAAGCCGAAGAAGCCGATCGGCGCATAGTAGGAGATGAGCTTCACCGCCTTCATGATGCAGCCGGTGAGATCCTCCAGCAGCTGAGCGGTCCTGGTCTCGGGACCGCCGTTCATCTGCACGGCAAAGCCGAAGATCACCGCGGCGATGAGCAGAGGCAGGATGGCCTTCCGGCTCCACAGCTCCGGAAAATCCGGCTTGGTCAGGAAATTGACGATCAGGGTGGAGACGTTGCTCTCTCCGCCGACCTCGCCCTCCTCATAGACCTCGTGGACGGTGGTCAGCGGGATCAGCCGGACCACGATATACATGATGACGGCGGCGATGGCGGCAGTGATCAGGAAGGTGGAAATGGTGATGCCCATGATCTTGCCGGCACGCTTCGCGCTCTTCATATTGGCGATGGCGGAGGCGATGGAGCAGAAGACCATCGGTACCACCACGCAGAACATCATGTTGACAAAGACGGTCCCCAGTGGCTGCAGTGCCGTGGCGCCGGGCCAGACCAGGCCGACGACGCAGCCGGCGACGATCCCCAGCAGCATGCAGAGCAAAAAGCCATAGGTTTTCCAGAATGATCCTTTCATGACGCACCTCCTTTGACGCTGCCCTTAGTATAAGCGGAAAAGACTTGCAGGAAAAGCCCGATTCGTGCTATGATATACGCAAAAGATGCTGTTTTGCCGGAAAACGGCGGCAGGAGGCGATATGAACGAGAAGGAAGGCGTGAAGCGGGGCTATCTGTACGACGAATTCCGCCTGTTTCACCTGCGGGACGACCGGGGCGCGGACACGGAGCTCCACTATCACGAATTCGAAAAGCTGGTGCTGGTGGCGGAGGGCAGCGGCAGCTATACCATAGAGGGCCGCCGCTATCTGCTGGGCCCCGGCGATATCGTGCTGGTACGGGACCACGCGGCGCATTTTACGGCCTTCCCGGCGGGACGGCTGTACGAGCGGATCATTTTCTACATTTCCCGGGATTTCCTGAGCAGCGTCCGGAGCGAGCGGACCGATCTGCTCGCGGTCTTCGGTTCCCAGAGCAGTCCGGTGCTGCGGCCGGGGAAGGCGCAGGTGCAGCGGCTGCTGCGGCTGGCCCGCGAATGCGAGGAGGAGCTGAAAAATCCCGCCTTCGGGGCGGATCTGCTGGCCCGGGCGGCGCTGATCCGGCTGCTGACGGAGCTGGAGCGCCTGAAGGAGGAGGGGGAAGGCGAAGCCGTGCGGCCCTACCCGGTGCGGGACGACAAGATCCTGAAGCTCCTCCGCTACCTGGACGAGCACGCGGCGGAGCCCCTTTCCGCGGAGGCGCTTTCGGAGCGCTTCTACATCAGCAAATACCACATGATGCGGCGCTTCAAGGAGGAGACAGGGACCTCCATCCACCAGTATCTGAACGCCCGCCGGCTGCAGCTGGCCCGGGACGCCATCGGGGCGGGGATGCCGGCGGGGGAGGCCTGCTTTTCCTGCGGCTTCGGCTCCTATTCTGCCTTTGCCAGAGCCTACGTCAAATACTTCGGCTGCCCGCCGGGGACCAGCCTGGGCCCGGCGGCGCTGGTGGGCCTGCGGGAATAGCCGCACGCAAAAACGGAGCTGCCTCATAAAACCGTGAGGCAGCTCCGCTTTTTGCTGTTTTGAAGAACGCTCAGTTGTCCGACCCCTCCGGGGCGGTCTCGCCTGCAGGGACTTCGGCATTCTCTTCCTCGGGGACTTCGGCCTCCTCCTCAGCGGGAGCCTCGGCTTCTTCCTCCGCAGGGCCCTCGGCTTCTTCAGCGGGAGCCTCGGCAGCCTCCTCCGCGGGAGCTTCGCTCGACGGCACCTCCTCGGTGCGGAAGGCTTCGCCGATCCTGGCGTACTCGTCCGCGATCTCAGCGAGCCTCATCTGCGCTTCGGCCCTGAAGCCGGCGGAAGCGCTGCGGTGCTCCTCGAAGGAAAGCCGGACCTTCTCCGCATAATCCGCCAGAGCCTCCTCCGCCGACGCCCCTTCGGCGACCACGGCGATCTCGTATTCAGCCATATACTGCTTCAGCTGCTCCTCAAACTGGCCGTAGCTCAGATTGATCTTATCCACAAATGCCTTGACCTGCTCCTTGGCGCTCTTTTTGTAATGCTCATAGAGCTTTCGGGCTTCCTTGCCGTGTCCGTCGAGCGCGGCCTTGAGCTCCTCCTTACGACTCTGATACAGCGCCTTTACCTCCGTCAGCTCATCGGCCTCCGCCTTCGCCTCAGCCTCCTCCACGTCGAGATAAATTTTCCCCAGCTGCTCCTGCGTTTCGGCACTGACGCCGAAGCGCTCGCTGAAATTGTCAAATACGCTCTTCTTCAGCAGCTTGCGGAATCTTTTCTCGGAAAGGGCCTGGCGGTCGTTCTTCAGTGCGATGCCCACTGCGGTATCGGAGGGCTTCAGCTTGCCGCTGTTCCCCTCGTCCTCTTCGGCCTCTTCAAAATCCTCATCTGCCGTGAGCAGCTCCCGGTAGGATCTGAGCTTGGCCATCTCCTCGTCGGAAAGGACGGGCCACTGAGGATCCATATTTCCCAGCTCGTTCAGCACGATGCGCGAGATCACCAGGCGGGCGTACCACTTGTGATCGGCGGGCACGACGTACCAGGGGGTATCCTTTCTGGCGGTGCGGTTGATGCAGGCCTCATACGCCTCCATATAATCATCCCAGTAGGCGCGCTCGTCAATGTCGCCGGAAGAGAACTTCCAGTTTTTCTTCGGCGTGTCGATGCGGGAAACGAAGCGGCGCGCCTGCTCCTCCTTGCTGACGTTCAGGAAGACCTTTACGACCCGGATGCTGTTCTCCCATAAGTATTTTTCAAAGGCGCGGATCTGCTCATAGCGCTGGTCGATGATGGAGGACCGGTCGATGCGGTCGGCATAGCGGTTCTTTTCGTAAAGCTTATGGACCTTCTGCACCAGAACGTCCTCATAGTAGCTGCGGTTCAGGATGCTGATGGAGCCCTTTTCGGGAATGGCATCCCAGAAGCGCCACAGATAATCGTGCCGGCTTTCCTCCGCACTGGGGACCTTGAAGCTGTGCTCGGAAACGCCCTGGGGACTGAGACAGCTCAGGACCGCACGGACGGCGCCGTCCTTGCCGGCGGCATCCATGGCCTGAAAGACGAAGATGATCCCTTCCTTCTGCTCGGCGAAGAGCTTCTGCTGGTACTCGTTGATCTTCTCCAGATTCCGCGTGAATTCGCCGATGGCCTCATGCCGGTCCCGGAATTCTCCCGTGTCCGCGCAGTCGAAGCTGCTGACGTTGAACTTTCTTCTTCCGTCATACCTGTAATTTTTCATGTGAACCTCCTGTCGGGTTATGGATATCAATGATCGCTCAGGGCGTACCTGGCGGCATATTCCTCATAGTATTCCTTGAAACGGTGCGTATTTTCGATCTCCTGCGTGGTGATCGTGCCGTGCCGGTCCTTCATTTCTCCGTGCCGGATGCGGATCGCGATGCCCAGGTTGGAGCAGTGATCGCCGACTCTTTCCAGATCGGTCAGCATATCGTTGAACACGAAGCCGTGACTGTACAGGCAGACCCCGTTCTGGACCCGCTCGATGTGATTGCGCTTGTACTCGTCGCAGAAGTTGTCGATCAGCTCCTCCAGAGGCGCGATCCGGTAGGAGGCGTCGGCATCGTCACGGATGAACGCCTTTTCCGTATTGTCAAGGATCTCCGCGATGGCCGCGAACAGACTCAGCATTTCATTATGGGCCTCCTCGGACAGCGAGATCTTCTTGTCGTGGATCTCCTTGGCTGATTCCGCCAGGTTTTTGGCGTGGTCTCCGAGTCTTTCAAAATCGCTTATGGAACGGAGGAACATGCTGACGGTCTTGTTCTGATCGCCGTCGAGCTCCTGCTTCAGCATTTTGACCAGGTAGTTGCCGACCTTATCCTCGTAGGTGTCTACGATCTCCTCCAGATCGTAGACTCGTGAAAAGCCGGTGTCGGTAAATCCGTCGAACAGCTTGACGGCTTCACGGATGCTGTCGCAGGCCAGCCCTGCCATGGAGTAGATCGCGGTCCTCACCTGCTCGATGGCCAGGGCAGGGTGTGTCAGGAACCGCTCCTCCAGCCGCTCCGCGTCCCGGAGCTCGGCGATATTTTCCTGCTTTTCCTTGACCAGGGTATTGACCAGCTTTTCGATCAGACCGATCAGCGGGAACAGCAGCAGGATGATAATGATCCGGAAAACCGTATTCAGCAGCGCCACGCCGGCCATCGTCATGGTGCGGTCCATGATGCCGAAATGGAACAGCGCATGGGCCGAGTAAAAGAGGATGCCGAAGAAGAGCGCGCCCAGTGCATCCACCAGCAGATAGATCAGGGCGGTCCGTTTGCCGTTGGCATTGGCGCCGAGAGCGGAAAGCAGCACCGGGACGGAGGCGCCGATGGCGATGCCCATGATCACCGGCAGCGCCAGGTGGAAGCTGATCGCCCCGGTCACGGCAAGGGTCTGCAGGATACCGACCGCCGCCGAAGCGCTCTGGATCAGGCAGGTGAAGAGCAGACCGAGCAGGATCCCGACAAGGGGATGGGAAAAACCGGTCAGCATGTCGAAGAAGACCTGACTTTCCCGCAGCGGATATACCGCCTCGGTCATGGCGGAGATCCCGAGCATCAGGACCGCAAAGCCGAGGAGGATGAACGCCACGTGATGGTTTTTCTCCTTTTTCGTGAACATCAGGAGGAAAATGCCGACGATCGCCATGAGTGCCGTCAGCGTATCCGTAGAAAGGATCTCGAAAACGCCGCTGCCGTTCATTGACGAAAGGCAGATCACCCAGCCGGTGATACTGGTCCCGATGATGGCGCCCATGATGATGCTGATGGCCTGCCGGACCTTCATCATCCCGGAATTGACGAAGCCGACGACCATCACGGAGGTGGCAGAGGAGCTCTGGATGACCGCGGTAACGCCGGTGCCCAGCAGAACGCCCTTGAGCGGGCTGCTGGTGAGCTTATAAAGGACTACCTCGAGCTTCTCTCCGGAAACCTTCATCAGACCGGTCCCCATCAGATTCATACCGAACAGGAAAATAGCGACGCCGCACAGCAGCTGCAGAATGTTGACAATACCCATTGATCGACCGCCTTTGTTATTCTTTGGGGAACCGCACCGTTACGGTGGTCCCTCCGTCTAAAATGCTGTTTAATTCGATTTGCGCATGGTGGGCCTTGGCCGCATGCTTGACGATGGACAGACCGAGGCCGGTCCCGCCGACCGCCTTGGAGTGGCTCTTGTCCACCCGGTAGAAGCGTTCAAAGATACGCTCCGTATCGCCCTCGGGGATCCCGATCCCGGTATCGCTGACAGTGAGCAGGATCTCCTCCGGCGTATTCTCGACCTTCAGACTGACCGAGCCGCTGTCGCGGTTGTATTTGATGGCGTTGTCCGTAAGATTGTACAGGATCCCGTTTAGCAGAGGCGGGATCCCCACCATGGGCGCGGGCTCGCCCGTTACCGTCAGAGTGATGCCTCTCTCCGCGGCGGCGGGCTTCAGGATCCGCAGCGTTTCCCGGGCAAGCTCCAGCAGATCCACCTGCTCCCGCTTCTGATCGGCCGTGCCCTCGTCCAGCCGGGAGAGGCCGATGATGTCATCCACCAGGGTGATCATACGCTGGGCCTCCGCGTAGATGCGGTCGTAGAAATGCGCCGTATCCGCGGGCTTCACCATATTGTTTTTCAGCAGCTCGGCATAGCCGGAGATCGAATGCAGGGGCGTTTTCAGCTCATGGGACACGTTGGCGGTGAACTCCCGGCGCATTTTCTCGGCCTTTTCCTTTTCGGTGATGTCAAAGATCAGAATGGCGATGCCGGTGACCGCGTCATCCGTGACGATCGGGCTCGCGCTGACCTGATAATCCATCCCGGAAAGCTGCACCGTCATGTTGCTGTGCTCACCGCCGCGGGCCTTTCGCAGGAGCTCCTGGAAGGCCAGGGAGTGATTCAGCAGCAGGATATCCTTGCCGAGACAGTAATCGCTGACGGACAGCAGCTCCGCGGCGGTCTTGTTGATGCTCAGGATCAGACCGCTTTCATTCAGCAGGATCAGGCCCTCGTTCAGATTTGCCGTGGCGGCAATGAATTCCTCCTGCTTGCGCCTCAGCTCCGAGGACTGGGCTTTCAGCTGGCTCTGCTGATGATCGATCCGGTCCAGCAGCGGCTTCAGTTCCTCGTAGCTGCTGTTGCTCCGCGGCTCATCCAGATTCATGCTGTTTAACGGCTGGACGATCTTCCGGGACAGGCGGGAGGCCAGGACCAGGGAGAGGACCAGGACGATGATGCCGACGAAAAGGATCGGCTGAAGCATACGCAGGAACAGGGACAGAACGGTCGGATGCGAGCCGGAGAGGCGGATCACCGAGCCCTCCGTCAGGCGCTGCGCGGAATAAAGCTGACGCTGCATCAGAGTGGAGGAGAAGCGGGAGCTTTCGCCGTAGCCGCTTTTCATGGCCTGCCGGATCTCGGCCCGGTCGGCGTGGTTGTCCATGCTGTCGGCGTCGGATTCGCTGTCGTACAGGACGCTGCCGTCCGCCGCGATCCAGGTGATGCGGATGCCGTCCAGGGGCAGCCCCTCAAAATAGGCCGGGCCCTCGTGCTCCACCGCCTGGGCGGCAAGCGCGGTCTGCGCCTTCAGCTGCCGGTGCTGGGCGTCGGAGAAATAGGAATAGAGGACGCCCATAATGATCACCAGCGAAGCTAAGAATACCGTGACCGCCGCGATGCAGATGGAACGGAAAATATTTTTTTTCATGGCTGCTCCTCCATCCGGTAGCCTACGCCCCGGACCGTTTCAATGCGGTCACCGCAGGCACCGAGCTTGGTGCGCAGGGTCCCGATGTGGACGTCGACCGTCCGGGTCTCCCCGGTGAAGTCCGTCCCCCATACGGTGCTCAGCAGCTGCTCCCGGGAAAAGACCAGGCCCGGGGCCTGCATGAAGCAGTGAAGCAGCTCATACTCCTTCAGGGTCAGGGCGACCCTCCGGCCGTCGGCGGTCACCGTATGCGTTCCGGTATTCATGACCAGCTCTCCGACCTGGAGCACGTCGGGCTTGCTGCGGGGAACGGCGCGGCGAAGGACTGCCTTGACGCGGCTGATCAGCTCCATCATCCCGAAGGGCTTTGCCAGATAATCGTCCGCGCCGTTGTCCAGTCCGATGACCTTGTCGTATTCCGTGCCCTTTGCCGTGGCCATAATGACCGGAATATCCGCCGTGCGGCTTAGGCCGCGGAGCTTCTTCAGAATGGAGATCCCGTCCTCTCCGGGCAGCATGATGTCCAGCAGGATCAGCTCGGGAAGCTGTTCGCGAAGGGCGGGATACAGCTCCTCCGCGCAGGAAAAGCCGGCGGTTTCATAGCCGGCGGAATTCAGCGTGTACTGCATGAGGTCGCGGATGCCGGCATCGTCTTCTACACAAAAAATCATAGTCAGACCAATCCTGTTTCAGTTTTCTTTCTCTATTGTAGCATTCTTTTGTCAAATGCGTTTGCGTATCTTTGTAAAATCCGTGTAAAGCCGGGGCCGGCCCTTCACGGAAAATGCGCCGCGGACCGGACCGGGCGGCGGGCGCAGGAGAGACTGAGCGGCGCCGGGAAACGGCGCGCAGAACGGCGAAGGGGCCGGACAGAAGAAAAAATCCCCGGCGATGCTCTGCGGGAAAAGGCAGAGTGTCGCCGGGGAGACTTACGGATCGGCGCGGAGAGGGTCAGCCCTCCGCCGATCCCTTATAGCGGTCGATGATATCGTGCAGCTCCTGCAGCTTGTTCCGGCAGCTCAGCGGATAGAGCTGGGAGGAGAAATGAAAATCCGTCTCGCCCAGCGTGAAATCGTAGCTGTGGGAGGCACCGTCCGCGACAAATACCCGGGACAGGTTCCGGTGGGTCCAGCGGTTCATGTGATACCGGCGGAAGACCTGCTCCAGCTCCTCCAGGACCTTCCCGTCCAGCCGGTATTCGGCCTTCTGAGCGGGAGCGTTGTGGCTGGCCATGGTGGTGACGGTCAGCAGAGCGCCGCCGTCGTCCAGAAGACGGATCTCCTCCTGATAGAAGGAGCCGATCATATCGCCGGCGCGGGAATAGCTGAAGCTGTTCAAATGTTCTTTACGCACGGTAACCTCCTCCCCGTACAGGCCGCTGCAGAAATACCAGATGATCAGCCCCAGCAGTGCCAAAGCGGCTGCCGCGATCAGGACGCGGAAGATACGGCGGGGCTTCTTCACTGCCGTTTTTTCGGCGGTCTCTTTTTGGGGTCCTTTTTCTTTTTTCATGGGTCAGACCTGACTTTCGGTGAAATATCGGGCATTTTCGGAAAATGCTTCTGCCTGCAGTGTAGCAGAAGCGGACGGTTTATACAAGCCCTTCTTCGGCGCGGCCTCCGCTTCGGACAGCGCGGCGACCCGGAGCCCGGTGAAAACGGCGGAGGACTGGACAGGCGGAGAGATTTGCGGTATGCTGAAATAAGCCCCTACGGAAAGCCCGGGCGGCGGAAAGGCAGTGTCATGACAGAAGGACCTCAGGAGAAGCTCCTGACTGAAGAAGATAAAAAGCGGCAGCTGTATCTGGCCCAGAAGCAGCTGCTGGAGGCTTTTCTGGCGCGGGGAGCGATCTCCCGGGCGCAGTTTGACAAAAGCTTCGGAGATCTGACGGAGAAGATGGGCATGCAGGCATGGGCCGGCGAGACAGACAGGGAAAAGGACTGAGACGGCATGGAAGAACAGCTGAAAAATGCGCGGCGGTCCCGGCCCCGTCTGACGGGAGGGGAACATGCTGTATGACCGGAACATCCGGGAGCCGCTGTTCGACTTCCTGGAGGAACGCTTAGGGAAGGTCCGCATCATCGAGGAAAAGACGCTGGGCCGGTGCCGGGCAGACGTGATGCTGGTCCTTCCGGGAAAGCTCTGCGGGCTGGAGATCAAAAGCGACGCGGACAGCTACGAGCGGCTGGCGCGGCAGGTGAAGGCCTACGACCGCTTTTTCGACGAGAATTACGTGGCGGTGGGGACCCGGCACGCCCTGCATATCGAGGAACACGTGCCGAAATGGTGGGGGATCATTACCGTGGAAAATACCCCCAAAGGAGTGGATTTTTACTGTCTCAGGCAGGCTGAACCAAATCCGAAGTGCAAATGGAAGGAAAAATTGAGTCTGCTGTGGCGGCCAGAGCTGGCGGCTCTGCAGCAGCTGTACGGGATGCCGAGGTACGCGCAGAAGAGCAAGGCCTTCGTGCGGGACAAGCTCCTGGAGTGGCTGGAGAAGGGGAAGATCACCGAGGACAGCCTGCGCGTCCAGCTGAGCGAGCAGCTGTTCGAGCGGGATTATACGCTGTTCGACGAGGCAGAGGACCGCTGAGCCCGCGGAAGCCGACGCCTCGCGGGACGGCGTTTGACGGCAGGCGGGACCGGCGGCGCAGGCAGCCGAAGCCCGCGGAGAAGACAGGAGGAAACGCATGGAAAGCCTTGACATCAGACCCGGCAGATACCGGCACTTCAAGGGAAAGGAATATCGGGTGCTGGGGGTGGCCCTGCACAGTGAGACACTGGAGCAGCTGGTGGTCTACCAGGCACTGTACGGAGACGGTCAGCTTTGGGTGCGGCCTGCCGCCATGTGGACGGAGACCGTGGAGCGGGACGGGCAAACGCTGCCCCGCTTCAGCTATATCGGAGAGTGAAGGAAAACGTGGCCCTTTCGCTTTTGGGAAGCACACGATTACCCGATAGACCGTATCGCTTCAAAATCGTAATATAGTATGCATCAAATATGCAGAATTACATTTTCTATTTTATGAAACTATGATATTCTGTAGAGGACATACCCATTACAGTAGAGGAGGGAAATCATGGGTGACACAACAAAGACCTTAGATGAACTGCTTCGAAGCAATCGTCCGGGACAACTGAAACAGATTCTGTCACAGGAAGAGGATAACATGTTTAATGATAGGTATCCGTTTAGTGCATACATGAAAACCCTCTTTAAGGCAAAGAAGAACACGCGACAGAATATTTTTAGAGCTGCTTATATTCCAGAAGGATATGGCTATAAGCTTATATCAATGGAAAAAGTAACAAAAAAGAGAGATGTTATTCTGCGCATATGTCTCGCCTTACATTGCTCCGTTACAGAATGCAATACTGCATTGAAGTTGTATGGGATGAGTGAATTATACTCCCGAGTATACAGAGATGCAGCAATAATTATAGAGATAAACTCGGGGATTTTTGATATTGATGAGATCAATGACTTTTTAAGAAGTAATGGGTTTGCACCACTTGAGGGTTGTCGCGAAGAAGAATAAAAAAATCATTATTGAGGGTGTTTCCACCAATTCGGTGGAAATACCCTCTTTTGATTTATTGTATTTAGTATCCATACAATTCAGAATATGGAGGATTGTTATGGAATCGTATATTTCACCAATTCAGGAAGACTTAAACAGGTATTGTACTGCTTCGCGTCCATTCACGGCCTTTATGTTGGACGAGGTTAAACAGAAACATGTGACAAAGGCTGACCTATTTCGAAATGCAGGTGTTTCATCCGGATATGGTTATAAGTTGGTATATGAAGAAAAAAGAACACGACAAAGGGATATTATTCTTCGGCTGTGTTTATCCTTATCTTTGCCGGCAGATAAGATGCAGACTGCATTGTTTTTATATGGGATGCCGTTGTTATTCCCTGGAATACTACGTGATGCTATTATTATTGACGCAGTGATGCAACAGGTCTTTAACATTGAGATAATAAATCGACTGCTTGAAACAAAAGGCGAAAAAAAGCTGGTTGGTTTAGCTGAAAAGAATTAAAGCATATAGGCGTTATACAAAAAGCAACTTTAGTACCTTATCTGGTTTCTAAAGTTGCTTTTTCTGTGGTTGTGTTTGCTGGCTTATCAAGGTATAATTCTTTTGGAGGATGAGCTGATGAACAACTATTGCGTATTCTGTGGAATGAAATTAGCAGCCGGATCAAATTACTGCAGGTACTGTGGAAAATCGCTGCCGTTAGCTAAACAAGCTTCTTTAGAGGATCTGTGCCGCCTCTCTTACTACAAGGATATTGCAGTTCTCGATGAGGAACATGGAGTGTATCTTGTCCAGCATGTAGAAAATAAGCACATCTTTGTTAAAAAACAACTGGATATATTCGATGGAGGGGTTTTCGTTTATTTGAAAACACACCAGATACATGGAATACCACAGGTATGTGAAGTGGTAAGGAACGAAAATATCCTGACAGTAATTGAAGAATATATCCCGGGAATTACACTAAAAAACTATCTTGAGCAAAACGGATTGCTATCAGAGAAACAGTCAGTCGATATTGTATTGCAGTTATGTGATACGCTTCGGACTCTTCATAGCGCAACACCTCCCATTATACATAGTGCATGCTCGTTAATTAAATAATTGTAGATTTTATCAATAAATACGCGACAATTGCTTATATATATGGTATAATAAGTGCATGAACATTTTCCCGTTAAGTGAAATACCCTTGCATTTTTAATCAAGAAAGCGAGTA
>JAZLJI010000090.1:0-2917 GCA_045617825.1 Lachnospiraceae bacterium
TGGACCGTTTACGGCTCGCTGGACGGTGAGAACTGGACCAAGCTGGCCGAGGACGGCATCGACTGCTCCGGCTTTACCAGCTCCGTCAAATACGCCTCCGAGAAGCGGAACGGCGAGCCTGACGGCGGTGAATTTGCCGAGACCATGGATGCCCGCTACGTGAAGCTGGTCATCGACAAGGTCTTCGTGGGCGAGGGCGTCGCGGCCAATACCGATCCCGCGCTCTGCGCCGCGGTCGACGTCCGTATGTATGAAGTAGAGATCTGGGGCGAATAAGCCCTCTCCGTCTGAAGGCGGGGCCGTGAACGAAGGTTCACGGCCCCGCCTTCTTTCTGCGCGGAGGCTTCAGCCGGCGGAGCGCCCGGCCCCGGCCGGCGGCATTTCCCGGGAACCGGTGAAAATGAGAGAGCGCGGCCGGAAGTGATAGTCCCGAAGGAGGCGGTTGCGCTTGCGGCGCTTTCCTTTCCGTGGTATACTGATACCATCATCATGCGGGGCCCGAGGCTCCGCCAGAAGGAGTGTATCATGAAAAAGATCCTGTCCCTTGCCCTCGCTTTGGCCCTGGTCCTCAGCCTGTGCGCCTGCGGAGGGAACAGCAACACGGAAACTTCCCCTACGGCCCCTGAGAGCACCGCTCCCACCAAGGCGACGGAAGCCACCACCGATGCGCCTACGGAAGCTCAGCCCGAAGAGACCAAATTCTTCGCCGGCTTCGGCCGCACGGACATCACGCCTCAGGAAAGCGTTCCCATGGGCGGCTACGGCAATACGTCCAATCGGCTTTCCACCGGCTATCTGGATCCCCTGAAGGCCAACTGCATCGCGCTGCAGGACGGCAACGGCGAGACGATCATCCACTGCGTGCTGGACATCATCTCCATCAGTGACGCCGTCATGGACAGCGTCCGCCGGTCCATCAACGCCACCACCGGTGTCGCTGCCGACCACATCTTCGTGGAAGGCACCCATACCCACTCGGGTCCCGACATGGGCTCTACTCTGCCCTCCATCGCCCGCTATAAGAGCTATATGTGCGCTCAGGCCGGTGAAGCCGCCGCTCTGGCCATGGCAGACCTTAAGCCCTGCACTGCCAGCGCCGGCACCGCCGAGATCAACGGCATGAACTTCGTCCGCCACTATCTGCTGAGCAACGGCACCTACGCCGGCGACAACTTCGGTGATTTCAGCTCCGGCAGCATCGTCGGGCATGAGACCGAGGCCGACCACACCCTGCGGGCCCTGCGCTTCGAGCGTGAGGGCGCCAAGGACATCCTGCTGGTGAATTTCCAGGTCCACAGCACCACCACCGGCGGCATCCTGAAGACCAACCTGTCCTCCTGCATCGTGGGTCAGATCCGGGAAAATCTGGAGAAGATCGAGGACTGCTACTGCTCCTACATGCAGGGCGCTGCCGGCAATATCAACCCCAAGAGCAACATTTCCGGCGAATACGTCGGCAAGAACGTTTCCGACCACCGGGAATACGGTCAGCTTTTCGCCGAGCAGGCCTCTGCCGGTCTGGCGGCGACCATGACGCCCATCGCGCTGGGCCCCATCAAGCTCACCGGCGATATCACCTATACCGGCAGAGTCAACCACACCCAGGACAATCTGCTGGCCAAGGCCGTGGAGATCAATTCCATCTTCACCTCCACCGGTGACCGGGCCCGCTGCTCCCGCGAGGGCGCGCCTTACGGCATCCACAGCTGCTACCACGCCTCCGCCATCATCAGCAAGAGCAAGCTGCCGGAGACCCTGGACATCAACATCAGCGCCATCTCCTTCGGTGAGGTCGGCATTTTCACGGCCTCCTATGAGATGTTCGACGGCAACGCCAACTTCGTCCGGGAGCATTCCCCCTTTGCGCTCACCCTCTGCATGGGCTACTGCAACGGCTCCAATTCCTATATCGCCTCCGACTATGCCTATGACCACACCTGCTATGAGGCGGACCAGTGCCGCTTCGAGAAGGGCACGGCCGAGGCTCTGGCCGACAAATACGTCGAGCTGCTGACGGGCCTCAAGAATGCCGCCGATCCCACCGAGAAGGTGGAGATCAAGGTCCCCGAGCAGAAGAAGGACAACAGCCTTGAGGGCCTGACCTGCGACGGAAAGGTCTACTGCAACTACGCCTACACCTATTATCAGGGCGACGTCACCAGACCCCGCAAGCTCACCGACGCCGGCTCCGTTTACACCCTCACGGTGGTGAACCCCGAGGGCAAGATCGAAGAATTTACCGTCAAGGGCAAGACGATCCTGCTGAAGGCCGATACGATGAATTATTTCTGCATCTGGAAGGATGCCCAGGGCGAGATCGCCGCCTTCACCGCTCCCGAAGCCGCGGGCATCACGATCTATCGGGGCAACTACGTTTCGGCCAACGATAACGGAAAGGTGACCCTGAATACCGGTCACGATCTGGACGGCCGCGAGACCGTTCTGACGATCCCCGCGAGCACCGCCATCGCCATGGTGCCCACCGATCCCAAGTCTACCGAGCAGCCCAAGCAGGCGAACGTCCTGCTGTCTCAGGATCAGGTCACGGTCTGCGCGGATAAGGACGGCAAGATCACCGCGCTGTATCTGCTGAGCCGCATGAACTCCGAGGGCAGGAACCTGGCGCTGGATTCCACTGTCAGCTGCACCTACGCGCCGTACACCTATATGGCGGAGAACCTGATCGACGGCAATCACAAGCCGGACGTGACCACCTCCTGCCGCTACCACTGGGATGAGAACGGCTACTTCCTCTTCGAGCTGGACGACGTCCACCACATCACCGGCTACCGCATCTACAACTACGAATGGCCGTATCAGTGGTGCATCAACGAAGCCTGGACCGTTTACGGCTCGCTGGACGGTGAGAACTGGACCAAGCTGGCCGAGGACGGCATCGACTGCTCCGGCTTTACCA
>JAZLJI010000091.1:0-5196 GCA_045617825.1 Lachnospiraceae bacterium
CCGCCTCAGAAAGAAGCGCCCTGAGGCCACCGCCTCAGAAAAAAAGCGCGGCTCCGCGGAGAACGCCTCCGCAAAGCCGGGCCAACGGGGGCGCAGCCCCCGTGAAAACACTTATCTGACGGTAAATTCCACGCTGGCGGCTTCAGTCACCTGCACGGGGACCTTGACGTCGGTCTGCGGACCGGCCATGACGAAGCACTTCACGCAGTATTTGCCGGCGGGAAGCTCCTTCAGGGCAGCGTCCAGGTCCTTGTTGCTCCAGCCCCAGCCCAGCTGATGATAGCCGTAGTCGCGGTGGGAGAAGAGCACCTTTCCGCTCTCGTCCAGGATCTGACCCTCCACGTAGATCATGCGGTAATTGGAGGTGAGACCCACGTAGAAGCCGTTTTCCACCACGCTGGTGGGCGTGGAAGGCGTCACGGCCTGCAGGACCTCGTCGTCCACCGTGCCGGTCTCATAGACGGTCAGGGTGTAGGGGGCATATTCCGACGCCAGAGCCTGTCTGAAGCTGAGCGCGTTGTCGACCCGGCAGCAGGCACCCTGGAGCACCTTCCAGCCGGCGTAGCTGCTGGAGAGCTTGCGGCCGTCCGCCAGAGCGACGGTCTTGGTCTCGCTGCCCTTCTGGATCGTATACTGACCGCTGCCGGCCATATCCGTGAAGTACACGAAGCTCTTGTCGGGATTGATGGTGCCGTCGTTGTTCCGGACTACCAGGGCCTTCTTGGAGATCATCCGTACGTGGGTGGCCTTCGGGAAGGAGAAGATCATGTCGCCGGTGCGGGTGTTGCCGTAGGCCTCGTAAACGGTCTGCTCGTCAAACTGGCCCAGGATGGTGCCGGTGTTCCAGTAATACAGATCGTTGGTGAGGGGCGCCACGGGAACGAGGTATTTGTCCTCCATCACGCCTTCATAGGCCAGCCAGCCGTTGTTGGGGCTGATCCGGGAAATGCAGTCGTACATGAAGCCGGTGCAGTCCATGCCCTTGGTGGACACTTCCTTCTTTTTTCCGTTCGCGTCGACCTCCTCCAGCAGAGCCTCCAGCGGGTAAATGGTATCGCGGCTGTAGATGGGGCCGTAGTACTGGATGCCGGTGGGGTAGATCACGTCGTATTTCTGGCCGTCCACAGAGGAACCGTTATAGTTGGCCGTGACCACGTCCTCGTCGCAGGTCCAGGCATAGCCGGTGATCTTCTTCAGCTGATCGCCGACGAAATTCCGGAGGACCTTGGGGTCGTACTGCTGAGAGGTCACCTTCGGGGCGTCGATCTCCGGCAGGGCTCCGGGATAGCCGTACAGGCTGAATTCGGAGACGCGGATGCTTTCATACTGGCATTCGTGACGGCCGGTGGGGCGCAGGATGATGTCGGTGATCACTTCGCCGGCATCCACCAGGGCCTTCAGGTCCTCGGTGTAGAGGCGGTAATAGCCGCCGTTGAAGTCCTGGTTCTTGACCTGGATGCCGCCCAGGAACTGGTAGCCCAGGAGACCGGCGGTCTTTTCCTTCCAGGTCTTGCCGCCATCGGTGGAGACCTGGACCTCTAGGCCGTCCGTGCACATGATGTTCATATCATGGCTCTTGCCCTGGCAGTAGGCGTAGTCGAAGACCAGCTGGACGGAGCCGTATTTGGCGGTGTCGATGTCGGGGGCCTCCGCCAGAGGGATGTTGACGCCCTTGGGCACGTCCTTGGTGTTCAGCGCGACGGTCTTGTAGGTGAACAGGACCACCTCGTCCTGATTATTGACCTTGGCGACCGCCAGGCTGTTGGTGATGGCGTTGCACTGGAGGGCCTTCGCATTCTCCTGACCCTTCAGGGACACGGTGTAGCGGTACAGCAGCTCTCCGGGCGCGTCGGCGTGGAGGGGCGGCAGATCCGGCAGGATCGGCTCGATATCCGGCTCGGTCGTCTGCTCGGTGGGAGCGGCAGTGGGCGCC
This sequence comes from Lachnospiraceae bacterium, assembly GCA_045617825.1. GTDB lineage: Bacteria > Bacillota > Clostridia > Lachnospirales > Lachnospiraceae > UBA6987. Next base: position 1,934 of record JAZLJI010000091.1, read on the forward strand.
TCAGTGGTTTCTGTCGCGGCACCGGTGGTCTCCGGCGTATTGCCGCCGCAGCCTGCCAGCAGACCGAGGCACAGGACAAATGCCAGCAGCAGGGTTGTGAGTTTCTTCATCGCAGTCCTCCTTTTCAAAGCGCTGAGTGTTTCGGTGAAGGTCTTATTTGGTGATGTCTCCGTCATCCCAGCGCTGGATCTCGATGCAGTTGCCGTCGGGGTCCTTGGCGTAGCAGATGGTCAGAGTCTGGCCCTTGGTAGGGTAGTAGTTCTTGATGATCTCTCCGTAAACGCTTCCGCCGTGATCCAGCAGCTCCTGGACCTTAGCCTCCACGTTCTCCACGGCAAATGCCAGATGGCCCATGCCCTGTCCGTTGATGCGGTTGCTGGGGGTGCCGTCCGGATAATCCCAGGTGAAGAATTCGATGGTGGGGCCGTTCTCGCCGTAGCCGGGCAGCAGCATGTGGCAGCCGGTGACGCGGGCATTGTCCATGCCGGTGGCGCGGTGATACCAGTCACCGTTCAGGTCTCTCAGCGGAGGGACCAGCTTCATGTCGAAAACTTCCTCGTAGAACTTCGCCAGGGCCTTCCAGTCCGGGGTGTTGATATTGGTGTGAGTATAAACGATAGCCATATTGTCTCCTTTTCAGGCATTTGCCTGTGATCGTCAGTCCGGGGCTACCGGCAGGGTCGCGCCGCCGAAGGGCATCGCGATCACCGTGGCGTCGGGACCGTATTGGGCCAGAGCTTCGTCCAGGGCTGCCTGGGCGCTCTCGGCGGGGTTCAGGAAGAGGGTGCGGACGAAATCCGGCTCCAGCTCGGAGACCAGATCGATCCGGCAGTGCTCCAGCATCATGCCGATGGCGGCGGCCTTGTGACCGCCCAGCTGGAAGTCCACGGCGATGCGCTCCACCATGGCGTGGGCGCTTTCGGAGCCCACCAGCCATTCCTCGAATTTCGCGCTGCCCAGGCCTTCATTGCAGGCACCGATCAGGATCACGGTGCCGCCGTCCCGGACGGCGTATTTGGCGTTGTCCAGCGCCTTCTGGGTCTGGTACAGGTTGGCATCCTTGGGGGCGCCGCCCTGGCTGACCAGCACGATGTCCGCCCGCTTTTCGATGGGCTTCAGGTACATTTTATCCAGGTAGCGGCAGGCGTCCCGATGAGCCTTCGTGACATCGCCCGCGGCCGCGTAGACGATATGCTTGTGCTCGTCCAGCACCACGTTCACAATGAAGTCCACGCCGCAGATGGCGCCGGCCTCCTCGATGTCCTCCCGGATGGGATTGCCCTCGAGCTTCCCCGCGCAGGCCGCCTCGTCCACCATCATCCGGTGGTTCCGGCTGATGGCCTCCGGGGTGGAGGCGCCGGGCATGATGGCCTTGTAGCCGCCCGAATAGCCCGCGAAATAGTGGAATTCCACGTTGCCCAGGCAAATGCGGACGTCCGCCTCGGCGACGCGGCGGGTGATATCCACCGGGGTCCCGCGGGAGGTGACGCCCATCCGCACGCAGTCGGAGGGCTCGCTGTCCTCGCAGCGGATCATGTCATAGACCTTATCTCCGGCCAGGTGCCGCTTCTCCGCCTCGGTCTGATGGCGGTGGGAGCCCAGGCCGAAGACCAGGGTGATATCCTCCCTGGCGACGCCGGCGGCAAAAAGCTCCTCCAGCACGGCGGGAGCGGTCTCCCAGGTCGGCATGGGCCGGGAAATGTCGCTGGTGACGATGGCGATCTTCTGACCGGGACGCACCAGCTCCCGCAGGGGCCTGCTGCCGATGGGGTGGGCCAGGGCGTAGCGCACGGCCTCTTCCCCGCGGCGCTCATGCTCCATGGGATTGGAGACCAGCACCGCCTGCAGATTTTTCTCCGGCAGGGTCACGGTCTCCGTGCGGCTGCCGTATCCGAATTCCAGCGTCCTCATCGGTCCGCTCCGAAGGTCTTCGCGGCGTGGCGCAGGGCCTTTACCGCGGGCAGCTCTTCGCCGGTCAGGAAGCGGATGAGCGCTCCGCCGCCGGTGCAGACGTAGCCGAGCTTATCGGAGACCTTGTATTTTTTGGCCGCGGTCACGCTGTCGCCGCCGCCCACCACCGTATAGGCAGGGGTGGAGGCCAGGGCTTCGTAGATGGCCTTGGTCCCGGCCTCGGTGGCTTCCTGCTCGAACACACCGGCAGGGCCGTTCACGAAGACCGTCGCGGCTGCCGAGATCTCTTTTTCGTACCGGGCGATGGTGCGGCTGCCGATATCCATCGCGGAGATCTCCGCGGGAACGGCACCGACGGCGCATTCCTTCCGGGCGCTGTCCTCCACGTAGGCCAGGTCCTCGGGCAGGATCAGCTTGTCGCCGTATTTGTCCAGGAGTTTTGCGGCCACGTCGATATATTCGCCGTAATTGCTCTTATAAATGAAGTCCAGGCTGCCCTTGCCGATGTTCTCGCCCTTCGCGGCCAGCAGGATGTTGGCCACCAGACCTCCGGTCAGGATCTTATCGGCAGAGCCGTTCCCCAGCACGGTGTCCATCATAATGAAAGCGTCGGAGATCTTGGCGCCGCCCAGCACGAAGACGCAGGGGCGCTTCGGGGCTTCCATCAGCTGGGAGATCACGCAGTATTCTTCCTCAAACAGCCGGCCCATCGCGGAGGGCAGGACCTGCTCGAAGCCGCAGATGCTGGGCTGATCTCTGTGGGCCGCGGCAAATGCGTCGCAGACGTAGAGATCCGCCAGAGGAGCCAGCTTTTCCACCATCAGGGTCTTTGCCTGCTCCTCGTGGGAGAGCTTCAGCTTCATCTCGAAGAGGGTCTGCTCCTCGCCCACGTAGCGGACGTTGTCCAGCAGCAGGACCTCGCCGTCCTGCAGGTTGCGGATGACTTCTCTGGCCGCGGGGCCGCAGACGTCGTCGATCCACTTGACCTCCTGACCCAGGAGCTTCTCCAGGACCAGCGCGTGAGGGCGGGTGTTATAGAAATTCTTGTATTCGATATCGCTGCCCTGATGAGCCATCAGGACGGTCCTCGCGCCCTTCGCGATCAGCTCCCGCACGGTCTTCGCGCAGGCCTCGATGCGCTGGGTGCTCTTCAGGGTGCCGGTCGCCCGGTCCACCGGCTGGTTCATGTCCACCCGGCAGAGGACGGTCTTGCCCTTTAAGTCGAAATCATCTAAAGTGTGTATTCCGAATCGCATGGTTCACCTCGTGAAAACGGATATTCCGCCGGCCCCGGGGGGCCCGCGGGAAACCGGGGGGGATCACTTCAGATCCTTCAATTTTCCCATGCCCAG
>JAZLJI010000092.1:0-34237 GCA_045617825.1 Lachnospiraceae bacterium
TACCATATATATAAGCAATTGTCGCGTATTTATTGATAAAATCTACAATTATTTAATTAACGAGCATGCACTATTTACAACGGGAAATGCCGGATCCTGAGATTATGATGCAGTTCAAGACCATTCCGGCTTCCAATACGGCGGATGTAATGAACCGCAGCTGCGCGATGAATCCCCGGATTCATTTGGTCAGCGCCCCGAAGGAGCAGATGATGGTCGGACCGGCATACACGGTTAAGTGCCGTGCCGGTGATAACCTCGCTCTTCATGCAGCCCTTACGTACTGTAATGAAGGGGACGTGCTGGTCGTTTCGAACGAAGAGGACGATACCCGTTCCCTGATCGGAGAAGTCATGATGGCTTTCCTTCATTACACGAAACACGTGGCAGGCATCATTATTGACGGCCCTATCCGTGATATCGATGAGATCAGCCATTGGGATTTTCCGGTTTATTGTACCGGAACGACTCCCGGCGGTCCTTACAAGGAAGGCCCCGGAGAAGTAAACGTACCGATCGCCTGCGGTGGTATCAGTGTGAATCCCGGTGATATTATTCTTGCTGATCCGGATGGCGTAATTGTCATTCCCCGTAAGGATGCTGCACAGATACTGAAGGACGCACAGGCGTTCCAGGCGGCGGATGAGAAAAAACTGGCAGCGGCGAAAAACGGCACTGCCAATCGAGCATGGGTCGGCAAGGCACTTGCCGACAAAGGTTTTGAGATCATTGACGATGTCTATCGCCAATAAAATAAAAGTGAAAAAGTAGAAGAACTCATGGAATTAAGTGTTGAATGCGGGATCCTGTTCGATTGTGAAAAAGCATGAAAAAATTTTTTGATTCGTATTATTTTGCGGGAACCTATCTTGAGGTAGGCCGGCAGTATGGTGAAGCGATCCGTGATCAACTGCAGGAGGTCTACGAGGAAAATCTGGAAAAGCTCATAAAAAAAGATGGCGTTTCGATGGAAAAACTGCACCAAATCGTCACCGCTTATCAGAAACTATGCATGAAATATGCTCCCGGCCTGATGGAGCAGCTTCATGGTGAAGGGGAAAGCAGCGGGATAGGTGATTTTGGCGCTATGCTGTTGAATGTGTCGCGGGAAATCGGCGCTATTCATGCATCCAGACTCATGGAATGCACTTCTTATGCGGTAGGTGGCAGCTATACTGCAGATGGAAAGCATTATTCCGGTCAGAACCAGGACATGACAAACGGATACGATGAAAAATGCAGTATTGTGACGTTTGCGGTACTTGGTAAGCCCAAAATCATGTTTATGCTTCCTGCAGGGAATCTGGCTTTCTCCGGTATGAATAGTGAAGGCATATCCTGTAACCGAAACTTTATTTTTGGCTCGCCCTGGAAGTTTGCATTACCCCGGTATTTTTCCACTCGTCTTGCTCTTGAGAACACCAGCCTGGAAGGTGTAAAGGAAACAATGGACCGTTTGGATTACCCGTCGTCCCATCACTCCTTGTTTGCGGACCGACACGGACGGATTTTGTCATATGAACTGGATTCGCAGGCATTTCATGGGAGTTGGTTCAAAGAATGCTTTGTGCATACGAATCACTTTATTTTACCTGAGATGCTTTCTTACGAGAAGCGAACCAAAGAAGAATGCCATAATTCCATCGTTCGGCTGAATTACATGAAGGGAAAATTGGAAGCAAGCCGCGGAAATGTCACGAAGGAGAGCATCATGGATATTCTGACCAGTCATGAGAATGCACTGGACTGTATTTGTGTACATGATCGCCATGGTTCGTCTACGATTGCGTCCATGATCAATTGTCTTGACGATGGCGTGATGCTTGTGTCCAAGGGAAATCCGTGTGTGAACGGGTATAAGGAATACGTTTTTTGATGAATAACATTTCGGCCGGAAAGCAATGAACTCCATTGCTTTCCGGTATTTTAAGGGGGAAATATGATGGTTTCCAATGATGTCATGCGGGTAGAAGCAGTACAGTTCCGTTATTTTGCTTATAATTGTCTGGAAATAAAGCTTCCGGACGGAAAGATACTGTTAGCGGATCCGTGCCTGAAAAAACAAGGCAGGTATGCCTGCGGATAAGACGTATCGGAATTAGAGGGCTGTGATTATGTCCTGATAAATCATTCCCATATGGATCATATTGCTTCGCTGGGAGAAGTATACGAAAGATCTCATCCCCGGATTCTGGCTCATGCATCGGTGGTGGAGCATTTGGCGGAGTGCTTTGATATTCCGTATATGAAGTTCATCCCATTCACAGCGGAAAACATGAATAAGGAGTGTCAACGAAAAAAAACATATGGGCGGGCGGTGTTTTTAGAACGCGGAGTGTGGTATAGTCTATCTGCGACACTGAGTCGATAAGGAGAGCATGCGTACGACATGAGTTCATCAAAAAAAGGATTGCTTTTGGTAATCATATCTGGATTTGTTTTTGGCGTGATGCCGAGTGCGATCTCTTACTGCTATGAGCAAGGGGCTACTACCATAATGATGGTTTTCTTTCGCTATGCGATGCTGGCCTCAGTGCTGTTTATCCGGCGCCGTTCCGTTAAAGGGCTGCTCACCGATTTCAGAAGACATGCGGTTCCCCTGCTGCTTCTGGGAATCTGCGGCGCGGCAACACCGCTGCTTTTATTCAGTTCATATCGCTACTTACCGACGGGTATCTCTACGACGATTCATTATCTGTATCCGATGCTGGTAGCCATATTGTGCGTGACTGTGTTTCATGATCAAATCAGTCGGACGAAGCTGCTGTGTTTTTTGCTTTGCCTTGGAGGTATTGGCCTGATGCTTGATCTCACAGGCGGCAGTCTGAATCGAACCGGAATTATTCTTGCGGCGGTGTCCAGTGTGACCTGGGCTTGTTATATTGTATTTCTGGGAAAATTTGATTTTGGCGTATTACAATCGACGGATATTATGCTTTATGTTGCGCTCATCAGTCAGTGTATGTTTTTGGTATATGGTTTGGCCACAGGAGGATTCGTTTTGAACCTGGGCTTGAAGAGCTGGGGCGCAATTATCCTGACGGATCTGGTGATCGCAATATTCGGTTCTCTTTTCTTCTCTATCGGAGCGAGACAGACTGACGCTCAGGCAGCAGCTATAGCAAGCACCTTGGAGCCCATTGTGAGCATCCTGATTGGCACCGCTTTTTTGCACGAGACAGTGAACTTCCGCACTGCAGCAGGCACGGTAATGATTCTGACAGCAGTGATTCTGTTGGCGGTAAGTGAGAATAACGCCTCAAACAAAAAATAAAAATTCGGTGCAAAGGAAATATCTGTCGTCAGTGCACTGTCCGCCGGGGAAAATGCTGATCAGTTTTCCGCTTTGCCGTCCCGGGTCATCAGTAGGGAGACCGCCTCACGGGCCGAGATCTCGCCGGACAGGACCCGGCAGACCGCATCGGTGATCGGCATCTCCAGCCGCATTTGCCGGGCCAGATCCCGGGCGGCGCGGGCCGTGGGGATGCCCTCCACCACCATGCCGACGCGCTCCGCGGCTTCCTGCGCGGAAAGACCCTGCCCGATGAGGATGCCGCAGCGGCGGTTCCGGGAATGCATACTGGTGCAGGTCACGATCAGGTCGCCGAAGCCGGTCAGCCCCAGGAAGGTGGTGGGGTCGGCCCCCAGCGCCTGTCCCAGCCGGCTGATCTCCGCCATGCCCCGGGTCATCAGCGCCGCCTTGGTATTGTCTCCGAAGCCCAGCCCGTCGCTGATCCCCGCGGCCAGGGCGATCACGTTTTTGACGGCGCCGCCGATCTCGGTACCGATCAGGTCGCTGCCGGTATAGATGCGGAAGCTTTCCGTCATGAACAGCTGCTGGGCCCGGGCGGCGTCGGCCGCCTCCTCTGCGCAGACCGTTACCGCGGTGGGCTGGCTCTCCGCGATCTCCTCCGCGTGGGAGGGACCGGAAAGGGCCGCGTAGTGCAGGGCGGGAGCGTATTCCCGGGCCACCTCGGAGAGACGCTTCAGAGAGCCCAGCTCGATGCCCTTGGCCACATTGACCACCAGGGTCTCCGCGGGCAGATAAGGCAGGCTTGCGGCAAATACCTCCCGGAAGGCCTGAGCGGGCACGGCATAGACCGCATAGTCCGCTCCCTCCAGGGCGGGCTTCAGCTCCAGCCCCCGTTTCCAGACGGTGATCTGCGCCTCGGGCCATTTCCGCCGCAGCAGCTCCGTCAGGGCCCTGCCGAAGGACCCGTATCCCATCATCGTGATCTTCATCGCTTAAGCACCAGCTTTGCTTCCGTGCCCTTGCGGATCCGGTCGATATTGCTGCGGTGCTTGACGATGATGACGATCATCATCACGGCCGCGCCGATGACGAAGGGCTTCTCGAATATGAACGTACACAGCGTCATGGCCACGCTGCCCAGGATGGACCCGGCGGAGACCATTTTAGTGATCAGGGCCGTGACCAGCGCCACCAGAAAGGCCAGCAGCGCGGCCTTCCAGTTCATGGCCAGCATGACCCCGAAGCAGGTGGCGACCCCTTTGCCGCCGGCAAAGCGGAAGTAGAGCGGCCAGATGCCTCCCGCGAAGCAGACGACGCCGCAGCAGGCGGCGCAGCTGTATCCGCCCAGCAGGCGGCCCAGCCAGACCGCCAGAACGCCCTTCAGGATGTCACAGCTGAGGGAGATCAGCGCGGCCTTTTTCCCCATGACCCGCAGACAGTTGGTGGCACCGGCGTTTCCGCTGCCTTCTTTTTTGATATCGATCCCCCTGAGCCGCCCCTGGATGATCGAGGGGTTTACGCTGCCCAGCAGGTACGCCAGGAGGATGGCAAATGCAAATTTCATCGGCTTTCCCTTCTGTTTATCATATTCGGACACGAGCGGTCCGGCATCGTTAGCGTAGCATATCCTTCCTGCCGCGGCAAGAAAGGGTTTCTTAAAAAATCATAATCAATCAGGAAAGAAACAGGCGACGGACCGTGAAGCCCTCTCCGGCGTCCACGGGAAAATCCTGCTCGCCCCAGGGCTTGTGCCAGGTCAGCTCGCCCTTAAGACGGCGGCCCGGATCGTACACGCCCCAGACCATGCGGTCCACGGCGGGGAATTTGTCGCGGTCGGACTCAAAATTCAGCATATCCACCTGGACCTTGCAGGGCCCCTCGGCCATCCCGAAGAGCGGTCCGCGGGTCGTCGTCAGGATCATGCGGTTCCGCTGCGCCACGATATGCCGGAAGGTGGAGGCGTGTGAGCAGTCATGGAAGGTCAGGCCCTCCTCGCAGTTGTGGATATAGACGTACTCCGCTCCGACGTGCTCGCCGCAGACCAGCCCGTAGCGGAAGCCCTGGACTGCCACGTTGCGCAGGATGACGTCGTCGTTCTGATCGCCGGGCAGGATGAGCCCCGCGGTGTGGCAGGGATTGGGCTGCAGCTCCTTCTTTAACGGCACGTCCCCCACCTGATCGTCCAGGCAGAACTGGGAATCCTCCACGACGGCCCTTTCGGCATGCTGCAGATTGACCGGCGTCTCGGTGGGATACATACGGCCGTGGTCCAGGTGGGTCCGGAACTCCAGATTTTTGATCGAGAAGATGGGGCAGCTGAAGCGGCCCTTCAGAAAATCCCCCTCCGGCGCCGCCAGCAGGGACCAGGGCATCTGCGCGGGATCCCGCTCCTCGGGCGCCTGCCAGTCGGAGAAGAGGCAGGTGTTATTGTTCCGCAGCGTCCCGAAGCGGGTGGCAGAGCCGTAGAGCTTCTGCGGATCGGCGTCAATGCCGCGCAGCACGTAGGTGTTGAGCAGCCGGCAGGGCATTTCCCCCTCCAGCTGGATGTTGGCTTCTCCCGGCGGGATCACTAACTGTGCCCGGACCGGCATGCCGCGGTAGCTTTCCTTCGCGGGAGACGCGATGCGGTAGCCCTCCGGCGTATAAGGAAAGAAAATCTTCCCGCCGCCCCGGGCTGCGGTCTCATCCAGTGCCGCCTGGATCGCGGCGGTGTCGTCGGTGACGCCGTCGCCCTTGGCACCGTATTGCAGGATATCGATCATGAGAGCTCCTTTCAAAAAAAGTCCCGGAGGTGCCGGGACTGGAATGACAGCTCAGCCCCGAGGTCCCCGAAAGGGGACTCGGAGGAGCCTGCCGCGGCCGGAGGTGCCGGAGCGGGGTCAGCTGTGCAGGAACGCGTCGATGCGTTCGATAGCTTCGTTGATATGGTCGGTGCTGTAGCAGTAGGAGGCGCGGATGAAGCCCTCGCCGCCCTGCCCGAAGGCCGTGCCGGGAACGACGGCGACCCGCTGGGCGTACAGCAGCTTTTCGCAGAATTCGTCGCAGCTCATGCCGGTGGAGCGGATCGAAGGGAAGCAGTAGAAGGCTCCCTTGGGCTCCCGGCAGCTGAGGCCGATGCGGTTGAAGCCCGCCACCATCAGGCGGCGGCGCATGTTATACTGCTCCACCATGCTCCTTACCTCGTCGTCGCAGTGCAGGAGCGCTTCGACGGCGGCGTATTGGGAGGTGGTGGGGGCGCACATGATGGCATATTGATGGATCTTGAGCATCTGCGTCATGATCTCCGCCGGAGCCAGGGCATAGCCCAGCCGCCAGCCGGTCATGGAAAATGCCTTCGAGAAGCCGTTCACCACAACGGTCCGCTCCCGCATGCCGGGGATCACGGCAGGAGACACGTGGGCCTCCTCGCCGAAGCTCAGCTGCGCGTAGATCTCGTCGGACAGCACCATCACGCTGCTGCCCTCAAGCACCTGCGCCAGGGCCTCCAGATCCTTCCGCTCCATGATGCCGCCGGTGGGGTTGCAGGGATAGGGCAGGATCAGCAGCTTGGTGCGGGGAGACAGGGCGGCCTTCAGCTGCGCGGGGGTGACCTTGAAGTCGTCCTCCGCCTTGGTCTCGATGATCACGGGAACACCGCCGGCCAGCCGGGCGATGGGCTCGTAGCAGACGTAGCTGGGCTGCGGGATGATGACCTCGTCGCCGGGGCAAACCAGCGCCCGGACCGCCAGATCGATGGCTTCACTGCCGCCGACCGTGACCAGGATCTCCCGCTTCGGGTCGTAATCCAGACCGTACTGCCGGAGAGAATAGGAGGCGATGGCTTCCTTCAGGGCAGGAAGGCCGGCATTGGAGGTGTATTTGGTGCGGCCGTTTTCCAGGGAACGGATCCCGGCGGCGCGGACCTGCCAGGGCGTCGGGAAATCCGGCTCGCCCACGCCCAGGGAGATCACGTCCTCCATCTGAGCGGCAATATCAAAATATTTCCGGATGCCGGAGGGTTTCATCTCCGCGGCAACCGGATTCAAAACGCGGGAATAGTCGATCACAGCAGATAGGTCCCCCGTTCGTCTTTTTCGTAGTCCACCAGCTGCACGTCGAATTCCTTATAGCGGCGCAGCATGAAGTGGGTGGCGGTAGAGGTGACGGAGTCCATGGTGGCCAGCTCCTTGGCCACGAACATGGCGACCTGCTGGAAGGTCTTGGCCTTGACCACGACGTTCAGATCGTAGGAGCCGGACATCAGATAGACCGATTCCACCTCGGGGTATTTGCTGATGCGCTCGGCGACCTCCTCAAAGCCCAGTCCGGCCTTGGGGGTGACCTTCAGCTCGATGATGGCGGAGACCAGCGCGGTATCCAGCTTGTCCCAGTCGATGACGGCCTTGTAGCCGCGGATCAGTCCGGAGGCTTCCATCTCACGGATCTCTGCTGCGACGGCAGCCTCCTCAAGGCCCAGCATGGTGGCGATGTCCGCCGCGCTGGATTTTGCGTTTCGTGCTAAAAGCTTCAGAATGTTCCGATCCATAGTAACCTCCTTCAAAGAATAAATGTCTGCTCATTATAGCAAAGCCGGTGGGGGATGTCAAGAAAGGCCGGGCGGATGGGAGAACGGAAACGGCGGGGGCATCGCGGAACGGGGGAGTACTCCGGAAAGAGCGGAGCGGAAAAACTGCGAAAAATCGGTGAAATCATGACGAAACGGGAAAGAATCTTGGCATTTTCCGGAAAATGTGCTATGATTTATCCTGTCCTCTTCTTCGGAGGATAGGATTTTGAAAAAGGAGAGCAGAGCGATCTGCGACACATCGCCATGGCAACACCCCAGGGACGTAAGAAAAACGTCAGTGGAACAGGCAGTCATATCCATACCACCGGCCAGGGGCTCGGCACCGGTCCGGTAGGCATGAATTCCGGCAGCAACCAGGCTAATCACAGCGGAGGACACGGCGGCTCGGGCCCCCAGCGCGCTTCCGGCGGCGGAGGCGGTCTGCTGAAGCTGATCCTGATCGCGGTCGTCGTGCTGGCGCTCGGCGGCGGTGGCCTGTCCGGCCTCTTCGGCGGCGGAGGCGAGCCTGCCCCGGCTCCCACCAAGGACTCCAAGAGCATCCTTTCGGACCTCATCAGCTACAACTTAAGCGGCTCCGGCAGCTCCTCCAGCTCTCTTACGGGCCTGCTGACCGGCGTGCTGGGCGGCTCCTCGACGTCCGGGACCAGCACTCCTGCGGAGACCTCCGGCGGCAGCTGGAGCGGCAGCAACACCGGCAAGCTGGACACCAGCGTGGTGAAGGGCGCCCGGGCGAAATATACCGATATCAAGGGAAACGGTAACGACAAGGTGACCATCATGGTCTACATGTGCGGTACCGACCTGGAATCCTCCTATGGCATGGCCACCAAGGATCTGGGCGAGATGGCGAACGCCACCCTGTCCGATAAGATCAATCTGATCATTTACACCGGCGGCTGCAAGCAGTGGAAGACCCAGGGCATCTCCAACAGCAAGAACCAGATCTGGCAGATGACCGACGGCGGCAAGATGAATCTGCTGCAGGAATACGGCGCCTCCGCCATGACCAAGCCGGAGAACCTCAGCTCCTTCATCCAGTACTGCAGCAAGAATTTCCCGGCCAACCGCAACATGCTGATCTTCTGGGATCACGGCGGCGGCAGCCTTTCCGGCTACGGCTATGACGAGAAATACAGCTCCTCCGGCTCCATGACCCTCACCGGGATCAATCAGGCCCTGAAGACCGCTGGCATCAAGTTCGATACCATCGGCTTCGACGCCTGCCTGATGGCCACCGCCGAGACTGCCCTGATGCTGGGCGACTACGCGGACTACATGATCGCCTCCGAGGAATCCGAGCCCGGTATCGGCTGGTTCTACACCAACTGGCTCACCAACCTGTCCAAGAACACCTCCCGCAGCACGCTGGAGATCGGTAAGGACATCGTAGACGATTTCGTCAAATACTGCGCCTCCCAGTGCAAGGGGCAGGCGGCCACCCTGTCGGTGGTCGATCTGGCGGAGCTGGCCTATACGGTCCCGCAGGAGCTGAAGGATTTCGCGACCTCCACCAGTGAGCTGCTGAAGAACGATCAGTATGCCACGGTGTCCAATGCCCGCAGCGGCGCAAGAGAATTTGCCGCCAGCAGCAAGATCGACCAGGTGGACCTGGTGGACCTGTGCAACGGGATGGGGACCAAGGAATCCAAGGACCTGGCCAAGGCGATCCTGGGCGCGGTCAAGTACAACAAGACCTCGGCCAATATGACCAATTCCTACGGCCTGTCGATCTACTTCCCTTATAAGAAGGTAGGTAAGGTGGACTCCGCGGTCAGCACCTTCGAAGCGGTGGGCATGGACGACGATTATCTGAAGTGCATCCAGGACTTTGCCAGCTATGAGACCGGCGGTCAGGCGATCTCCGGCGGCTCCTCCTCGGCGCTGTCCACCCTGCTTTCCGGCTACAGCAGTGCCGGCACCACTGCCAGCTCCTCCGACATGATCAGCCAGATGCTGTCCGGTCTGATGGGCGGCAACACCTACAACGTATCCGGCCTGTCCGGCCTGGCCACCGGCTTCCTGTCCAGCGCCTTAGGCGGCAGAAGCCTGAACGTGGAGGATATGACCGATTATCTGGCGGAAAAGCGCTTTGATCCCGAGCTGCTGAAGTGGAAGAAGCAGGCCGACGGGAACCTGGCCATCAGCCTGGATCAGGCTCAGTGGGATCTGGTACAGGATCTGGAGCTCAACCTATTCATCGACGACGGCAGGGGCTACATCGATCTGGGCCTGGACTGCACCTACGATCTGGACGAATACGGCAATCTGTGGGCCGATTACGATTACAGCTGGATCTACATCGAGGGTCAGGCGGCGGCCTACTATCATACCTCCACGGTGGAGGGGGCCGACGGCACCCTGTACTACGGCTACGTTCCGGCGCTGCTGAATGACAAACGGGTGGAGCTGGATCTGGTGATGGCCTATGACGCTAAGGGCGATCAGGTGGGTATGGAGGTGACCGGCTTCCGCAGAGTCTACGGCGAGGACGAGACCGAGACCGTGGCCAAGACCGCGATGGAAAGCGAAGCGCTAAAGGCCGGCGATACCCTGAAGTTCATCGCGGACTACTACAGCTACGAGGGCGAATATCAGGACAGCTACCAGATCGGCGAGGCCGTGACCCTGAAGGCCGACGGCCAGCTGAAGGTGGAAGAGCTGCGGATCCCTTCCTCCAACAAGGTCAGCGCCGCCTATCAGTTCAAGGATATTTACGGACAGACCTACTGGAGTGAGGTACAGCCTTAAGCAGCAGGCTTTATGACAGCTTTTGAGGCGGAGGCCGCAGGCCTCGCCTTGGGGCAGCAGACCGGGGCATCCGCCCCGGTCTTTTTGTACGCATCAGAGCCGGGAAAATGAAAAGATTTGTCATTTGCGGTTCTCTTACGCTCCGGGCGGTGCTATGATAAGGATATCATTGAAGCCCGCACGGCTTCACGCAGGAGGAGAACATGAACACTATCGTATCTACCCCGTTCGGTAAGCTTGAAGGCTTTGAGTCGCAGGGCGTGATCAAATTTTACAAGGTACCCTTCGCGAAGCCGCCCGTAGGCGAGCTCCGGTTCCGCGCGCCGCAGCTGCCGGAGCCCTGGGAGGGCGTCCTGCAGGCGAAGAAGCAGGCGAAAAACCCCATGCAGCGCCCGGGCGACGGCAGCGGCATGACCTTCGACGATTTCTCCGAGGACTGCCTGTACGCCAATATTTTCGTGCCGAAGGACGCGCAGCCCGGCACGCCGATCATCATCTGGTTCCCCGGCAGCGGCTTTGTCGCCGGCGGCGTATCCGGCTTTTCCGACAACGGCGAGCCGAAATACAACTGCGCGAGACTTGCCCGGGAGGGCCACGCCGTCGTATTTGCGGTAAATCACCGGCTCAATATTTTCGGATATATGAACTTCCACCGCTACAGCGACCGGTTTGACGACAACCTGGGGCAGCTGGACCTCCTGCTGGCGATGAAGTGGGTGCAGCTCGTGGGAGAGTCCTTCTGCGGAGATATCCGGAACGTCACCATTGCCGGCCTGTCCGCAGGCGCCTGCGCCGTCAATGCCATGATGATGACCCCCTCGGCCTATCCCTACTTCCACAAGGCCATCCTTCAGAGCTCCTGCGTGGAGTCCTTCTTCACGGTGGAGGAAGAGGACGAGATCGTCAAGGTGTTCCTGGAGCTGCTGGGGATCGACGAGACCCGGGTGGACGAGCTGCTGGATATGAGCTACGAAAGGCTGTATAAGGCGTTCTGGACGCATACCGGCCGGATCCTCGCCAAATACCACCCCACCTGCACCTGCTGCCCGGTCATCGACGGCAAGCTCATCATGGGCTTCCCCACGACCTACGGCTACGAGGGCGGCGACAAGCCCTTTATCATGGGCAGCTGCCGGCAGGAGGGCTGGCAGCAGAAGCTGGATTACAACTGGGGCAACGATCCCGCCGACAACAGGCTGTGGGTAGGCCGCGCGGTCGCGCATTTGCCGGAGCCGATCCAGACGCGGGCATGGCGCCACTACATGGAGCTGGGGATGGACGGTTCGCCCCAGTCCATGACGGATATCATGTATACGGTGCCCAAGCTCCGCGTCGCCGAGAAGGCCGGCAGGAGGGCCCACGCCTTCATTTACCGGAACGATTACTGCACGAGGGGCATGGACAGGGCCGGCTATCATGCCTGCCACGGCTCGGAAACGAACTACCTCTTTGATTCGATGAACGGGAGGACGGCAGCGAGCTATGCCGAGATCGTCGAGGGCTGCGAGGAGGAGATGCTTGCGGTCGGAAACCGGATCGCGCGGCAGTGGGGCGCCTTTGCCGCCTGCGGCGATCCCTCCCTTCCGGGAGAGGAATGGAAGCCGTATGATGAAGAAAACCGCTATACCCTGGTATACGGCACCGAGGACCGGCTCGAAAGGGACCCGGACAAGGACGTGAGACTCCTTTACGGGGGCGTGGAAAAGCTTTCGCGAGCCTGATCCGGCTGCCGCAGCCGCAGCCGCAGGAGCGCGAAACGCCCCGAAAGAAATTGCTTTTTCCGGCAAATATGCTATAATGAAGCAGTCAAAGGGATGGCTCATCCCGGTGAGTGACGTACAGACTTTATAGAAAGAAGGAAAATCGTATGAAATTACTGATCGGTATTCTCCTTGGCGCGCTGGCGGGCTATCTGGCAAGCCGGATCATGAAGAGCAGCAACGGTATTCTGATGGATATCATCCTCGGGATCATCGGCGGCGCTGTCGGCGGCTGGCTGGGCTCCCTGTTCGGAATCGGCGGCGGCTGGGTCATGTCCCTGATCCTTGCCGTGGTCGGCGCATGCCTTGTCATCTGGCTGTTCAGACTGATCAAGAAGCACTGAGCTCCGAAGAGCCCCGAAGGGGGCTCTTTTCTTTTATCCGCAATGCGGAGCGGCTCTTGACAAATACAATACTTCACACCCTATATACCATCCTGATCCGCCAAAACCTCCACCGGCCGGGTCCTCGTTCCCCTTACGGCAGCAGGCGGAAAATGCGAGCTGAGGACTTCGACGGGGGACATCGCCATTACTCTGTCCGACGGCGCGCAGGGCTGAAAACCGGCAGAATGACCGCGATCTGCCGCACAGGAGCCCGCTCCGGGCGGCGGAAAAGGGGCGAAGCGCAGGGAAATACAGAATGTGCTTGACTTTTTCACATATTTATGATAAATGTCATCATATCTAAAGGTATCTCTATTTTTAGCCTTTTGGTTTGCCCCTTTCGGAGGAAATATGCGTTTATCGAAATATAAAAAAATCATCGCGGCACTGCTCTGCGGGGTCCTGACGGTCAGCCTGCTGACGCCCGGTACCGCTTACGGCATGCCTGTGGTCGGTCCCACGATCGGGTCTGTCGCGGAGACGGCGGAGAGCCCGACGGAGCCGGAGACGGAGCCGGTAACGGGGCCTGCGCAGGAGAGCACAGCGCCTGAGGAGGGATCCTCCGCGGAGCCGACGGAATCTGCCGCGGAGACTGAGCCGGCGGTCGAGCCGCCCACCGAGCCCGGGGAAGAGAATGCCCGGACGCTTTCCGTGGATCAGCTGGTGAATCTGAAGCATCATTCCGACTCGGAATCGACGGCCCTGGAGGTCATCACCGAGAACGGCAGCAGTGCCGGCGTCGGGAACGTATACAGCGGTGTGCTGCTGGCGAAGCGTCTGAAGAAGCTGGCGGAGTTCAGCGAGTTCAACGCCATCATTTTCCGCGGAAGCAGCTACGTCCGCGTGAGAGCCGCGGCGGATACCGTATCGGATATCAAGGGCAAGATGTATTACAACGCGGTGGCGTCGGTCACCGAGACCATTTATACCGAGAACGGCGTCTGGTATCATATCGCCTCCGGCGACGTGGACGGGTACGTCAAGTCGGAGTTTTTCGTTTCCGGCTCCGAGGCGATGGACCTGATCGGCGAAGTGATGGTCACCTGGGCCACCCCGATCAACGATTCTCAGCGCATGTACAAGAGCGCCAATACCTCCAGCGATACTCTGGCCAGCCTCAGCAGCGACATGAAGTATAAGGTGCTGTCCATAGGGGAAAGCTATACGAAGCTGTTCTACGGTACCACCACGCAGGGCGTGACGGTGTCCGGCTACGTGCCCAACTCGTCCATCCGGCTGACCCAGGAGACGATCACCGCTGTCTCCATCGAAGCAGAGGAACGGGCGATCGTTTTGGCCAACCAGGCGCTGGCAGCGGATGAGAGCCGCGAGGCTTCCCGTGCGGAATCCCGTTATCGGGCCTCTGTGGCGCCCGCTGAGGCCGCCAGCCGCGCGCAGGCCAGCCGTGAACAGGCCAGCCGCATGCAGGCAGCCCTGGACGCGGCCAAAGCCGGCAACGTGTCCAAATACAGCCAGTATATCCCGGCGGGGACCTCTGCATTACGGAAAGCGATCGTGCTGGATGCGATCCAGTACGTCGGCGTTCTGGAGTACAAATGGGGATGGGCCAGCCTGACGGAGGGAGCGGACTGCTCCGGCTTCCTGAAGGCGATCTTCGGCAATCACGGGATCTATCTGGAGCACTACTCCAAGACACAGGCCAGGACCGGGACCAAGGTCCTCGGTCTGGGAAATGCCCGCCCGGGCGATATCGTCTGCTATCACTGCGGCCCGAATGACTCGCAGGGACACGTGGCCCTGTATATCGGAAACGGCTACGTGGTGCATGCGCCGACGACCGGACAGAAGGTCAAGGTATCTCCCGCGGATATGATGGAGATCTACACCATCCAGAACGTGATAGGAGATTGACCCGACAGGGAAACATAAAAGTGCGGAGCCGCTTTCGCGGTTCCGCACTTTTTCTATAGGCAGCTGAGCCTCCGCTCAGCCCGTCATGAGGCCTTTGCAGGCTTAATCCTCATCATCCAGGATCGGCTCGATCAGACCGTAGGCTCCGTTGTTCCGGCGGTAGACCACGTTCACCTCATTGCTCTCGCTGTTCAGGAACATGTAGAAGCTGTGGCCGATCAGCTCCATCTGCAGGCAGGCTTCGATCGGATCCATCGGCTTTACGGCAAAACGCTTGGTCCTTACGATGCGGATGGGCTCCTCCGCGGCGGCTTCCTCCTCGGCCATGAAGCTGCTGCTCAGGCCGTCGCCGCTCTGATGCAGATCCTGCAGCTTACCGCGATAGCGTTTGATCTGTTTCTCCAGGGCTTCTACGGCATCGTCCATCAGGGCATACAGATCATTGCCGCTTTGCTCACAGCGCAGCGTGCTGTTCTTGACAGGGACGGTAATCTCGATCTTGGAACGTCCACCTTCCATGGAAAGCATCACATCGGCAGCGGTGTTATCCGCAAAGTATTTTTCGACCTTGCTGAGCTTTTTCATCAGCATGCTGCGGATAGCGTCTGTAATGACCAGGTTTTTGCTTGAAAGATTGTAATTCATAGTGTCCACTCCTTTGCCGTTTTGACTGCGATTTGCAGGTGTTGCTATGTTATATCACGCATTTTCTAAGACGCTCTCAGTATAGCATAACATCGACAAAAATAAAAGCGGATTTTCAAAATTTTTCAGAAATTTCACACTATTTATCTAAAAACATTTGCAGCTGCAGTGTTTGACGGTCCGCCCGTACCTCTGCCAGGGCGCCTTCGATCAGCGGCATCATGGGCGGCAAATGCCCCAGGTCCACGTCCATGACGAGGGGCAGTCCCAGGGAGCCGAGACTTTCCGTCACCGCGTTCAGCCGGTCCACGCCCATGATCTCTTCGTCATAATGCAGGGCTCTGCCGATCAGAAAGCCGCTCGCGCCCTCGAACCAGCCGGCCTGCCGCAGCTGCCAGAGGCCGCGGCGGATCGCCAGAGGATTTAAGTCGCAGCTCTCCAAAAACCACAGAATGCCGTCCCTCCGGTATTTGCGGGCAAATTCCTTCACCCGGTCGAAGGGGGTGCCGCAAAGGCTCAGCAGGCAGTCCAGACAGCCGCCCAGGAGCCGTCCGGAGAAGCTGACGGGGGCCTCCGCTCCGGCCAGGGTCGGGGCAAAGGGCTCCGTGACGTGGTAGGGCGCGAAGGGGTCGGTCGCGTCCTTTACGCGTTCCTTCTCCCAGGCCGGATAATTGCGCAGGGAGAGGCATTTGCCGGTGAGGAGCGCGAAGGCGTCCTCTACGGCGGGATGCCAGGGCTCCATGGAGAAATCGGAGACGCAGGGACCGTAGACGGCGGCGGTGTCGCACAGCGTCGGCAGGGTGAAGCAAAGATTCGTATTGTCCGAATAGCCCATGAACCAGCGGGGCTTGGCCCGGCTGATCGCGGCGAAATCCACGTAGGGCAGGTCCTCGCACATGGTCTCCCCGCCGCCGCAGCTGATGAGGATATCCGCGCGGTCATGGAGGAAGAAATCGTTGATCTCAGCCCCGCAGGCCTCGGGAGTATTGCTCTTGCCGACGCCCAGCTCCTTATCGCAGTTGGGGCCCTGCACTATACGGTAGCCCTTCTTGACAAAATTCTCCTGCGCTCTGATAAAGCAGCTGCGGTAGGGCTCGGTGGTGCAGCCGAAGGAGGGCGCGATCAGGCCGATGCGGCCGCCCTCCGGTAAAAATTCGGGAAATCTCATAGGTGATCCTCGCGTTCGATCAAATTTGTTCTCCGAAGAACCGCCGGGGGTTGAGCTCCAGCAGCTCGCGGAGCATGTCCTGTGTGAACCCGTTTTCAGCCAGGGCCGGCAGCATGCGGTTAAAGAGCATTTCCTCGCGGCGCCCCTCCAGGACCAGACTGTTTTTCTCGCGGTCCCGCAGCAGCGGCGACAGGGTCAGGGCGAAATCAGAGCGGAGCGCGGCGTCGCAGGACAAGAGGAGCTGCGGCCGCAGCCCGGCCCCGGACAGCTCCGCCAGCCGCTTCGCCAGCCCTGCCGTGGTAAGCCCGCCCCGGTCGCAGAAGGCGATCTGGTCGCAGCCGACGAAGGACCCGTTCCGGGCCAGCTCCTCCAGGTAGCCGGGCTTTTTCGCGGCAAATACGTGCCCGTAGGCGATCCTCCGGGGATCCACGCCCTCCTCTTTAAAGACCTGCTGCTGATACAGTCCCAGCTCTGAGCCGGTATCCGTATGGGTGTAGATGGGGAGCCCCGTGGCCTTCGCGGCGATCGCGGCGGCCCGCAGCATGCTCCGGTTGTTCTCGGAGGGGCCGTTTATGGTCTGCGTGGCGCATTTGATGAAGGCAGGCCGGGAATCCGTTCCCTCCATGCCCTGCTCGATCTCACGGATCATTAAATCGGCCAATACCTGCGGATCCACGCCCCAGTGGAAGAAGGGGTATTCCTGCCCGTACAGGCCGGTGCAGGCGATGATATTGACGCCGGAGCGCTCGGAGCATTCCCGCATCAGCTGAACGTCCCGCCCCAGGGTGATGGGGGTCGCGTCGACAAAGGTCCTGACGCCCAGCGGCTTCAGCGCCGCCATCTCCTCGCAGAACATGCCGACGACGGACTCCCGGTCGTAAAAGCCGGGAAAGGCGTGGGCGAAATTCCATTCGATGTTGATGATGTGCTCGTGGATCAGGGTGATCCCCATGTCCTTGCTGTCAATGGGACCGAGAACAGTATTGATCTTCATGCCTTCGTTCCTTTCATAAGGCCGCCCGCGTTCACGGACGCGGCGCTGCCCGGCTGATCGAAAAAGCTCTTGACGCGGCTTCGGACGTCCGGCGCTTCGTCATAGAACGCGTGAGGATACGCCTCTCCGTACAGATACAGCTCCCCGCCGGTGAGCGCCGCGACGTCCCGGGACGCTTCGGCCGTCATGACCCGATCGCCGAAGCTGCCCAGGACCAGAACGGGACAGCGGATGGCTGCGGTCTCCCGGGTCAGGTCTAACGGCATCATGACCCGGGCTGTGCGGGCAAAGCGGGAGAGCATGGGCGCGGTCAGGCCCTCAGCCATGGCGGCAAAGCTTTCCCGGCCGGCCTGAAAGACCGCCGGGGAATAAAGCATCCGCCCCATGTCTTCTGCCAGCTCCCGGGCTTTTCCCTCCTCCGCCAGGCGGATCCATTTGCCGATGGCCCGGCGGGAGCTCTCGTTGGCCCTATAGGTGGTGGCGGCGACGGCGACCTTTTCCACCAGCTGGGGGTATGCGCCGGCGACGTACAGGGCCTCCATGCCGCCCATGGAGCAGCCGTAGAGGAAGAGCCTGTCCAGCCCCAGCTCCGTCATGGCGCAGACCAGATCGTCCCCCATATCCCGGATGGTATAGCCCTCCGGGACCTCCTCCCGGATATCGAACAGATAGACCGTATAGGCCTCGGTAAAGTCGGCAAACAGCTCCGCCAGGGCCTCTCCGGCGTCGGTGACGAAGCTCAGCGAGAGGCCGGGGATGACGGCCACGGTCCGGGGCCCCTGCCCGAAGCGGACGTAGCGGATCCCGGTCTTTTCATGCCGGCCGGAGAGAAGAGTACGGGCAGCGGCCGGAACGGCCGCATCATGATCCAGGGCGCTCATAATGTCTCCTTTCACAGCACGCGGATCCCGCCGAAGGGGCGGATCCGCAGGATCCGGCAGGCTCCCGCGCCGAAGGCCCGGTCCATGGCCTCCCGGTAGGCGGCCGCCTTTTCGGTCCGCACGAAGGCCTGGACGGTCCCGGCAAAGCCTCCGCCGTGGACGCGGCAGACTCCGTCGTTCCCCAGAAGGGCTTCGCTGAGGGCCAGCGCCAGGGTCATCGGCTGATGCCGCACGTCGGCAGGCGCGTAAAGGTTCTGCAGATACTTGGCGGAGGAATTGCCCGAAGCCGCGGCATTTTCCAGAAAGGCTGCGATATCGTCCCGGGCGAGAGCGGCGGCCATGTTCCGGACCCGCTCGTTTTCCTGCAGGCAGTGCAGCGCCCGGAGAACGCTGCGGTCCCCCGCCTGCTCCCGCAGGGCGGCAAGGTTCTCACGGATATCCTCCGTGCTGAGCCCTAAAAGCACCTTCCGGCCGAAAAAGGCGGCGACCCGCTTCATTTCCTCCGGGATGGCCGCGTAGTCGGCGGTCAGGTCGGCATGAGAGCCGCCGGTGTCGGTGACGCAAAGGCTGTAGCCGTGCCGGCCCAGGTCGAAGCCGAGCTTCTCCCACCGGGGCTTCTGCGGGTCGGCAAAGTCGATATGGACCAGATGCCCCACCGCGCAGGCCATTTGGTCCATCAGGCCGCAGGGCTTGTCGAAATACGTATTCTCGGCAAACTGCCCGATCCGGGCCAGCTCCTCCGCGGGGACCTGTCCGTCGTTGTACAGCCCGGACAGGATGGTCCCGATCAGGATCTCGAAGGCAGCGGAAGAGGACAGGCCGGCGCCGCCCAGCACGTCGCTGGTGACGTAGGCCCTGAAGCCGCCGATGCGGTAGCCCTTCCCGGCAAATCCAGCGGCAACGCCTCTTATCAAAGCGGCGGAGGTGCCGCAGGCCTCCGGCCGCGGCGTCAGGTCCTCCAGCTCCGCCTTGATCAGCGGATAGCCCTCGGACAGCAGCGTGACGCAGTGATCCTCGGTCCGCCGCACGATCCCGACGGCATCCAGATCGATCGCCGCGGCGATGACCTCGCCCTGCTGATGATCGGTATGGTTCCCGCAGATCTCGCTTCGGCCGGGGGCGCTGTAGACCTGCACCTCTTCCTCGCCGAAGGTCTCGGCATAGCGGCGCAGGGCCTTCAGATACCGCTGCTTCTGGTACGGCAGGGCCTCATTTCCTGGGTAGATCTCCCGGAGCCGTTCGTCATAAGCCCCGCTGCCGATCGCTGTAAGAATATCGGAAATGTTCATGATCTAAGACCTCTTCCCTCCGCCGAAGGACTGCGGCGGACCGGCATGGGTGACAAGGTGCCGGACCTGTATTTGTCAGAGCTCGGGAACGCTCCAGAGCATGCGGTTATCGGCGAAGGAGAAGACCAGCTTCCCCTCTGTATACAATGACGAAAGATAGGAGCGCAGCGTGCTGCCGATCAGAACGTACTGCTGGGCCGTCATGGTCATGGCGTATTCGTCGAAGAGCGCCTTGAGAAGGCTGTCAAAATCGCGGCCCTCTCCGCACAGCCGCAGGATATCGTCCCGGACCCTCTGAATGGCGGCGATATTGATCTCGGCAAGCGGCGCGATGTTTTCGGTCACGGCGGCATGCGCGGGAACGAACCGCTTCCCCTCCAGCGTTTTCAGCTGCTCCAGCGTGGCCAGGGCTGCGCGGGGATCCCACAGATAGCCGATGCCGTATTTGGCCAGAGTCTCCGGCGAGGAAACGCTGTCGGCGACAAATACGGTCCCGTCCGGCGTTCTGAAGCCCGTCATGGCGAAGCTGTGCCCGGGAAGCGGGATCAGCTCAAAGCCGGCGGGCAGCACCTCGGGGCGCAGCGGCTCGGCCCGGCAGCTCTGGGCCATGAGAAATTTGTTCTGAATGTCTTTGAAGGGCAGGCCGCCGTACAGCCCCATCGGCTCCAGCTCGGGGCTCACGGTGTAAACACACTCCAGCTCCGGCGCGTAAACGGCACAGCCGGTCCGGTCCTGCAGGAGGCGGCAGCCGCCGATGTGGTCCGCGTGGGAATGGGTGATGAAGACGGCGGTCAGGGTCCAGCCCTGCTCCCCCAGGAGCTTCAGGACCTTTTTCCCGGCGTCCTTGTCACTGCCGCTGTCGATCAGGACCGCTTCCTTTTCACCGGTCCTGACGACGCCGATCTTGGCGGGACAGTCGATATAGTGATCATGCTCACTCAGCTGGATCAGCTCATACATGGCAATGGCTCCTTTCTTCCGATCCGGATAACGAAACATCAACGATGTTTTTCGCCCATAAGGCCGGTCTGCTCTTTCACGTAGGCCTTGATCTCCTCGTATGTAGCCTTGGTTTCAGACTTCGTGAGGTCGAAGTCTTCCATATCCATTTTGATGCGTACAAAGGCATCCGGAGTTTTTCTAACCAAAAGAACAACCGTCTCCACATGGCAGCTTTGACAAAACATGTCCACAGGCTGCGCTTTTTCCAGGCGGTAGCCGCCGGCGGCAAGGATCCGGCAGTCCCGGGCCAGGGTGGCGGAATTACAGGAGACGTAGACGATGCGCTCGGGCTTTTCCTTCAGCAGCGCGTCCAGAAGGGCCTGGTCGCAGCCCTTGCGGGGAGGATCCAGGACGACGACGTCGGCGGGCGGTACCCGGTGGGCAGCGGTCATCTGCGGATAGATCTCCTCGGAGCGGCCCACGAAAAATTCCGCGTTGCCGATGCCGTTGGCGGCGGCATTTGCTCGGGCGTTCTCAATGGCGGGAGCGATGATCTCCACGCCGTAGACGCGGGCTGCCTTTCGGGCCAGAAAGAGGGAGATCGATCCGGTGCCGCAGTAGAGGTCCCAGACGGTTTCCCGGCCGGTGAGGCCGGCAAAGTCCAGGGCGGTCTGATAGAGCCGCTCGGTCTGCCGGGGATTGACCTGGAAGAAGGCGAGAGGAGAGAGGCGGAACCGCAGATCGCCGACGGTCTCGGTGATGAAGCCGGGACCGTACAGGGGCAGAAGCTCCTCGCCCATGATGACGTTGGTATTTTTCGTGTTGACGGAAAGGGAGATATCCGTCATCCCGGGGACCGTAAGCAGCCGCTTCACCAGCTCCTCCTGATGGGGGAGCTTACGGCCGTTGATCACCAGCGAGACCATCCATTCGCCGCTGCCCTCGCCCCGGCGCAGCAGAGCGTGACGCAGCAGGCCTCTGCCGCTCTCTTCGTCGTAGGGCTCGATGGCGTATTCCCGGGCAAAGTCCAGAAGGATCCGCAGGACCGCGGCAAAGCCCTTTCCGTTCAGCAGGCAGTCCTCCTTCGGCATGGGCACGATCCGGTGAGAGTGGGCGGCATAGTAGCCGCAGACGATATGCCCCTCCCGGTCTCTGCCGAAGGGCACCTGGGCCTTGTTGCGGTAGCGCCAGGGCTCCTCCATGCCCAGCACCGGGAGCACGGCGGGCGCGGCAAATCCGCCCAGTCTCGTCAGATGCTGCCGGACGGTATTTTCCTTGAAGCGCAGCTGGGCGGCGTAGGAGAGGGCCTGCAGCTGGCAGCCCCCGCAGGGGGCTGCCACCGGGCAGGGCGGCGTCACCCGGTCGGGAGAGGGGGTGATCAGCCGGTTTACGCGGCCGTAGCCGTAGCTCTTGCCGGGCTTGGTCACCAGCACCTCGAGCTCGTCTCCGATCACGGCGTCCTTGACAAAAAGGGGATAGCCGCCGATGCGGCCTATCCCCTCGCCGGATTCCGTCATGTCGGTGACGGACAGTATCGCGGTATCGTTTTTCTTCAGTTCTGTCATAAGCGCCTCATTTGGTTTCCGTGCGGCGCACGTTGCTGTCCAGGAACTTCTGGAAGCCCTGCCAGCCGGGCACGTTGTTGGCCTCGATCAGCTCGCACATGATCTCCAGCTTGGCGTCGGTATTGTCCGCGAAATGCAGTGCCAAGGCCTCCAGCAGCGCGGGCTTCTTGGGAGAGCCGTACTCGAATTCGCCGTGGTGGGCCAGGATCAGGTGGCAGAGCTCGTTTTTGGTGACCTCGGGGAAGCCGGGGATCCGGGCGGCCCGTTCCGCCACCATCTGGCAGCCGATGACGATATGGCCCAGCAGCTGACCGGCGTCGGTGTAGTCATTTTCCGGGAAGGCGGAGAGCTCCCTGACCTTGCCGATGTCGTGGCAGAGGGCGCCGGTGATCAGCAGATCCCGCTTGATGAGGGGGTATTTGCGGCAATAGTCCTCGCAGAGCTCCGTGACCCGGAGGGTGTGCTGCAGCAGACCGCCGGAGAAGCTGTGATGGACGCTCTTGGCGGCGGAGTGCTGCTTGAATTCCTTGATAAAGGCGGCATCCTCCACGAAGAAGCTTTCCAGCAGGGCCTTCAGCTGCGGGTGGGAAATGCTGCGCACGAAGGACAGCAGCTCCTCGTACATGGTCTCCACCGGGAAGGGGCTGGTGGGAACGAAATCCGCGGGATCGTATTCCCCTTCGCGGGCTACCCGCACCCGGCGGATGTTCAGCTGCAGATTGTTCTGGTAGCGGGTCACTTCCCCGTCGACCTTGATGTATTGCAGGGCCTCGAAGTGATCGATCCCGGAGGACAGATCCCAGACCTTTCCGTCCGCGACGCCGCTCTTGTCCTGCAGCGTCAGAGAATAATAGGTTTTGCCTGCTTTGGTCTTGCCGTTGACTTTGGCCTTGCAGAGGAAGATCTCGCTGACCTGTTCCCCTTCGCGCCAGTTTTCGATGTAATTCATAGGGTCCCTCGATTTTCTATATTTTGATCATTATTTGCGTAATTCTGAAGCCGCCGGGCCGCGGCGGGCTTCCGCAGGATCCCTGCGGGGACCGCGGAGCAGATCGCCCCACGCTCAGCGGAGCTCCAGCCGGACGTTGATGTTGAGGGGCAAATAGCTCCCCTCGGCCAGCCGCAGCACGGTGACCTGGACCAGCTGAGCGGTGTTGATGCCCAGAAGGGCGGTGCGGAGCGCGGGCAGGCCGTTGACCGTGCGGTCGGACAGGCAGATGATGATGTCGCCCTCCTGCAGTCCGGCCAGGGCGGCGGGGCTGTTGTCCAGACATTTCGTTACCCGGACCCCGCTGACGGTAGAGCTCTGACCGGGCAGGACCGCCGAGCCCAGCGAGTGTCCCAGAACGCCCAGATAGGCCGCGGAGCGGCCGTTGCTCAGCTCCTCGATATAGCCCTTGAGATCGGAGATGCCGACGGCGGAGAGCAGGCCCCCTTCTACGCGGCGGGGATCGATCCAGCCGATGAGCTCACCCTTCAGATTGATGAGGAAGCCGCGGCAGTCCGCATTTCCCGGCATATCCGTCATCAGCAGCCAGGGACTGTTGTCGGCGTCCTGCGCGGAGCTGTCCACAAAGCTGATGATGCCCTGCTTCCGGGAACCGATATGTCCGTTGGGGGCGCCCAGCGCGATCACCGGCTGCCCGGTCTGGCAGAGGTAGGAATTGCCCAGAGGGATCGCGGTGATGTAGTTCATGGTCCGCGTGGTCAGGACCGAGCTGGTGACGGCCAGGACCGTCAGCCCGCTGATGCCGTCGCTGCTTTTGATATGGGCGGCGGCCCGGACGCCGTTCCCGAAGGTCACGCTCAGGGAGCTGTTTTCGGAAAGCAGGGCTGTCTGGTCCGCGGGGGTCAGGATCAGCACCTCCTGCGAGGAGATGTAGATGATCACGCCGAAGGTATCGGTGTCGTAAGGCACGTCCTCGTCCAGAATGTCAAGATAATCCGTGGCGGTCACGGTGACGAGGGAATGACCGGCACTGATAGCCAGTCCGTCCGCGGCGGCGTAGAGGGCCTGGTAACTGTCCAGAGAAAACTCCTCCAGCGCCATCAGGCTTTCCCAGATGCTCTGATAATCGGGCTCCGCCTCGGGCGCTTCGCCGGAGTCGGCCACGGTGCCGGAAGCGTCGGTGGATGCGTCCGCGCCGGCGGTCGCCTGACGGTCATCCGCCTCGGAGGGAGCAGCGTCGCTCTCCGGATCGGAGGGGACGTCGGGCAGGGCGTCCGTGCCGAAGGTCACCTCCTCATAGGAGGAGCCGGCCGTTTCCGCGGGAGAGTCCAGAAGGCCCCGGGTCAGGAAAAAGCTCAGACCGGCCACGGCGCCGAAGACCAACGCCAAAAGCGCCGTCATCAGCAGCTTCTTCCACCAGGGCGTACGGGGCTGCTCCGGGATGACGGTCTCTCGGATGAAGGCTTTTTTGTTATCAGAAGAATTGACAGGATTCGGCATGGAGAATGTCCTCTCAAAACGCACCAAACAGACGGCAGATCATCTTTCCTTATTAAACCACAGTCGGCGGCAAATGTCCAACGAATTTTTGTATTGCATATTTGCCGGGAAAAAGGTAAAATCAGCACAGTGCTTGACGAAAAAGCGGAGGCTTTCAGGATGATCTTCGATACTCACGTTCACTATAACGACCGCAGCTTTGATGAAGACCGGGAACAGGTCCTCACGGGGCTGGCGGAAAAGGGCGTGGGAGCCGCCGCGGTCGTGGGGGCCAGTCTGGCGGATTCGGTCAGTGCCGCGGCTCTGGCGGAGGCCTGGCCTTTTCTTTACGCGTCGGCCGGCGTCCACCCGGATGAGACTTCCGAGCCGGAGGCGCTGGGAGAGGAAGCCGCCCTGGGACGGCTGGAGGCCCTGCTGGCAAGGCCGAAGGTCCTGGCGGTGGGCGAGATCGGACTGGACTATTTCGGCTACGACCGTTATCCGGACAAGCCGGACAAGGCTCTGCAGCAGAAGTGGTTCGCCCTGCAGCTGCGGCTGGCGAGGCGGCTGGATAAGCCGGTGCTCATCCACAGCCGAGACGCCGCGGCGGATACGCTGGAGCTGATGCAGCGGGAGGGCGGAGCCGCATTTTCGGCCGTCATCCACTGCTTTTCCTACGAATGGGAGATGGCGAAGCGCTTTCTGGACCTGGGCTATTACCTGGGTGTCGGCGGCGTAGTGACCTATAAGAACGGCAGAAAGCTGAAGGAGGTGGCGGCGGCCATGCCGCTGGACCGGCTGCTGCTGGAGACCGACGGGCCGTATCTGGCCCCTTCCCCGCTCAGAGGAAGCCGCAACGATTCGGGAAATCTGCCCCTGGTAGTGCAGGAGATCGCCCGGCTGAAGGGCATCAGCCCCGAAGAGGTGGAGCAGGTCAGCTGGGAAAACGCCCGGCGTTTTTACCGCCTTTGAAGTCGCTCAAAGCCGCGACGGGCTCCCTCGAGCTTCGCTCGGGGGCAGACATGGAAGATTCACTGCGTGAATCTTTGAAGTCGCTCAAAGCCGCGACGGGCTCCCTCGAGCTTCGCTCGGGGGCAGAAAGGATTATCATGGAAGCATATTTGGCCCGGGCAGATAAGACCCGGGAGATCGTAAACCGTTACGCCTTTGCCTTTCAGAAGAAATTCGGGCAGAATTTTCTGATCGACGAGACCGTGCCCCGGCGGATCCTGGAGGAGGCTCAGCTGGGCCCGGAGGACTGTGTGCTGGAGATCGGGCCCGGCATCGGGACCATGACCCAGTATCTGGCGGAGGCCGCGGGAAAGGTGATCGCCGTCGAGATCGACCGCAGTCTGGAGCCGATCCTGGCGGATACCCTGAAGGACTGGGACAACGTGACCGTCGTCTGGCAGGATATCCTGAAGGTGGATATCCCGGAGCTGATCGCCCGGGAAAACGGCGGGCGGCCCATCAAGGTGGTGGCCAACCTGCCCTACTATATCACGACCCCCATCCTGATGAAGCTGCTGGAAAGCGAAGCGCTGATGGACAGCATCACCGTGATGGTGCAGGAGGAGGTGGCGGACCGCATCGCGGCGGCCCCCGGCAGCAAGGTCTGCGGGTCCATTTCCCTGGGCGTGCAGTATTACGCGGAGCCGCGGATGGCCTTCCGGGTGACGCCCCAGTCCTTCATGCCGCAGCCGAAGGTATCCTCCGCGGTGCTGGTGCTGAAGAAGCGCAGCGAGCCGGCGGTGGCCTGCCGCTGCCCGGAATATATGTTCGCGTTGATCAAGGGGGCCTTCCTGCAGCGCCGGAAAACGCTGGTGAATGCCCTGGCCGGCTATCCGCCCGCGAAAACGGATAAGGAAAGCGTGGCGGCTGCCCTGAAGGCACTGGGACTGGAGCCGCTGGTGCGGGGCGAGACCCTGGGACTGGCGGAATTTGCCGCGTTAGCGGAACGGCTGCAGGCATAGGAGAGAGACATGGCGACCGAAAAGACCGCGAAAAAGAAGAGAAAACTGAATACCCGGAGGCTCCTGCGGCTCCTGGCGGCGGCATTCGGTCTGATGCTGCTGATCGCCGCTTTGCTGCTGCTGATCTCCTGGCTGATCAAACGGAAGAGTTTCACCCGCGCGGAGCTGGAGACCTCCTTTGAGGCCGGCAGCAGTAAGGGAGTGAGCTTCACCGTCTTCGGCGACGATCTGCTCCGCTACTCGGCCGACGGCCTGTCCCTGATGGACGGCAGCGGCAAAGAGCTTTGGAACGCCAGCGTGGTCATGACGCAGCCCCGGCTGCTGCTGCAGGGAAGCTACGGCGTGCTGGCGGATATCGGCGGAAAGACCGCGTATATCTTCGGGGAGGACGGCGTGAGCGGCGAGGTGAGGCTGAACGATCCGATCCTGACTCTGGCCCTGTCCTCCCACGGCGTGCTGGCCCTGGCCCAGGACCGGAAGGCGGATTCCTTCATCAGCTTCTTCGACAAAAAGGGCAAAGCGCTGGATATTTCCCTGAATCTCAACATGAGCCTCAGCGGATATCCCATGGATATGGCCCTGTCGCCGGAGGGCACCGGCCTGGTGATCTCCACCGTGACCACCTCCTCGGGACAGCTGGACAGCCAGCTGGTATTTTACAATTTCTCCGTGGGCAAGGGCGAAAGCAACCGGCTGGTGGGCTATTACAGCTATGACAACAGCCTGTTCCCCGAGGTCAAATACCTGACGGACCGCTCCGTGGTGGCCGTGGGCGACGAACGGATGCTGTTCCTGGACCTGACCCGGGAGGATAAGCCGGTGGTGGCAAAGGAAGTCGTCTACGACGGACAGCTGACCTCGGTGAAGATCAAGGACGGCAAGGTGCTGACACTGGTCTCCCGCCAGGCCGGCGGCATGACGCTGACGCTGTACGGCAGCGGCGGCGCGGCCCTGTCCTCCCACGCGGTAGAGGACCGGCTGATCAGTCTGGACTGTAAGGCCGGCATGGTGGCGGCGGTGACCGAAAAGGGCGTGACCCTTTGGGACAGCAAGGGGCGGGAACGCTTTAACGGCGAGCTGGAGGGCGGCGACAGCCAGGTCCTGATCCTGGGAGAGAAGACCCTTCTTCAGCCGGACGGAACACTGATCAAGCGGTATCAGCTGAAATAGGAGGTCCTATGAAACTGCAGAAGAAGATCCTTCTGATGGCCGCTTCCCTGTTTCTGCTGCCGGTGCTGATGTTCAGTCTGGCCGTCTGGGGGATCAATCGCTACGGTACCCGGCAGATCCGGCGCACCTACGGGATCAATGAGGAAAACGTGCTGCGCTTCAGCAACGGCAGCCGCTTCGACGCGGTGATCGGCAGCTTCGAGGAGGAGCTGCGGAGCCTGGCGGAGGAATGCCCCAGCCCGCTGGGACAGGCGGAGGATTTCGCCGCGCTGGAGAAGCGGGTCAAGGATAAGGGAGGCAGCCTGCTGCTGTGGACGGCCTCGGGCTATCGCTTCGGCGCGGCGGGCATGAACAGCGGCCTGCTGACGTATCTGGAACAAAACGGCGCTTCGGCGGAGGGTCGGACGCTGTATTACGCGGGAGAGAACTGCCAGGCGCTGACCACCGGCTACCGGGTGCGGCTGTCGGAAACGGAGGAGGGGCGGATCTTTCTGCTGCTGGACGTCAGCGATTCGCTGGGCAGCTCCCGCAGACTGCTGATCCTGCTGCTGGCGGCCATGGCCCTGACGCTGATCCTGACGGCGCTGCTGACGGCGGGCTGGCTGGAGCGGAGCCTGGTCAAGCCGCTGAAGAACCTGAAGAAGGCGACGAATGCCATCGCGGAGGGCAATCTGGAGATGGCGGTGGAGCCGCCGGCCGGGAGCATCGAGGAGATCGGCGCCCTTTGCCGGGACTTTGAAAACATGCGTCTCCGGCTGAAGGACAATGCCCAGGAGAAGCTGGAGCAGGAGCAGGAGAACCGGGTCCTGGTCAGCAATATTTCCCATGACCTGAAGACGCCGCTCACCGCCGTCAAGGGGTACGTGGAGGGCATCCAGGACGGAGTGGCTTCTTCGCCGGAGAAGCTGGACAAATACCTCCGCACGATCTACAATAAGGTGGGCGAGATGGATCGGCTGGTGGACGAGCTGACGCTGTACGCCAAGATCGATACCAACCGCATCCCCTATAATTTCACCAAGATCCGCCTGCAGGCGTATTTTGCGGACTGTGTGGACGAGCTGACGGACGAGCTGAATGCCCAGAACGTGGAGCTGTCCTACAGCGACCTGCTGGAGCAGGAGACCTGGATCATCGGAGACCCGGAGCAGCTGCACCGGGTGATCAGCAACATCATCAGCAATTCCGTCAAATACATGGACAAGGAAAAGAAGATGATCAACATCCGGGTGCGCGACGCGGAGGATTTCGTCCGGATCGAGCTGGAGGATAACGGCCGGGGCATCGCTCCCCGGGATCTGCCCCGGATCTTCGACCGCTTCTATCGGGCGGATGCCTCCCGCAATTCCCGGACCGGCGGCAGCGGGATCGGGCTTTCCATCGTGCGCAAGATCGTAGAGGATCACGGCGGCCGTATCTGGGCCACCAGCCGGGAGGGCTTCGGGACCACGATGTGCCTGGAACTGAGAAAATATGAGGAAGGAGCGAAACATGAGCAGGATTCTGATCATAGAAGATGAAGAAAGCATAGCTGAGCTGGAAAAGGATTACCTGGAGCTGTCCGGCTTTGAAGTGGAAATGGAAACAGACGGCAGCCGGGGACTGACCCGCAGCCTGGAGGAGGATTTCGACCTGTACATCCTCGACCTGATGCTGCCCGGCACCGACGGCTTTGAGATCTGCCGGAGGATCCGGGAGGTGAAGGATACCCCGATCCTGCTGGTCTCTGCCAAGAAGGACGACATCGATAAGATCCGGGGGCTGGGCCTCGGCGCGGACGATTACGTGACCAAGCCCTTCAGCCCCAGCGAGCTGGTGGCGAGGGTCAAGGCGCATCTGGCCCGCTACGACCGGCTGATCGGCAGTCAGGCGCAGAAAAACGACGTGGTGCAGATCCGCGGCCTGAAGATCGACCGCACGGCCAGACGGGTCTGGGTGAACGGCGAGGAAAAGGCCTTCACCACCAAGGAATTCGATCTGCTGACCTTCCTGGCGATGAACCCCAACCGGGTATTTACCAAGGAGGAGCTGTTCCGGAACATCTGGGACATGGAATCCGTCGGAGACATCGCCACGGTCACGGTGCATATCAAAAAGATCCGGGAGAAGGTCGAGCTGGACACCTCCAAGCCGCAGTACATCGAGACCATCTGGGGCGTCGGCTACCGGTTCAAGATATGACGGACGGCAGAACGGCCGGGATCCTGGCCAGGCTGGATGAGGTCTACGGCACCTCCCTCAAATGCTACCTGACGCATGAGGACGCCTGGCAGCTGCTGGTGGCCACCGAGCTGAGCGCCCAGTGCACGGACGCCCGGGTCAATCAGGTGACGCCGGCGCTCTTTGCCCGCTACCCCGGGCCGGCGGAGATGGCGGCGGCCGATCCGGCGGAGCTGGAGGAGCTGATCCGGCCCACCGGCTTCTATCATAACAAGGCGGCGCATCTGATCGCCTGCGCGAGGACGCTGACGGAGGAATACGGCGGAGAGGTCCCCTCGGACATCGAGGCGCTGGTGAAGCTTCCCGGCGTGGGCCGGAAGACGGCCAACGTGATCCGGGGCAATATCTTCGGCATCCCCTCCATCGTGGTGGACACCCACGTGGGGCGGCTGGCGAGACGCCTGGGCTGGACGGAGGAAACGGACCCGGTGAAGGTGGAATACGCGCTGATGGAGAAGATCCCCGAGGACCACTGGATCCTCCTCAATCTGGATCTGATCGCCCTGGGCAGGACCTTCTGTCAGTCCCGAAAGCCGGACTGCGGAGGCTGCTTCCTGCGGGAGGCTTGTCCGGAGGCGGCGAGGCACCTGTCCGCGGAACAGTGAATTGTGCGGCACGGAAGCGGATATGCGGCGTGCCGATGCAGAAAATACAGAAAAGGTAAGGAAAAAAACATGTTTGAATTCGGCAACAAAAAGAAGAATAAGGTCCTGATCTGGATCGTGGTAGCCATCCTGGTGCTGTGCATGGTGGTGCCCACGGCTTATCAGCTGCTGGCGGCGATCTTCGCATGACGGTGGTGATGGCCGGCTGGGCCGGCCTGACCGGTGCCTATGAGGCCTGGCAGCGGGATCCTCAGACTATCGGGAAATATTTCCCGAAAAGGTTTCTGGAACACTGCGAGAAGGCCATAAGCGAGGCGAATTCCACTGACATCCCGCAGCCGGAAGGGGCGGTCTCCCTGGAAAAGGGCTGCCTGGCGGCCCTCTGGCAGCTGGGCGAGCAGGAGGACTGCGGCTTTTCGGTGGAGGGAGAACGCATCCCGCTGCCGCAGCAGGTCGTGGAGCTCTGCGAGGCCCTGGGCCTGGACCCCCTGAGCATCCCCGGAAGGGGCTACGTGGCGCTGCGGGAGGAGGCTCCCCGGGAGGGCGAGACGGTGCTGGGCTATACCCGCGCGGATAAGACCCGGGTGCTGTGCCGGGAGGACCGGATCAGCTATCTGACGCCGGAGGGAAGGGAAGGCTGATGTTCAATATCGTTTTACTGGAGCCGGAGATCCCGGCAAATACCGGCAACATCGGCCGGACCTGCGTGTCCACCGGTGCGCGGCTGCATCTGATCAAACCGCTGGGCTTTTCTCTGGCGGAGAAGGATCTGAAGCGGGCCGGACTGGATTACTGGCAGCAGCTGGACGTGACGGTGTACGAGAGCTACGGGGATTTCCTGGAGAAAAATCCCGGGGCCAGACTGTTCTTCGCCACCACGAAGGGGCGGAACACCTATTCCGAGGCCGCCTTCCGGGACGGGGACTATCTGATGTTCGGTAAGGAAAGCGCGGGGATCCCCGAGGAGATCCTGGTGCGGCATCCGCGGGAATGCATCCGCATCCCCATGGTCAAGGACAACCGGTCTCTCAATCTGTCCAATTCCGTGGCGATCGTGCTGTACGAGGCGCTGCGGCAGACCGGATTTGCCGGACTGGAGCAGGAGGGGCAGCTGCACCGCCTGCACTGGGACTGAAGGCTCGGGCGGAAGGAAGCCCGGCGCATGAAAATGCGAAAAAACGCTGAAATTTCCGGGGTAGGCGATAAAAAGCTTGCATTTCCCGGAAGGATATTGTAAAATATCCACGCGCTTTAAGAAAGCGCAGGATGAATAAAGGAGTAAACCGTAATGAGCCAGCAGAAAGTGGACCAGTATAAGGAGTACAAGAAAAACCGCAAGGAGAACCTGAAGAAGGAAGCGGCTGCCAAGAAGAGAAGCTCTCTGATCGGATACATCGTGGGCGGCGTCCTTGCCCTGGGTCTTGTGGTCGCATTGGCCGTCACCGGTGTCAACGGTATCAAAAATAAGCTTGCGGCAAAGCCCTCCTACGAGCGGGAAGAGTTCGTGCTGTCCGACGTGGCGGGCATCCTGGAGAGCGAGACCGAGACGGAATCCGCGGCGGAATCCACCGAGGCTTCCAGTGAGTCGGCTGCCTCTGAAGCAGCTTCCAGCCAGGCGGCAAACTGACGCCCGGCGGATGACCGAAACCGGAGCAGGCGAGGCTTGTTCCGGTTTCTTTTTTGTATCGCGCAAAACGCGCAGCGTTTTGAATAACCGTTAGCCGGTCAGGGGGACCGGAGAAAGGCGAAGAAATGGCAAATGATAAGAAACTGGTGAAAGCGATCACCGCAAGAAGCGAAGATTTCGCGCAGTGGTATACGGACGTGGTCCTGAAGGCCGGCCTGGTGGATTATTCCAGCGTGAAGGGCTGCATGGTCCTGAAGCCTGCCGGCTATGCCATCTGGGAGAATATCACCCACGAGCTGGATCGGCGGTTTAAGGAAACCGGCGTGGAGAACGTGGCGCTGCCTCTGTTTATTCCCGAAAGTCTGCTGCAGAAGGAAAAGGATCACGTGGAGGGCTTTGCCCCCGAGGTCGCCTGGGTGACTATCGGCGGCGGCGAGACCCTGCAGGAGCGGCTCTGCGTCCGCCCTACCTCCGAGACCCTGTTCTGCGAGCTGTTCAAGAATAGCGTAGAGTCCTACCGGGACCTGCCCAAGCTGTACAACCAGTGGTGCTCCGTCGTCCGCTGGGAGAAGACCACCCGTCCCTTCCTGAGGACCACCGAGTTCTGGTGGCAGGAGGGCCACACGGTGCATGCCACCGCGGAGGAGGCCATCGCCCGGACCGAGATGATGCTGAACGTCTACGCGGATTTCTGCGAAAACGTGCTGGCAATCCCGGTGATCAAGGGCCGCAAGACCGACAAGGAGAAATTTGCCGGCGCCGAGGCCACCTATACCATCGAAGCCCTGATGCATGACGGCAAGGCGCTGCAGTCCGGCACCAGCCATTACTTCGGCGACGGCTTCACCCGCGCCTTCGGCATCCAGTTCTCCGATAAGGACAACAAGCTGGCCTACCCGCACCAGACCTCCTGGGGCATGTCCACCCGTATCATCGGCGCCCTGATCATGGTCCACGGCGATGATTCCGGCCTGATCCTGCCGCCGCGCATCGCGCCGACCCAGGTGATGGTGATGCCTATCGCGCAGCATAAGCCGGGCGTTCTGGAGAAGGCCGCCGAGCTGGCCGAGACCCTGAAGGCCGCCGGCTTCCGGGTGAAGGTGGACGATTCCGACAAGAATCCCGGCTGGAAATACAGCGAGCAGGAGATGCGCGGCATCCCGCTGCGGGTGGAGATCGGTCCCAAGGACATCGAAGCCGGTCAGTGCGTGATCGTGCGCCGGGATACCCGGGAGAAGCAGTTCGTCGCCCTGGACCAGCTGGCTCAGGTGGTGGGCGAGACCCTGGAAAGCCTGCAGAAGGATCTGTACGACAGAGCCAAGGCCCATCTGGAGGCCCACATGTACGAGGCTCACGATTACGAGGAATTCAAGGATATCGCGGCCAATAAGCCCGGCTTCATCGAAGCCATGTGGTGCGGCGACCTGGCCTGCGAGATGAAGATCAAGGAAGATACCACCTGCACCTCCCGCTGCATGCCCGCGGAGCAGAAGACCATCTCCGACGTCTGCGTCTGCTGCGGCAAGCCCGCCAGGAAGCTGGTCTACTGGGGCAAGGCCTATTAAGACTGCCGCCTGCCCGCACCGGCCGGAAGACCCGGCAAACCACTATTCCGAAATCGGAAGGCATTGAGAAAAGTATGAATCAGGCAATTTCGTCATATTTCGGTGAGAACGTCTTCAGCGACGAGGTCATGCGGGAGTATTTGCCGCGGGAAGTCTATGAAGACCTGAAACGCACCCTGGAGGAGCACAGCGAGATCCGGGGCGAGACCGCTGCCGCCGTGGCAGAGGCCATGAAGACCTGGGCAGTGGAAAGGGGCGCGACCCATTTCACTCACTGGTTCCAGCCCATGACCAACGGGACCGCGGAGAAGCACGACTCCTTCATCGGCGCGCCCAAGGGCGGCCGGGTGATCGAGGAATTTTCCGCCAAGGAGCTGATGAAGGGAGAACCGGACGCGTCCTCCCTGCCCTCCGGCGGCCTGCGCGCCACCTTCGAGGCCCGGGGCTATACCGCCTGGGACTGCACCAGCCCTGCCTTTATCAAAAACGACCCCAGCGGAAAGCTGCTGTGTATCCCCACGGCCTTCTGCTCCTTCAACGGCGACGCCCTAGGCCAGAAGACCCCGCTGCTGCGTTCCA
>JAZLJI010000093.1:0-11750 GCA_045617825.1 Lachnospiraceae bacterium
CGACATGGCTACGATCCGACTCCAGCAGACTCCCGGCAGCGGTCCAGTAACTCCTTAAGCTCCCGCGGATGCTTCTCGATATAGTCCGCTCCGGCCACCAGGCAGCCCATGGTCAGCACGCTGCCGTTATCGGTCACGGCGGCATATTCCGCGGTCAGGTCGAGGGCGCAGCGGACGTCCTGATTCTTGGACAGCACCCCGGCGGCCGCCGGCATGGGCAGCATGCAGAGGTCGGCCTTGCCCGAGGCCATCAGCGCCGAGATCTCCGCGGCGTCCTTGAAGATGAGCTCTACGTCCCGGTCGGGATCCAGCCCGTTCTGCCTCAGCAGATAGCGGATGACGTATTCCGGGTTCGCGCCCTGCCCGTTGCAGAGGACCGTCCGGCCCTTCATATCCGCGACGGACTTCACGGCATCGCCGTTTTCCAGGATATAGAGGACGCCCAGGCAGTTCAGCGCGATGACCCGCACCTTCCCGCCGGTCTTCTGATACAGATTGGCCGCCAGATTGGTGGGGAGCGCGCAGACGTCCAGCTCGCCGTTCACGACCTTCGCGGCGATGTCCGTGGCTTCGTTATAAAGGGTGTAACGGCAGCCCTTATAGTCCCCGCTGTCGGTTTGGTCCAGCAGCCGGACCGCGCCGATCCCCGTGGGGCCGTTCAGGACGCCGAAGCGCAGCTCTGCGCCGCTCCTTCCGCAGGCGCAGAGCGTTAAGCTTAGGACGAACGTCAATATCGCGGCAAATGCTTTTTTCATGTCAGGCCTCCTGCAGCTTCGTGTAATTGATCTTCGCCGATACGCCGGGCAGCCGCCCAATCTTCCCGCTGAGGCTGTTGATCACGTTTTCCGGCGCATCGATGGCGATGGCGATGAGGTTCACCTTCTTTTCCCGGTAAGGGATCCCCAGCCGCCCGATGATGTAGTCCCGGCACTCGAAGAGGCATTCGTTGACCTCCCCGACGGACTCGGCGTTCTCGATGATGATGGAAATAACGGCAACTCTTGTCATGGCTTTTCCTCCACAAAAAAAATGACCCCGCGGCAAATGAAAGGCGCGGAGCAATAAAACCGGATCCGGTTTACGTATTCCTGTCTTCCACCTCAATAAAATTTCAGTGTCAGAGAGAAGTCTGTACGGGTAAAGCATAGCAGGCGGAGCGCCGTTTGTCAAGTCCGCGGGGAGAAAAGGGCGCGGGCAGGAGGGCTGCGGCGGCGCGGGCAGGAGGAAAGGCGGAAAGCGGCGCGGCGGCGCGGGCAGGAGGAAAGGCGGGAAGCGGTGCGGGCGGGAGGAAAGGCGGAAAGCGGTGCGGCGGCTCGGCGGGAGGGCGCGGCGGAAGGGGCCGCCCGGCCGTATTCGGGGGCGCGAATAGCCGGGGCGCGGCGATAGGAAAGAATAATAATGCTTGAAAAAAAACGCCGCGGCGGTTATATTCGTATAGAATAAGTAAGTATGCATAATAGGAAAGGAGATCTGATTATGCTTATGAATCAGCAGAGCGCGGCCGCGAAAAAGGTGGCTCAGCTCTACGATGATCTGAGCCGCCGCGCCGGCGCGTCCCCCTTCGGGAGCTGCCCCGTGGAGCTGACTGCGGCTTTTGTACGGATGTGCCTGGCGCAGAGCTGCGGCAAATGCGTCCCCTGCCGGGTCGGCCTCGACCGGCTTCAGACGCTGCTGGAGAAGATCCTGGAGAAGGATGCCGACGCCGCCGACCTGGAGGCCGTGAAGAGCTGCGCTCAGACGATATACGATTCCGCCGACTGCGCCATCGGCTTTGAGGCGGCCAAGCTGGTCCTGGACGGACTGACCGCCTTCGGTGACGATTACGTTTCCCACATTGAAAAGGGCGTCTGCACGGAGAGCTTCGGCGCGGTTCCCTGCTCCGTCGGCTGCCCGGCCCACGTGGATATCCCCGGCTATATTGCCTGCATCGGAGCGGGCCGCTAT
Organism: Lachnospiraceae bacterium; assembly: GCA_045617825.1. Lineage (GTDB taxonomy): Bacteria > Bacillota > Clostridia > Lachnospirales > Lachnospiraceae > UBA6987. The sequence goes on from JAZLJI010000093.1 coordinate 1,945, forward strand.
GCCGACGCCGTGCGGGTGATCCGCAAGGACAACCCCTTCCCCGGTGTCTGCGGTCTGATCTGCGAGCATCCCTGCGAGAAATACTGCCGCCGCAACGTGGTGGACGACGCCATCAACATCCGCGGCCTGAAGCGCTATGCCGTGGAGAAGGCCGGAGAGGTCCCGGCTCCCGCCTGCGCCCCGAAGAATGGCAAGACCGTGGGCATCATCGGCGGCGGCCCTGCCGGCCTGACCGCCGCGTATTTCCTGGCGCTCAAGGGCTATGAGGTCACGGTGTTCGAGAAGCGCCGGCGCCTGGGCGGCATGCTCCGCTACGGCATCCCGGCCTACCGTCTGCCGGACCAAAACCTGGATCAGGATATCGACGTGATCCTTTCCACCGGCGTGAAGGTGGAATACGGCGTGACCGTCGGCAAGGATATCAGCTTTGAAGAGCTCCGTCGGAAATTCGACGCGGTATATATCACCATCGGTGCCCACGGCGCGAAGAAGCTGGGCGTGGAGGGCGAGAACGCTCAGGGCGTGCTCTCCGCCGTCGAGCTGCTGGGGGCAGTCGGCGAGGGCGAGCGCCCCGACTTCAGCGGCAAACGGGTCGTGGTGGTCGGCGGCGGCAACGTGGCCATGGATGCCACCCGCACCTCCAGGCGCCTCGGCGCGGCCAGCGTGACCTGCGTGTACCGCCGCCGCATCGTGGATATGACCGCCCTGCCCGACGAGGTCGCCGGCGCGCAGGCCGAGGGCTGCGAGGTCGTGCAGCTGATGGCGCCCGTCCGCATCGCCGTCGAGGGCGATAAGGCGGTGGGTCTGGTGGTGAAGCCCCAGATCGCCGGCCCCATCAAGGACGGCCGTCCCGCTCCCGTGAACGCGGACGTTCCCGAGGAAACGATCCCCTGCGATATCGTGGTCATCGCCATCGGCCAGGATATCGACGCGAAGCCCTTTGCCGCCTACGGCATAGACACGAAGCGCGGTGCCCTGGTGGCCTCCCGTGCCGGTGAGGTGAAGGCCGGCGGCGCCAGACTGGACGGCGTATTTACCGGCGGAGACTGCTTCTCCGGCCCCGCCACGGTCATCCGTGCCATCGATGCCGGCAAGGTCGCCGCGGCCAATATCGATACCTATTTCGGCTTCCATACGCCCATCGAGAGCGGCGTGGCGATCCCCGCTGCCGCTGCCTCCCAGCGCCTGAACTGGGGCCGGGTGAACATGCAGGAGCGTCCCGCGGAGGAGCGGGCCCGCGATTTCGACCTCATGGAGAAATGCCTGACCGACGAAGAGGCGGCCCAGGAATGCAGCCGCTGCCTGCGCTGTGACCATTACGGCTGCGGCGCCTTCAAAGGAGGGAGAGTGTCCAAATGGTAAATATCAAGATCAACGGCGTGGCCCTTTCCGTAGAAGAGGGCAAAACGATCCTGCAGGCGGCCCGGGAGAACAGCTTCCTGATCCCGACGCTGTGCTACCTGCATGAGGTGAACGAGGTGGCGGCCTGCCGCATGTGCGTGGTGGAGGTGAAGGGCTGCGAGCGTCTGGCGGCTGCCTGCAATACGCAGGTCGCGGAGGGCATGGAGATCCTGACCAACAGCAAGCGCGTCCTGGACGCCCGCCGGAACAATCTGGCCCTCATCCTTTCCGAGCATGACTGCCACTGCCCGACCTGTGTCCGCAGCGGCAACTGCGCCCTGCAGACCCTGGCGCAGGAGATGAATCTGCTGGAGCAGCCCTTTGCCGTGAAGACGGCGAAGAACCTCTGGGACAAAAACCTGCCTCTCATCCGTACCGACTCCAAGTGCGTGTCCTGCCTGCGCTGCGTGAACGTCTGCGACAAGATCCAGGGCATGAAGGTCTGGGACCTGCTGGGCATGGGCAAATACGCTGCCGTGGGTGTCCGCGGCGGTCAGAAGCTCACCGACGTGAACTGCACCTTCTGCGGTCAGTGCATCACGCATTGCCCGGTGGGCGCGCTGCGCGAGCGGGATGACAGCCAGAAGCTGCTGGATGCCATTGCCGATCCCGAGAAGACGGTGGTGCTGCAGGTGGCGCCCGCCGTGCGTGCCGCCTGGGGCGACGGGCTGGGCCTGTCCCCCGAGATGGCGACCGAGAAGCGGATGGCCGCTGCCTTCCGCCGCATCGGCGTGGATTACGTTTTCGATACCAATTTCACCGCTGACCTCACCATCATGGAGGAGGGCAACGAATTCCTGCAGCTGATGACGCATCCCGAGAGCTTCAAGCGCCCGCTGTTCACCTCCTGCTGCCCCGGCTGGGTCCGCTTCCTGAAGCTGGAGTATCCGGACATGGTCTCTCAGCTGTCCTCCGCCAAGTCTCCTCAGCAGATGTTCGGCGCCGTGACCAAGAGCTACTTTGCCGAAAAGATCGGCGTGGACCCGAAGAATATCTTCTGCGTTTCCGTGATGCCCTGCACCGCCAAGAAGTACGAATGCGACGTGCCTGAGGTGAACGATGCCGGCGCCGGCAAGGACGTGGATATGGTCCTGACCACCCGCGAGGCAGACCGCCTGATCAAGAAGATGAGCATCAATGCCGCGGCGCTTCCCGAGGAGGAATTCGATTCTCCTCTGGGCACCGGTACCGGCGCCGCCGTGATCTTCGGCGCGACCGGCGGCGTGATGGAGGCCGCGCTCCGCACCGCGTATGCCGTGCTGGAGGGCAGGAACCCCGATGCCGATGCCTTCAGCGTGGTACGGGGACTGGACGGCCGCAAGGAGGTCACCCTGACCGTTGCCGGCGTACCGATCCGGGCCTGCGTTGCCAGCGGCCTGGCCAATGCCCGCCGCGTGGTGGAGGACATCCGCAGCGGTGAGGCGGAATACGATTTCGTGGAGATCATGGCCTGCCCCGGCGGCTGTGCCGGCGGCGGCGGACAGCCCATTTCCGACGGCTGCGAGCTGGCCGGTGAACGCGGTAAGCGCCTCTACGAGCTGGACGCGGCAAACGCGCTGCGCTTCTCCCACGAGAATCCTTCCGTGATCAGGGCCTATGAGGAATACTTCGAAAAGCCTCTGAGTCATAAAGCCCACGAGCTGCTCCATACGGACCAGACGAAGTGGACGCTGTAAGCCTGCGGGAGCGTGTGAAAAGAGATTTTCACACGCTCCCGGTCTGTGACATATAAGGAGGATACCCATGTATCTGCTGGATCCGCAGAAGCCCATGTATAAGGCGGCGCTGCATTTTCATTCGGATTGCTCGGACGGCAAGCCGACGGTCGAGGAGTGGAAGACCGCGCTCAAGGAGCACGGTTACGCGATCGCCGCGTATACCGACCACGAGCATTTGCTGGACCACTCGGAGCTGAACGACGAGGGCTTTCTGGCCATCACCTCCTGCGAGCTGGCGGTGAAGGAGATCGAGGAGGCCTCATCCCTGGACAATCAGACCATGCGGGTGTGCCACCTCAATATCTATACGCCGGACCCCCACGACACGCTGACACCCTGCTATTCCTCCGTGTACGACCATTTCATCAAGAACGATGCGGTCAGAGCGCAGGTCCGCTTTGACGGCGAATACCACCGGGTCTACTCGGGCGAGGGCGTGCGGGACATCATCGCGAGGGCCCACGAGAGAGGCTTTCTGGTGTCCTACAACCATCCCCAGTGGTCCCTGGAGGACGCGCGGCAGTATCTGGAATACCGCACCGTGGACTTCGTGGAGGTCTACAATCACGGGACTGCCCGGAACGGGATGGACACCTACGCGCCCGCCATGCTGGATGAGTTCCTGCGGGAGGGGGCGGACGTGCGGGCGACCATGTGCGACGACGCCCACAGCCTGGCAAATGCCTTCGGCGGCTGGTGTGTGATCAACGCGGACGCGCTCACCTACGAGGCCGTCTTTGCCGCCCTGCGGGAGAAGCGCTTCTACGCGTCCCAGGGACCGGAGATCCTGGAGCTGACCCGGGAGGGCGATACGGTACGGATCAGGACAAGTCCCTGCCGGATGATCGCCCTGTCCACCGGCTCCCGCCATTATCAGGCCGAGCGCGGGACGGCGGTGACGGAGGCAGCTTTCACCCTCAAGCCGACGGACCGGTATTTCCGGCTGACGGTGACGGACGGGGGCGGCTATCATGCCATGACTCAGGCCTATCCGGTCTGAACAATGTTATTTCTGATCTGTTCAAAAATAAAAAAACGATATACTGCCCGGCCCGAATTTGAGGTGTTGTATATATGAAAAAAAAGACGAGACAGACAGGATCTTACTGGAAACCGCCAAAAGAGTACCGGAAATTCTTTTTCGCTTCAGCAGACGAAGCCTTTAAAGCACGGCATCCTGTCGGATATTTTTTTCTGGTGCTTCTGGGAATGGCAGCATTGCTGCTGCCTGAGATCATGTTTGCCGTCTTATGCGGATTGGCCCAAATAGAATCTGGCTGGGTTATGCTCGGAATTGCAGGTGGTTTTATATTCGGAATTGGCTTGTTTAATTTTACGGCCATTATCATCAAGCAGTACTTAGGCCATTGGGTCAGCATCGTATCCTTTCTTCTTGGCGGGGCCATGATGCTGATAAGCTGGCTGTTATGCAAATAGCGCAAGGACGCTCACATTTGTCGGATAAAAGAAGTACCCACCGAATAGATACATATCCTGCAGGGGAACTGTCATTAAATTGGAGCCGATCAAGTACTTTTCATAACGAATGCGTATCTGCATAGGTGTCATATTCTTACATGTTGTACCAATTCGCATAACGCAGCCTGCAGACGAGACCTCATACTTTTTCTGACAATAGAGGGAGCGGCACGTACGGGCGACTGTGGCGTTACAGGTATTTTGCCATAATCGGGCGGATCTGGTTGAGCAGCTGCTTCTTGTCGGTGCTCCACAGGGGGGCCAGCAGGAGGGCGCGGGGGCCGTCTCCGGTGACCCGGTGGATGACGGTGTCCTTCCCCAGCTGCGCCAGACAGCGGTCCAGAAGCGCCAGATACTCCTCCCGGGTGGGGAGGGTGAATTTCCCGGCCAGGTAGTCCTCCGCCAGATCGGTGCCCCTGAGCACGTGCAGCAGCTGCAGCTTGATCCCGCCGCTGCCGGCGGCGACCGCGTGCCGGACGCTTTCCTCCATATCCTCCGGGCTCTCTCCGGGAAGCCCCAGGATGACGTGGGTGACGACGTGGATCCCCTCTGCGGTCAGTGCAGAGACGGCCGCGTCGTAGACCGCGGTGGGATAGCCCCGGCGGATGTAGCGGACGCTGTCCTCCTTCACCGTCTGGAGCCCCAGCTCCACCCAGACCGGCTTCTGACGGTTCAGCCGGCTCAGCAGGGCGACCTTCTCCGCGTCCAGACAGTCGGGTCGGGTGGCCACGGAGAGCCCGCAGATATCCTCCCGCTCCAGCACAGGGCGGAAGAGGGCCTCCAGCCGCGCCGTCTCCGCGTAGGTATTGGTAAAGGTCTGAAAATAGGCAAGATAACGGCTGCCGCGGTATTTCCCCGCCACCAGCGCCTTGCCCTGGGCGATCTGATCCGCGAGAGAAAGCCGCCTGTCCCCGGCGAAGTCCCCGGAGCCGCCCGCGGAGCAGAAAATGCAGCCGCGGTCCCCCAGCGTTCCGTCGCGGTTCGGACAGGTGAAGCCGGCATCGAGGCTGATCTTATAGATTTTCTCCCCGAAAAGCTTCAGGCAGTATTGGGTCAGGGTCTGCATACGGTACCTCCTTCCGTCATTATAGCGGCTGCGGTGAAAAAAGACGAGAGAAAAATCAAAAAACGGTGTTTAGAAAGGATTTTTGATAACCCCGGGATTTCTCCGCGCTGCGCGCTCCCGAAATCCCCTGAAACACGAGCCGCTGAGGATTTTTGATGACTACGGGATTTCTCCGCGCTGCGCGCTCCCGAAATCCCTGCAAAACATTCGCAATCCGCTCATTTTTCTGACGAAAAATGGCTGCTTGCTCATGTTTTGGCGGGTCCAAAAGAGGACAGCGCCCCCCGCCCGTGCAAGCACGGCGGTGGACCGCTGCCCTCTTTTTGCCCCTTGTTATCAAAAATCCAGGGCCGAAGCCCTGGCAAAAAGGAAGAGTATGAAGACGCAACAACGTTAATTTCTTTTCACGCTTCTCATAATAAACACTATATGTGGGAAAAGTAAGACGAAATTGTGTATATTTTGTAAATCATTGTCATAATTTGTGCGAAATTCCGTCCCGGCTCCCGGCGGAGCGTTCGGGCGGACATTTATTTACGGTTTCCCGCAGGATTTTTCTTGTCCCTCGGAAAAGTTCATGCTATACTTGCCTTATCACTCCCTTTGAGGACGGAGGAAACGATATGGAACAGTTGAAGATCGGCTGGGCTAAACGGGAGATATCGATCGACGGACCGGTATCCATCCCCGGCCAGATGTATATGCGAATTTCCGAGGGCATCATGGACCCGCTGTACGCCACGGCGCTGTGTATCGACGGCGGGGAGGGCCAGTCCTCCGTTATTTTCTGCAGCCTGGACGTGACGGTCATGCGGGGCGGCATCATGCAGCGCTCCATTGCCCGGGCGCTGGAGCTGCAGCCGGATATCCCCGAGCAGGCGATCATCATGAACGCCACCCACACCCACAGCTCCTGCGCGATGACCCATCAGCCGGAGAAGTCTCTGGACGGCCTGGATATCTACCCCGCGGAGAAGTGGATGGATTTCGCGGTGGAGAGGATCGCGGAGGCCATCGCCGAGGCCTGGAGCACCCGGCAGGCGGGCGGCGTGGCCCACGGCTACGGCTACGCGGTGGTCAGCCATTCCCGGCGGACGGTCTACAAGGTGGACAAGGGAGCCGGCGCGCCCGCAGGCATGACCTCCAACGGCCATGCGGTGATGTACGGCAAGACCAAGGATCCGGAATTTGCCGGATATGAGTCCGGGGCGGATCATTTCGTCAATCTGCTGTACACCTTTGACCGGAACAATGCCCTGACCGGTATCCTGATCAACGTGCCCTGCCCCAGCCAGACCTCGGAGCATTTCACCAGGCTTTCCGCGGACTACTGGAACGAGGTCCGGCAAATGGTCGCGGAGACCTTCGGCCCCTCGGTCTATGTGCTGCCTCAGTGCGCCGCGGCGGGGGATCTGTCGCCCCGCATCCTGCATTTCCGGGACGCTCAGGTGCGGCGGATGCAGCTGAAGTACGGCATCGTCTACGACCAGGAGGCCAGCAACGTGCGGGGCAGCGAGGATCAGGTGAAGAAGTGCCTGGCGGAGCGCTACGACATCGCGGAGCGGATCCTGACCGCCGTGAAGGAGGTCTACGGCTGGGCCTCCAAGGACATCCGGACCCATTTGCCGCTGCAGCATGAGAGAAAGACGCTGGCCCTGCGGAAGCGCCTGATCACGGAGGAGGAGATGCTGGCCGCCAGGGAGGTGGCGGAGCACACGGCCTACGTGCAGGCGGAGGGACTGACCCCGGAGCAGGCCCGCGTCGAGCGGAACAAATACGACAGCATGATCCGGAGAAACAGGTCCATCGTGAAGCGGTTCACGGAGCAGCAGACGGAGCCGACGATGGACAGCATGATCCACGTGCTGCGTATCGGCGACATGGCCTTCTCCTCCAACCGTTTTGAGTACTATATGGACTTTATGCACAGAATCCAGGCCAGAAGTCCCTTCCTCCAGACCGCGGTGATCCAGCTGGCGGGTGATGAAGAGGGCACCTATCTGGCTACGGCAAAGGCCCAGGCCAATAAGGGCTACGGCTCCTCAATGTATGAGAATCTGGTGGGCGAAGAGGGCGGCAGCCAGATCGTGGAAGAGACCCTGACCATTCTGCAGCGCATGAAAGCAGAACAACCCTGACAGGAGGGATACGATGAAGAAGTGGAAAGACAGACGTGATGCCAAACGGGTGGATATGCCGGGCCTGATGCAGTGCTGCATCGATCTGAAGCCCAAGCGTATGGAAAATGAGGTGTACATCAATGAGAAGATGGATGTCACCAGACTGACGGAGTATCTGGCGGAGCAGAAGGAAAAGGGCCGGCATTATACCTATTTCATGGCCTTCCTAACCGCCATCGGCAAGGTGATCTACAGCCGTCCCAAGCTGAACCGTTTCATCACCAACCGCCACATGTATGAGCACAACGACGTGACCCTGTCCTTCGTGGCGAAGATGAGCCTGGCGGACAAATCCGAAGAGATCATGCTGCTGGTCCCCCTCGATCCCCAGGATAATATGGCCTCCATCGCCGCCAAGGTGACCCGCAAGGTGGAAAATCTCCGCGGCGAGCGGGTGACGAAGAAGGGCGCCAACAGCGCCATCGATGTGCTGGGCAAGCTGCCGAACATCCTGCGGGTGCCGATCTTCGGCCTGGTCAAGCTTCTGGACCGGATCGATCTGCTGCCTGCCGGACTGCGGAAGGACAATATCTATTTCAGCAGCATGATCATTTCCAATCTGGGCAGTATCCGCTGCGGCGCCATTTACCACAATCTGGCCAGCTTCGGCAGCTGCTCCTCCCTGGCCAGCATGGGCGAGATCAAAGCCGAGAAGGTCATGGACGCGAACGGTAAGGAAGAGATCAAACAGCTTTGCGAGTTCGGCATCACCCTGGACGAGCGGATCGGCGACGGGTATTATTTCGCCAAGAGCGCCAAGATGATCGAATACGTGCTGATGCATCCGGAGCTGTTGGAGGAACCGGTGAGCCGCCCGGTGGAGATGGGCGAGCTGCGGTAAAATCGGCCGCTGCCGGATCACAGCCGGAAAATGCAGAAAAAGTCCCGGACGCCATTCCGATGAACGGTGCCCGGGACTTTTGGTGAAGGATGATCTGTTTCCGCCCGGGAAGACCGGACGGAGAGGACGCTGCGGCAGACGGCAGCGCACTATTAAGAAAGCATGATCCTATGCAGATGCTCCTTGATCGCGGCAAAGCTCTCGTCGCTGATGTCGTGCTCGATCTTGCAGGCGTCCTCCTGAGCGGTCTCTTCGCTGACCCCCAGCCGGATCAGCATTTCCGTCAGCAGACGGTGCCGTTCGTAGATCTTCTCCGCCAGCCCGTGCCCCTTGTCCGTAAGGGTGATGGCTCCGCTGGGATCCACGGTAAGGCAGCCGTCCTCCCTGAGGATCCCCAGGGCGCGGCTCACCGAGGGCTTGGAAAAGCCCATCTGATCCGCCACGTCCGTTGCCCGGGGCGCTTTTCCTTTTTTGCTGAGAACCAGGATGGTTTCCAGGTACATTTCACCGGATTCCTGCATTTTTTCCACCTCAAAAACATGGTGATATCAGTATAGCGGCTTACGGCTTTTCCGTCAAGGGGGCAGAAACGAAGTCACACTGCCCTTTCCTACAGAAACAGCGCTGTCCTTCAGACAGACCGGACAGTTCATTGGCGGACTGCCTAATCCTCTGCATTTATCCGGAATTATTTGCCGGAATTATCTGCTGTGAGTATTCTTGACGGGTAACACAATTCGTGATATAAAAATAATGTGATGAGTGCGTGCAAGATAGTACAGCTACAGATTCTTTTTTTTGGGGGGGGTGATTCCGTTGAACAGTGAAGCCAAAAATAACAGCATGTTTTTAGTGATTTTGTTCTAAGCTGAATTCCTGTATAAAGAAAAGAGAAGACCAGCAAGCAACCGAGAGCCGGCAAGAAAAGACCACCTAAATAATTATTCCAAGGAGAGAAAGAAAATGAAAAAGTCTCGAAGATTATAGTAAACGACAAAATATTTTTTACTTAAACTGACAAAGCGATGCCAGTTGGGCATTGGGAACAGCCCAGTTGGCAAATGCCTGATCAACTTTCTCCTTCAGGGCATTGAGCGTAGAGAAGAACACGTTGTGCGTGT
>JAZLJI010000094.1:0-7159 GCA_045617825.1 Lachnospiraceae bacterium
CCTGCTGTCTCAGGGCTTCTACGGCAAGCTGAAATGCAACTACCGGATGTACGAGGTCATCGCCACCGTGACGGACGCCGCCGGACAGGAGGTTCGGAGAGTCGTCGATTACCCGGTGAACAATCCCGATAACTGCCTGAAGCAGTCCTCCCGCGAATACCGCCTCAGCGGTCTGGATACGCCCCTGGCGCTTAAGGAGCTGCCCGCCGGGACCTATCACCTGAGCGTCAGCGTGAACGCCGCGGCCAAACTGCTCCCCGCCTTTACTATCGATTTCACCGTCGCCCCACGGACGCGAACTAAGGAGACCCTACCATGATTGTATATGCAGGGCAACGAATTGGCAGCCTCACGAGCCTCTGGAGAAGCCGGTGTTGCATTTCCCGGGGCAGACGCCCCAACTGCTTCTATCTGTTTCGGAGAAAGTAAACGCTGCGGCCGGAGGATGACCGGAAGGCCGCAGACCCAAGGCGGAGCGATCCGCGAAGATCGGAGGAAAATGCTATGGAACAAATGATCTGGGCCCTGTATATGGAATGCAGCCGTCACATGTGGGACGATGAGACGACGCCGGGAAGATGGTGGTATGCGCCGGCCAAGTATCAGGAATGCAACGACGTCGATCTGGAGACCTGGGACAATACGGTCCGCTTCGCCGCCGAGCAGGGCGTCAATATGATCCTGGTGGACGTCGGGGACATGCTCCGCTACGAGAAGCACCCCGAGATCGCCGCTCCGGATGCCTGGAGCAAGGACTTCATGCGGAAGAAGCTGGACGAAATGCGGGCTCTCGGCATCGAGCCGGTCCCGAAGCTGAACTTCTCCACCGGCCACGATACCTGGATGAAGCTCTACCGGCGGATGGTCTCCACCCCGGCTTACTATCAGCTGTGCAGCGACCTGATCGCCGAGGTCTGCGAGGTCTTCGGCAGCCCCCGCTTCTTCCACCTCGGGCTGGACGAGGAGCGCCCGAACGCGCAGCAGTTCCATGAGATGACCATCGTCCGCGGCGCCGCGCTGTGGTGGCACGACGCGTATTTCCTCTTCGACGAATGCGAAAAGCACGGGGCCAGACCCTGGATCTGGGCGGACTACTACCAGGACCATCCGAAGGAATTTGCCGAGAAAATGCCGCGCAGCGTGCTGCTTTCCAACTGGTACTATCACCAGTTCATGGATTATCCCGAGACGAACATCTCCTATAAGCGCATCAGGACCTACGAGGGCCTGGCGGAGCTGGGCTTCGATCAGGTGCCGGCCGGGGCCACGCTGGTCTACAACGACAATATCCGCGAGACGATGATCCACGCCAAAAAGGTCATCAGGCCGGAAAATCTGAAGGGCTTCATGGCGACCGCCTGGTACAATATCGCGCCCAAGCAGCGCTTCCGCCTGCTGAACGAGCCGCTACAGCTGCGTCTGGCGCGGGAGGAGGTCTATCCCGAGACCCTGTAAGGGGCTGCCGCAGACGAAGCGCGGAACATCCGCGGCACAAAAAAGCGACCTGCCTCATTCGGTGCGTGAAATGCTCCGCGGAGTGTGATGGGGATTTATTTCATTTCACAATTGCTATGCGATCATTTCACATTTGCCGTAAGGCAAATCTTTCACTTCCCGGAAAATATATATAATTTCCCTGCTTGCTATGGTATGAGACAAAGATACCCGCTGAAAAAGAAATTCTTTTTCAGCGGTTCGTTTCTTTTAGCTCGACAAACCGGGTTTTATCTCTTCTTGTACGTAAATACAATGCCGATTATAGAGGCAATAAGTGCAATCGGTGCAAGTCTTACAAAGAAAAATTCAAAACCGTGCAGTATGGTACCTGAAACTGCCAATTCAGGATTACTGTAATCCCAGTTCAAATAAGAGCCTTGAAGAATGGCAAGAAGTGTAAAAATAGTGATGATACCAAAGCATAATGCGATCAGCAGCCACCGAATAGTCCTGATTCTTTTTTTGCTCTGCCTGTAAAACTGCAGATTAATAACCTCAAGCTTCTCTGAAATAGTCTTGATATCATCCGACACGGCTGCATCGGCAGTTTCGCCAAGCAGGATACTGACTGAAGTATCAAGTTCCTCCGCCAATGCTATCAGCATTTCAGAATCCGGGACGGATAATCCATTCTCCCACTTTGATACGGTCTGCCTTACAACATTCAGTTTAATTGCGAGTTCTTCCTGAGAGATTCCTTTCGACTTTCTTAAATTTCTTATGTTTTCATTCAACATAGTTTATACCTCCCTTGATTTTGGTGCTTTTATGATAATCAGGGCAGGCCGTTGCTGCAAGCAACGCACGTTAACATATCGTTAAATACTGATTTGTCGATATATAGGCATACTTGATCTTACTGAGCAGCTCGAAAAACATCCCTATCTGCCTGTCGGATTTGCCGGTCAGACATTTTTTTTGTACCGCGCTTACGCTTTTTTCTCCGCCCGCGGGAAATACGCGATCCTGAGGGCGGTGCAGCCGAAGGGCACCAGCTCCAGCTCCAGCGGATCGGTCACGTAAACGTGGCCGTTCTCCCCGTAGGGCTCGAAGGTGCGGTTAGGATAGGGCGGGTAGGAATAGGGGGCCTTGAAGCCCGGCAGACGGAGCTTCACCTTCGGCACCTCCCAGGGGTAGCCGGGGGTATCGCACAGCTCCACCTGTACCTGCTCGGGGGCGAGGTCCTCGTCCAGCGCCACGTTCCAGGAGATCAGCTGTCTCCGCATGCCCATATCGTCGTACACGTCCAGTCCGCTGGGCGGGATCACCGGCCTCACGTTGTACCAGTGCCACTCCGGCGGGAGCGGCGTGTAGGGATGGCCGTCAATGGCCAGCCAGCGCTCCCTGATGGGCAGAGCGTACAGCAGGGGGCCGTATTCGATGGCCAGAGGGTGATGGCCCATGCGGTCGGAGTCGTCCACCTGAGAGATCCTGACGGTCATGGGAAGCCGCAGCAGCAGCTCGTCGCCGGCGGACCAGCAGCCGGTCACCTCGGCAAAGCTGCCGGGGGTCAGGGCAAGCGACAGCGGCGTGCCGTTCAAAGACAGCTCGGCGCTGCCGCACCATTCCGGGATCCGGAAATGCAGCGTCCTTTTCACCCGCTTTCCTTCCGTGAAGCGCAGTTTCAGGCTGTCCCGGAAGGGATAGTCCGTCGCCAGCTCCCCGGAAAGCTCCGGCGCGCGGAAGCTCAGGGGGGCGTACAGGGCGAACCACAGGCCGCCCTCCGCATCCGTCAGCAGGGCGTTCCGCAGATATTCGGGCAGCAGCCGCACCGACATCACCGGGCAGCAGGCCGTGGGCACACAGGGCGCGTAGACCTGGTGGCGATGGTCGCCGACGGAGGAATCCTCCGTGGCATAGACCTGGTTCGGCGAATGCAGGTAGGCGATGGCCTTTTCGTCCTTCTTCCGGGCGCCCTCACCGGCGTTGAAGACCACCCGCTCGATATCGTCGCCGTAGGCGGGATCCGCCGTGGCGGTGAGGAGCTTGCCCAGGGCCTCGTTTGCGTCGGTGATGCTGCAGTATTCGGTCTCCACGTTGGAGCCCAGCGGGGAGAGGTATTCGGATTCGCAGGTGATGCCGCCGGTCTTCTGGATCATCTTCGCCTTGGCCTTCCGCCAGGCATTTTCCGCGGCGAAAAGGAAGGCCGGATCGCCGTTCATGAAATAGGCCTCCAGCGGATGCTCCAGGGTGGTCAGATATCCGGCGCCGTGGTTGGTGTTGTAGTGCAGCACCGGCGAGGAGAGCGCGGAAAGAGAGCGGCCGAAGAGGTCGTTTTTCTCCAGGAAGGCATAGTATTCATCGGCAAATGCCCGGAAGGCCTCCTCTTCCTGCTCCATGTAAACGTCGCTCATGGGCGCGACGATGGCCACGCCGGCATAGCGGGTCTTTCTGTTGCCGCTCCAGTTTTTCGTAAACCACAGCAGACAGTCCCGCACCGCCGCCAGCACCGTTTTGTCTCCGGTGGCGCTGTAATAGGAGAGCAGCGCCTTCATCCCGCAGGAGGTGCCGTAGCCGTTGAAATCGTCGAACCAGTTGTCCGTATCCGTATAGGTGCCCAGATAGCCGTCGGGGCGGCGTCTGGCCAGGACGGCCCGGACCCAGGTCTCCGCCTTCCGCTTCAGGGCTTCGTCGTCCAGCACGTAGGCCAGCTCGATCAGCCCGTTCCAGTAGTTGCCGGAGATCTCCGCGCCCCAGCCGGCCTTCCGGGCCTCGCCCCAGCGGGGCTCTGTTTCGCCGGTGGTGTAGGGGGTGGCGATCATGCCGGGCTCCAGCTCGTCCAGATGGCCCCCCAGTCCGTTTTTATTGCGTTCCAGCTGCTCCCTCAGCCAGCCCTCGGGGCGGACCGCTCCCAAGGGCAGAGGGGACAGCCTGCGGCAGCTCCTCATCAGACCCCCATGAAATGCAGCGGCACCAGCGCTTCGGATACGCGGCCCTCCGCCTTGATCACCAGGATCACTTCATTCACGGCATCCACCTCTTCTCCGGCGGTGATCTCGTAATCCGCCGTGACGTAATAGGGGCGGCTGTCCTTGGTATGGTGCAGCAGCCGCAGCGCCTTGGGGCCGCTCACGCTGAAGCCCTCGGGCAGGATCCAGTCCACCGAGAGATTGTAGGGCAGATTGCCGTAGAGCACGTAGGGATTTTCCAGACGGACGGAGACCGAGGCACTGCCGAGAGGGCTGAGCTCGGGGGCCTCCGCGTGGGTCACGGTGACGCAAAGCGGTCCGAAGGACTGGGTGAAGCTGTAGGGCGCGAGCGTCTCCAGACGGGGCAGCGTCTTATTGTGTTCGGCGTAGATCTTCTTGACGTCGGCCGGGATCTCGTCCCGCTCGCCGAAGACGCAGACCTGGTCGTCGGGCATTTGCCGGCTGGCAAACATGACGATGGGCGCCATTTCGTCCACGTCCCGGGAAAGCTCCGCGGTGGTTTTGGGGAATTTCGTCCGCAGGGTGGTGTTCAGGGAGCAGGTCACGATGGCGTCGCCGATGTATTCCCGCCAGTCCTTGGGGATCCCCTCCAGACCGTAGAGCAGGCCCATCATCGCGCCGACGGTGGCGCCGGTGCAGTCGGTATCGTCGCCGCAGTTGATGGCGGTGATCATGGATCTCTTGAAATCGCCCTCTCCGTAGAGCAGGCCCAGCACGGTGTAGGCGACGTTGGAGGGCGCCTCGAACCAGCCGTCACCGATATCGGTGTTGGACAGGCGGATGGTCTCCCGGGCCTTTTTCGGGGTGAGCTCCTTGTCGTAGCATTCCATGGCCAGGCGGACGCTGATCGCCGTGCGGGAGGCCGCCGGGATCCGGGAAAGGCCCAGCTCGATGCAGGAGCGCAGATCCGGCAGGGTAAATGCCGCTGCCTCCATGGCCGCGACGAAGGCCGCCGCGATGGTGCCTTCGCCGACACCGTGGTCCACCATGGCGTCCTCGATGGCGTAATGGGCCGCCAGATCCGGCAGGCCGGGGCAGAGGCAGGCCCAGATCTCCGTGCGGATCCAGGCGCCGTTGGAATCTCTCCAGGAATTGTCATAGTCACCGGAAAGCGGGGGATACATCCCTCTGGCCATGTTCAGCTTGCCGATGCCGTATTCGTTCCAGTTGGGGGTGGTGAAGGACTGCCAGTATTCGCCCAGCTTTTTGCAGTCCAGATCATAGGGGCCGAAGCGCTTGACGGCCTTCAGCCACAGCAGCTGCAGGTCCAGATCGTCGTTGGGCAGGACCTCGCCGGGCTTGGTCACGAAGCCCTGGATATCCAGATATTCCTTGGTCCCCTCGTAGGGGGTACCCATGGTGCCGCCGATGTTCTTGCCGATCCAGCAGGCCTGCATGCGGTCCAGGTATTTGTCGTGGTCAAGCGTGATCTTTTCGGGAACGTTATATACGATCATGGCAGGGTCTCCTTAGTTCGCGTCCTTGGGGGCGACGGTGAAATCGATAGTAAAGGCGGGGAGCAGTTTGGCCGCGGCGTTCACGCTGACGCTCAGGTGATAGGTCCCGGCGGGCAGCTCCTTCAGCGCCAGGGGCGTATCCAGACCGCTGAGGCGGTATTCGCGGGAGGACTGCTTCAGACAGTTGTTCGGATTGTTGACCGGGTAATCGACGACTCTCCGGACCTCCTGTCCGGCGGCGTCCGTCACGGTGGCGATGACCTCGTACATCCGGTAGTTGCATTTCAGCTTGCCGTAGAAGCCCTGAGACAGCAGGACGTCAGGGGCGGTCTCCTCGCTGAGCTTCAGATCCACGGGGACCTCGACGCCCTCGTTCATCTCCTTGGTGGTGATGGGGATATAATGCGTCTCGATCAGCTTGTTGAAGCTGTAGGGGAAGTCGATGGTCCACATGGTCTTGCAGCCCTGGGCGTCCACGCCGGATACGCCGACCTCGGTGACGTAAATGAAGCTGTTCTCGCCGTCGATAGAGCCGTCCGCCAGACGGACCACGGTGGGGTACAGCGTCACCATGCGGCAGTGGCCCTCGCCGTCCTTGTACCGGAGCACGGCGTCTCCGGGGATGACCTGCGCGTAGGCCTTGAACAGCTCCTGCTCCTCATTAGCTTCCACGATGGCCGTGGTATCGGCCATGGCGGCCTTGAAGGCGTAATCACCGACCTTGATGGTCCCGTTGCGGAAGGGCATCATCTGCGCGGTCCAGACGGCGCTGCAGTCGGTGATGGCTGTGCCCCAGGCGGCCAGGGTGGAGGAGGTGCAGTCCACGCCGATGGCGGTGTTCTTACCGACGGGGCCGGTATAGACGCCGTCCTTCAGATAGCCGGTAAATTCCTCCAGGCTGCTGTCCCAGACGTTGGTATAGGGGAGGCCGTGGATCGTGGTGCCGTATTTATAGCCGGTCCAGTAATCGGTCCCGGCGGTATCAGTGCCGGGGGTCCATTCCACGACGGCCATGGCCTTCATATAGGCAACTGCCCGCTCTCGCAGAGCGTTCATTTCCCGGACGGGAAGGTCAGGCTCGGTGGCCGCTTCGGTGGTCTGCTCGGTCGCGGCCTCAGTCGTTTGCTCCGCCGTGGGGGCCGCGGTGGTCTGCTCCGTAGGAGCTTCGGTGGTATTTTCCGCAGGCGCTTCCGTGGAGGCGGCAGGGCTTCCGCCGCAGCCGGCCAGAGAAAGCAGCAGGCAGAGCGCCGTCAGCAGAGCGGTAAGACGAACGGT
>JAZLJI010000095.1:0-20689 GCA_045617825.1 Lachnospiraceae bacterium
ACTCACCTCCACGTGTTCTGTAGTGTGTCAGTCTTATGGGAAAATAATATCAGAAGAAAGAAAAATTTGATAGCGAAAGGCCATGCCGGGTTTCATACCGCATTGGTGTCTTTCGCAGAAAGACGGGAAATAAACATGGAAAACAAATCCGAACTTATCATTTATACCACAGAAGACGGTCTGACCAAGGTAGACGTCACCTTCGATCAGGAAACGGTGTGGCTGTCAAAATCGCAAATAGGAGAGCTCTTCCAAAGAGACCGATCAGTTATTTCAAAGCATATTAAGAATGTATTTGAAGAAGGCGAATTGCCGGAAATAGGCAATGTGCAAAATTTGCACGTTGCCGGTTCAGACAAGCCCATAGCCTTTTATATCGAGCACAGACCGATGTATATGGAAGATTACATCAGACAGCTTGATGCGGTTCTGACATCCGGAAACAGAAAGCTTTTGGAAGGCTCCGGCTCGGTTTCGCATTTGCAGGCCCTTGAAAAAGCAAATGCAGAATACCGGAAATATCAGGCGGAGAACCTGAGCCCCGTTGAAACTGAGTATTTGAAAACGATCAAAGCGACGGAAAAACTCGCAAAGCGCCAATCGAGAAATTCGGAGGGATGATCATGTCCTATTTCAATATCGTCGCACAGACAACCGAGAATACCGTCGTTACGGAATATGTGCCGGTCAAGGCCCGCTCCGACAGCTATCAGAGCGAGGCTGCTCTGGAGCAGGAATTTATCCGTATGCTTACGGAGCAGGGCTATGAATACCTCCCCATCCACAGCGAGAAGGACCTGGTGGCAAACCTCCGCGCCAAGCTGGAGGAGCTGAACGATTACCGATTTTCCGAGGAGGAGTGGTCACACTTTTTCACGGAGGCGGTCGCTGATCCGAATGAGCATATCGCGGAAAAGACGCGGAAACTCCAGGAGGACTACGTTCAGGTGCTCCGCCGGGACGACGGCACTTCCAAGAACATCCTGCTCATCAACAAAAAGAACATCCATGAAAACCGGCTCCAGGTCATCAACCAGTACGCGATCGGCACGGCTGCCGGCGCGAAGCACGACAATCGCTACGATGTGACCGTTCTCGTCAACGGCCTGCCGATGGTGCATATCGAGTTAAAGCGCCGGGGCGTAGCGATCCGCGAGGCCTTCAACCAGATCGACCGGTATCAGCGGGACAGCTTCTGGGCGGGCAGCGGGCTGTACGAATACGTGCAGATCTTTGTCATCTCCAACGGCACGAATACGAAGTATTACTCCAACAGCACCCGCTTCAATGCCATCAAGGACGCTTCGGCCCGGGGCAAGCAGGAAAAGACCAGCAACAGCTTTGAATTCACCTCCTACTGGGCGGACGCGAATAACCGTGTGATCCCGGACCTCGTCGATTTTACCCGGACGTTTTTCGCCCGGCATACCCTCCTGAACATCCTGACGAAGTATTGCATCTTCACCTCCGAAAACATGCTGATGGTCATGCGGCCGTATCAGATCACCGCGACGGAGCGCATCTTAAGCCGCATCAAGATCGCCAATAATTACAAAAAATACGGCAGTGTGGCTGGCGGCGGATACATCTGGCACACCACCGGCTCCGGGAAGACCCTGACCTCCTTTAAGACGGCGCGCCTGGCCTCGCAGCTTCCGTACATCGATAAGGTACTGTTCGTGGTGGACAGAAAAGACCTCGACTACCAGACGATGAAGGAATATGTCCGCTTTGAAAAGGGCGCCGCCAACAGCAATACCTCAACGGCGGTCCTGAAGAAGCAGCTGGAGGACCCGAACGCACGGATCATCATCACCACCATTCAGAAGCTGGCCACCTTCATCAAGAAGAATCCCGGCCACGACGTTTATCAGAAGCGTGTTGTCATCATCTTCGATGAGTGTCACCGCAGCCAGTTCGGGGATATGCATACCGCCATCGTCCGGAACTTCCGGAAGTATCATTTATTCGGCTTCACGGGGACACCGATCTTCGCGGTGAACAGCGGCACGGTGAAGGATCCGCATTTCTTTACCACGGAGCAGACCTTTGGGGATCAGCTTCACGCCTATACCATCGTGGACGCCATCAACGACAAAAATGTCCTGCCCTTCCGCGTCGATTACATCAAGACGATGGATTCCGAAAAGGATATCGACGACAAGGATGTCTGGGACATTGACCGGGAGAAGGCGTTCATGGCCCCGAAGCGTATCGAGCTCGTTGCGAGGTATATTCTGGAGCATTTTGATCAGAAGACCTATCGCAGCAGTAAAAGCTATGCGTTCAGCGTATTGACAAATATCTCCGACGTCGCCTCCGCCGAGCGCGGCAGGATCGAAGAGATCAAGCAGAAGCAGCGGGTGAGCGGCTTCAACTCCATCTTTGCCGTGGCCTCTGTTCCGATGGCAAAGCTTTATTATCAGGAGTTTAAGAAGCAGATGGCGACGGACCCCGCAAGGAAGCTCCGCATGGCCGTCATTTACAGCTACGGGGCCAATGAAGCCGAGGCGGACGGCATTCTGGATGAAGAGGATCCGGAGGATACCTCTGCTCTTGACCGGTCCAGCCGGGACTTCCTCGACGCCGCCATCAAAGATTATAACGAGCTGTTCCATACGAACTATTCCACGGACGGCGACAAGTTCCAGAACTATTACAAGGACGTTTCCCTCCGCATGAAGAACAAGGAGCTCGACCTTCTTATCGTGGTCAATATGTTCCTGACCGGCTTTGACGCGACCACGCTGAATACGCTGTGGGTCGATAAGAATCTAAAAATGCACGGGCTGATCCAGGCCTTCAGCCGGACGAACCGTATCCTCAACAGCATCAAGACCTTCGGCAATATCGTCTGTTTCCGCAATCTGCAGAAGCGCGTGGATGATGCCATTGCCCTGTTCGGCGACAAGAATGCGTCCGGCATCGTACTGATGCAGCGCTTTGAGGATTACTATTTCGGCTATGTGACTGCCGACGGAGAACGGAAGCCCGGCTACGTGGATCTGATAAACGAACTGCTGAGCGAGTTCCCGCTGTCCGAGCCGCAGATCATCGGAGAGCGGGACCAGAAGGCCTTCATCGCGCTGTTCGGTGCGTTCCTCCGCATGCGGAATCTACTGCTATCCTTTGACGAATTTGCCGGGAAGGAGCTGATTTCGGAACGCGATCTTCAGGATTATCTCGGCCGGTATCAGGATCTTCGTGATGAGTGGCGAAGCAAGGCCCGGAGCGGTGAAAAAGAGGATATCGTTGACGATATCGTCTTTGAGGTGGAGCTTATCCGGCAGATCGAGATCAATATTGATTATATCCTGCTGCTCGTGAAGAAATACCACGATTCGCATTGTCAGGATAAGGAGGTCCTGATCGATATCCGCAAGGCTATCGATGCCAGTCCGGAGCTCCGCAGCAAGAAGCAGCTGATCGAGACCTTCATCGCCGGTATCAATGACGTGGATGATGTGATGCTGGAATGGCGCAGCTTTGTTGCCGAGGAGAAAGAAAAGGAGCTCGTCAGCATCATTCAGTCCGAGAAGCTGAAGGAGGAGGAGACCCGCCGGTTTATCGAAAATGCTTTCCGTGACGGCGAGATCAAGACCACCGGCACGGATATCGATAAGCTGATGCCGCCGGTATCGCGCTTCGGCGGCGGCAGCCGCGCGGCCAGAAAACAGACCATCATCGATAAGCTGAAGGCCTTCTTCGAGCGGTTCTTCGGAATCAGCGCTGCTTCGGATCTTTCAAAGGGACCGGACGACGGAAGCATCTATGCGTTTCCGGCAGCGGAGCCTAAGGTCGCGGAAGCCCCGACGGAATATGACCTCCGCAGCGAATAAGCCCTCGCTGCATTTGCTGTTGTAATCCATACGAAAAGCTACTATGATGAGGATAATCATCCTGAAGGAGGATTTGCTATGAAAAAGATCGCTGCTGCTTTGCTGATGCTCGGCCTGGCTGTTTTCCTGGCTGCCTGCTCGGCAAGCGATTACAAAAAGGCGGAGTCCCTGGTCGCCGAGGAGGAATGGGACGGCGCGCGGGAGATCCTGGAGGAGCTCGGGGACTATAAGGACAGCGCCCTGCTGCTGAAAAAGTGCGACTTGGGTGATGCGGAATACTACATGGGCCGCGGCAAATGGAAGAAGGCCCGCGCCATCCTGGAGGATCTGGCCGATGAAGAATACGAGGACAGCGCGGAGCTGCTGGAGGAATGCTATTACGAAGAGGCTGCCGAAAAGTTTCAGGAGGGGGACATCGAAGAGACCCTGAAGCTCCTGAAAAAGGCCGGCAGCGGCGAGAAGGTCAAGGAGCTGTCGGATGCCATCCTCTTTCTGCAGGCCGTCGAAGCCTTTGAGGATGAGCGCTTTGACGAGGCCGAGGAGATGTTTGCCCGGCTCGGCGATCATGAGGGGGCCGAGGAGTACCGGGACGCGCTGAACCTGATCCGCGCAGAGCAGCACTATGACCGCGACGAATACGAGGAGACCCTGAAGCTGCTGGAAGGCCGCACAGATGACGACAGTCTGGAGCTTCACGAGGATGCCCTCTGCAATTGGGTGGACAAGGTCTATTATGAGGACCACGATTACGAAAAATGCCTGTGGATCATCGATACCTACGGCACGGAAGAGGAACAGCAGTACAAGCTCGATGTGGCGGAGGAAATGGCCTGCCGCGACAAGGAATATGAAGGCGCCCTGAACGTGCTGGAGGGGCTTGAAGACAGCGACGAGGTGCGGGAGCTGTATTCCGAACTCCTGGATCTGTGGCTGGAGGAGCTGTCTGATGCGGGCGATATCGATGCCTGCCTGGAGGTGATCGACCGCTACTGCCCTGAGGAGGACGTGCAGGAGTATAAATACCTCCTGGCCGCGGAGCTGTACGAGGACGGGCAGTTGGAAAAGGCTCTGGAGATCCTGGATACCCTGGGCGATTACAAGGACTGCAGAGAAGCCGCGGAGGCCATCCGGAAGGAGCTGGCGGTCGGCCCGCTGGCGGGCAACTGGACCTTCGACATGGATATCACGGAAATGTTCTACCAGCTGTTCGCGAATCAGATGTCCGATGAGCGGGAGCACTTCACCGAGCTCTGCGGCGGCAAGGCCTTCTTCGTTCCCATGACCCTGTCCTTCGATGCCGAGGGCGGATTTACCTACGAGCCCGACATGTATGAGCTGGAGCAGCGTCTGGAGAAGAGCCTGCCCATGCTGGAGGATGCCTTCTATGCCAGCTTTCAGGAAATGATCCTGAGCACCCTGGCCAAAAACGGCTATCCCGATGCGACCTGGGATCAGGTGCTGCAGTCTTATGACGTGACCAACACGGCGGACTGCTTCACCGCTTACGTCGGTACCACGGCCGAGCAGTGCATCTACAGCAGCTTCACTGCCATCATGGATTATTATTACGCCTACGGTGCTTCCGGCAGCTTCGCGATCAGGGACGGCAAGCTGATCCTTACGACCGTGGGTCTGGAGATCGATCTGACCCAGAGCTCCGCATTTACCGCGGAGGACATCACCCTGACGCTGGAAACGCCCGAAGGCGACGATATCTTCAGCATGAGCTATCCGCTGACCCTTTACCGGGAAGGCTTTGCTCCGGAGCCGGAGGAAGAGCCCCTTCCGGAGCCCGAGCCTGAGACCGATCCCGCCCGCCGGAATGCTTTTATGGCCCTGCAGGATCAAAAGCATTAGCCATTCCCGGACCGGCTTCGTATATAGAGGTGAACCACAAAAAACCGGGAAAGGAATCTGACCATGAAAATGAAAGAAGAACTGAACGTCCTCAAAGGAGACATCGAAGCCATGAGCAAAAAGCTCCATGAGCTGACTGCGGAGGAGCTGGAACTGGTGAGAGGCGGAAATGATCCCTATACGACCGATTTGTTTGACATTTTCGATCTGCTGCTGAGAACGAAGAAGGATCTGAAGGAAGCCGCGGAGGCCGAAAAAGGTAAGGACTGAACCGTGCCGTTTTCAGGCAATAAAAAAGCTGCTGACCGGATTTGAACCGGTGACCTCATCCTTACCAAGGATGCGCTCTACCGACTGAGCTACAGCAGCAACTTTGCGCTTCAATGCCGCGCAAGTGACACTATACAATAAGGAGCCTCTTCTGTCAAGCGGTTTGTTAAAAAAATTTCAGAAGCGGCGGGCGGCTGCGTTTTGAAGGAACGGGGAGAGCGGAAACCGCTCTCCCCGTTCGGCTTATTCGACGGTGACGGTGCCGTCCTCCGCCACGGTGACGGTCATGCCGTCCTTCACATAATCCAGGAATTCCTGGCCCAGGCAATCCACCGTCACGATGGGCTCATCGCACCAGTTGGCCGCCAGCACCGCGCCGGCTGCTGCCAGGGAGTCAATATGCTCCGAGAACAGCAGGCAGGAAGGGCATTTGCCGAGAGATTTCGCGCAGAACAGGATCATGCCGCCGGTGGTGGAACCGATGGTCTGCGGCAGGCAGAGGGCCTTGTCCTGCATGGGCTTGCGGTACAGGTCCGGGTTGTTCTGATCGTCGCACTCGGTGTGCTTGTATTTGCTGCCGATGATGGGCAGCTCCCCGAACTGCAGGGCTCCCTGGAAGGAGGCCAGAGTGTTAAAGCCGCCGTGAGATACCAATGCCGGGGCCGTGCATTTGCCGGCCACTACCGGACGTCCCTTGAACTGTTTCATTTGCCCTCACCTCCTGTAATAATGGAGAGAATCTCCTCGTCCGTATAATACCGCGCCGTGGTATAGGTGCGCAGCTTGTTGGAGCTGGTGATCACGGCCATCTTCTTGGCCAGCGGATTGTTCATGTACATCAGCGGGCAGATATAGGAAAGCACCACGCCGCTGTCCTTCAGGACCTTGGCCAGGGGCGTCTTCTCGAACGCCTCCTTCACGCCGGGCGCCGCGGTAAATACCGTAGGCACCGTCACCTTGGTCAAGCCGTTCGCCTTCAGGCCGGCCGCCACCTTCTGGGTCCATTCCTCGAGCTGAGGCAGAGACAGATGCGGGCAGCCGATAAAGCAGAGCTCGGGCTTCGCCTTCTTTTTCTTCCACATCACCGGGTAGCTGCTCTTCACCCGTTCCAGCTCCGCGTCGTCAATCACGTAGATCTTGGGCGAATCCGCGATCAGCGCTTCTCCCTGCTCCACGGCCTCGGGGGTAAGGTTTTCGATATGATACAGGCCCACGGCTCCGTTGGAGGCGGTCGCTGCGCCGAAATCCTTAAGGTAGGCGCAGGCGTCGTCGGTCAGCTCCGTCCCCAGCCACTTGTCCAGGCCCTTCACAAAGGGCACATCCTCCATTACCTTCATCCCGATGGCGGAGCCCAGCACCTGCGCGGTGGGCTTCTTCGTGGTCTTCACCTCCACGATCCAGGTGGCCTTCCGGCCCTCGTCCGTCAGCAGACCGAAGTAGGGCACGCAGCCCACGATGGAGCCGAACAGCTCGATGATGCCGGAGTTCCGGTTGCAGCGGGCGCCCAGCACGGAGTTGGCATAGACCACCGCGGAGGATTCGGCCCAGGACAGCACCTCGCCCTTCTGCGGCTTGTTGCCCACCTGGTCCAGATAGCAGGTGCAGGTGTAGGATTTGTCGTCGATCAGCCCCAGCTTCTCCAGCTGCCTGTCGTATTCCTCCTGCACGGAGTACATGAATTTCTTGAAAACAAAGTTCTTCAGCAGATCGGAGGGCACATTGCGGTCCAGGGGCTTCGGGTCCACGGAAAATTTCTGCCCCGACACCGCGCCGTCCGCGATCAGCTTGTCCATCAGCTCGTACACGGGCTTCATGACGCCCAGACCGAAGGAGGTCACCAGATGCCCCTTCTCGCCGGTCACCGGTACCATTTTCTTGGCCCCGAAGGCGTCGCCGTACATCACCAGGGTCCGCATGACCTTGGCCATGGTCTCGCCCTTCGCGCCGTCTAAGATGGCCTGCTGTTCTTCATTCAGATACATACGCTGCTCCCTTCTTAAATATCCATGGCCACGTCGTAGGCCCGCCAGATCACGGAACGCAGGTTGCCTACGGCCTTGCAGTCGCCGACCAGATATACGTTTTTCGCTTCCTTAGTGAGCGGATTCGGGGTATAGCCCACGCAGCCGATCACGGAATCGCAGGCGAGCTCCACCGGCTTGCCGTTCTTGTCCGCGCAGAGGATGTTCCCCTCCCGCACCTCCTTCAGGGCCGTTTCCAGATAGACCGGCACCTTATTGGCGGCAAACCACTCTCTGAGGTAGGAGGAATTGGCCAGGCAGACGCCGGTCTGGCTCACCAGATCGTCCTTCATTTCCACGATCAGCGGCTTCTTGCCCTGCAGCGCCAGCTCATAGGCGATCTCGCAGCCGGACAGGCCGCCGCCCACCACGGCAACGGTCTCGCCCACGGAGGCCTTGCCGGTCAGGAAATCCGTCGCCTCCACGACCTTATCCCAGCCGGGCAGCTTCTTCAGCTGAACGGGATTCGAGCCGGTGGCCACGATCACGGGAGCGTCTCCGAACTGAGAAACGTCCTTGATCTCCTCGCCGAAGCGGATCTCCACCTGCAGCAGCTCCATTTGCCGTCTGTACCAGGTCAGCAGATCCCGCAGCTTGCCCTTGTAGCTCTCGCCGGAGGCCGCGATGAAGGTACCGCCCAGGATATCGCTCTTCTCGTGGATCACCGGCTTGTGGCCCCGCAGGGTCAGCACTCTGGCGCATTCCATGCCGCCGATGCCGCCGCCGATGATGTGCACGGTCTTGGGACTGTCGGTCTTTTTGATATAATGCTTATCCCACTGCATGGTCTCCGCGTTTACCGCGCAGCGCGCCAGATGCAGGGAATCGGACAGGCTCTGGTCGTTGGGCACGCCCTTGTAGTGGCACATGTTGAAGCAGCCGTTGTGGCAGAGGATGCAGGGACGGATGTCCTCCTCTCTGCCCTCCATCAGCTTGGTGACCCATTCCTGATCCGCCAGGAACTGTCTGGCAAATCCCGCGCCGTCCAGCTTGCCTGCCGCGATGGAGTCCGCGGCGACCCGGGGATCCATACGGCCCGCGCAGACTACGGGCTTATCGGTGAACTGCTTGATATGCTCCACGTCCGCCAGGTTGCAGTTTTCCGGCATATACACCGGCGGATGCGCCCAGTACCAGGCATCGTAGGTGCCGTTGTCGCAGTTGAACATGTCGTAGCCGGCGTCGCTCAGATACTTGATGGCCTTCTCGGATTCCTCCATGTCGCGGCCGGCCTCCACGTAGGCCTCACCGGGGACGGCACCCTGGCGGAAGCCCTTGGTCTTGGACACCACGCTGTAGCGCAGGGAAACCGGGTAATCGTCGCCGCATTCCTTCTTGATGGCCTTCACGATCTCCACGGCGAAGCGGTAGCGGTTCTCGAAGGAGCCGCCGTACTCATCGGTGCGCTTGTTCACGTAATGCAGGGTGAACTGGTCCAGCAGATAGCCCTCGTGTACCGCGTGGACCTCCACGCCGTCCACACCGGCCTCCTTGCAGAGCCTGGCGGATTTGCCGAAAGCGTCGATGAATTCCTGGATCTCCTCCTTCGTCATCTCCCGGGACGGCACCTTGTCGGACCAGCGGTTCGGGGAAGGGCTGGCCGAGGCGGTGATCTTGTCCAGGTCCATGAAGGGCTTGCTGATCACCCGCAGCACCTTGCCGGTGTACAGCTTCTCCATCATGGGGCTGATGGTGAAGGAGCGGCCGAAGCCGGCAGTCAGCTGGATGAACAGCTTGGCGCCGGTCTTGTGGAATTCGGGCATCCATTTGGCCAGGTCTTTGTACATTTTCTTGTTCTTGTACAGCCACTGGCCGAACATCGGGTTATACACGGGTTGGCAGCCGGGCAGCACCAGTCCGCAGTTGTTGTCGGCTACGGCCTTGATGAATCTGGCGCCCATCTTGTCAAAATGGTTCTTCTCCATCCAGCCGAACAGGTCTGTTCCCCCCATGCTGGTCAGCACGATGCGGTTCTTGATCTCGCAGGTACCGATCTTCCAGGGGGTAAATAAGGGTTTTAAGCGTTCGTCCATCTTCACGTCTCCCATCTGAAAATTCTATGACTTACGTATGCACATAAAGCTATTTTTATATTACTGTAAAAAAGCCGTTTTGGCAAGCGATTTGTTTGACAGAAAACGGCAGCTCCGGCCTTTCGCAGACACTTTTCCGGACAGGAAAATGCCCCCTGCGGGAGGCCTTTCCGCGCAGGGGGTATGGTTTTTTCTCTTCTGTCCAGCCGCCTTCTTCCGCCGCAGCCGGTGTGCTCTTTTCAGCTGAACCGGATCAGGCCCAGACGGGGCGAAAGATGCAGCAGCGTGATGCCGTGCGCCGCAGCCAGCTCTGCCGCGGCGGCGGTGGGCATGGCCTTGCTCGCCGCCACGCCGATCCCTGCCTTGATGAGCTTGCGGACCATATCCGTCGGGATCCGCCCGCTGGTGAACAGGACGCATTCCGAAAGCTCGACGCCCTCCTTAAGCGCCCAGCCGATCGCCTTGTCCACGGCGTTGTGCCTGCCGATATCCTCCATGCGGCAAAGGATCTCTCCGCCGCGCAGGAGCTGACAGGAATGGGCGCTGTGACTGGCTCTGTAGACCGGCATGCCGCTGCCCAGGCTCCGCTCCAGCTGCTCGATCCATTCGGGCTTCCATTCGGCCGGGGAAGCGCTGCCCCTCTCCCGTTCCTTCGCCGGAACGGTCTCTGCCCGGGCCGTCAGCTCTTCCTCCCGGAGCTCCAGACGGACGACCTCCTGCCCGGCGCAGAAAAGCCGGCCCAGGAGCATTTCCCGGAGCGACGTGGGCGTGCAGAGGATCCGCTCCTCCGCTCCGCCGTTCACGCTGAGCCGGAGCGCCGCCTCGTCCGCCAGGGTGAGCCGCGTCTCCTGCCAGGCGCCCTTTTCCCAGCGCCGCACCTGCATTTCGCGGACGGTACCCTTTTCGGGCGCGCCTGCCTCCTCCGCCCCCGCGCAGAGCCGCGCGTAGCTCTCCGGGTCGTTGATATTGTCATATTCCGGGGAGTCGGGCACCTCGCAGAGCTCGTAGCCGGTCCCGCGCAGCACCCGCATGAGCGCACCGCTGCCCCAGGCGACCTCCTGCTCCAGCAGCGGCAGGAGCGACTTATCCAGCACGGAGATCAGCGGCTCATACCGCTCGCCGTGCTGCAGGAGCACCGCCGGCGCGTCGGAGCGAAGCGCCTTTTCCGTGAGCTTTTCCAGCGCGGAAAGCGGCAGCCGCGGCACGTCCACCGTCACCACCAGGCATTTGGCCTCCTTCGCCTCGCGCAGGCAGGCCTCGATCCCGCCGAGCGGTCCCTTCTGGGCGTACCGGTCGGGGATCACCGGGAAGGCACAGTCCTGTCCCCGGTAGCCGGAGACCAGGATGTCCGTGATCCCGAGCGCCTGCCCCTTTTCGAGCTGGTGCCGCAGAAACGTTTTTCCCTCATAAAGAAGCGAGGCCTTATCCTCTCCCATGCGGCTGCTTCTGCCCCCGGCAAGCACGATCATGCTCAGGGGAAGCTTCGGTTTGTCCATGGAACGCACTCCTTTCTGCCCGTCGCGGACCTCCGCGACCTCTTGCTTCGCCTCGCGAAGCTTCAAGATACGATAAGCGCACCGCGTCGGCGGTGCGCCCTCTGCTGTTTATGCCTTTTCTATCCGGATCGCGCAGACCTTATATTCGGGTATGCGGGCGAATTTGTCGAGCGCGGCGTTGGTGAGCCAGTTGGCATTGCCGTCCGGGAAATGGAACGGCATCCAGCTCTCGCCGGGAGAGGTCTTGGTCCCCACACGGGCGGTGGTGACCAGCTGACCGCGGCGGGAAGCGACCTTCACGCGGTCTCCGTCCCTGATCCCCAGCTTATCCGCGTCGAAAACGTTCATCTCGATGAAGCTCTTCCCCGCGATCTCCATAAGCTCGGGGGTCTTGCCGGTCATGGCGCGGGTCGTGTAGTGGTACAGGATACGGCCGGTCATGAGGATGATGGGATAGTCCTCGTCAGGCAGCTCGGCCGACGGCACGTACTCCGCCGGGTAGAACCAGCCGAGGCCGCGGGTGAATTTGCCCACGTGCAGGATCCTCGTGCCGGGGTGGTCCTTCGTCGGGCAGGGCCACTGCAGGCCGCGTCCGCCGACCTCCTCGCTGTCCAGGCGCGCGTGGGAAATGCCGCCGAAGCTGGGCGTCAGGGAGGCGATCTCGTCCATGATCTCCGCCGCGGTCATCTGCTTCTGCGGATAGCCCATGCGGTTCATGAGATCGATGAGGATATCGGTGTCCAGGCGCGCCTCGCCGGGAGACTCCACGGCCTTGCGCACGCGCTGTACGCGGCGCTCGGTATTGGAGAAGGTGCCCTCCTTCTCGGCATAGCTCGCGCCGGGGAGGATGACGTCCGCGTACTGCGCGGTCTCGGTCATGAAGAGCTCCTGCAGCACGAAGAAGTCGAGGCTCTTCAGCGCCTTGATGATGTGGTTCGTATCGGGATCGGTGACCACGGGGTCCTCGCCGTAGATATACAGGCCCCGGATCTCGCCGGTGACGGCCTTGGGGAACACGTCGGTGGCATGGGTGCCGGGGTTCCGGTTCAGCTTCACGCCCCAGGCCTTCTCGAATTTCTCAAAGACGGGCTCGTTGACCTCGCCGTTGATCCGAAGCTTCTGGTAGCCGGGGAAATCGGTGGGCACGGCGCCCATATCGCAGGCGCCCTGCACGTTGTTCTGGCCCCGCAGCGGGTTGACGCCGCAGCCCTCGCGACCCAGCTTGCCCACCAGCATAGCCATGTTGGACATGCTCATCACGCCCTCGGTGCCGGTGGAGTGCTCGGTGACGCCCAGACAGTAAATGATGGGGGCGCGGTCTGCCTTGGCGTACATGATCGCGGCCTTCCGCAGCTCCTCGGCGTCGATGTGGCAGATCTCGGCGACCCTCTCGGGGGTGTATTCCTTCACGATGTCGCGGAGCTTTTCGTAGCCCTCGGTACGCTCGGCGATGAAGGCTTCGTCCTGCAGCCCCTCCTCGATGATGACGTGCATGATCCCGTTGGCGAAGGCCACGTTGGTGCCGGGCTTCAGCTTCAGGTGGATATCGGCCCTCTTCGCGAGGCCGATGTCACGGGGATCGACGACGATCAGCTTGCAGCCGCGGGCAATGGCCTGGCGGATCTGCATGCCGACGACGGGATGCGCCTCCTCGGGATTGGAGCCGACCAGCATGATGACGTCGGCATTTTTGGTGATGTCCTCGATGGGATTGGTCATGGCGCCGGAGCCCAGGGTCATGGCCAGGCCGGCCACGGAGGCGGAGTGGCAGACGCGGGCGCAGTTATCGGTGTTGTTGGTACCGAAGCAGCAGCGCACCATCTTCTGCACCATGTAGATATCCTCGTTGGGGCTGCGGGAGCAGGCAAATCCCGCCAGCGCGTCGCCGCCGTATTTTTTCTTGATCTCCATGAATTTGGAGGCCACGAGATCCAGCGCCTCGTCCCAGGTCGCCCGCTCGAATTCTCCGGTCTCATGGTTCTTGATGAGGGGGTACTTGATGCGCTCGGGCGACTGCACGAAGTCGAAGCTGGCGCTGCGGCCCTTGACGCAGAGCAGGCCCTTGTTGGAGGGGCCGTCATAGGCTTCGGTATCGACGATCTTCCCGTCCTTGACGATCAGATAATACTGGCAGCCGGTGGCGCAGTGGGGGCAGGTGGTCAGCACCTTCTTCTCGATCTGGGAGACGCGGTATTTTCTGCGGCGCTTCATCGTGAGGGCGCCGGTCGGGCAGGCCTGCACGCAGTTGCCGCAGCTCTCGCAGCTGCTCTGGCCCCAGGGCGTGTCAAAGGGAGCGCCGATGAAGGAGCCGAAGCCGCGGTCCATGGTGTCGATGGCGCCCCGGCCCACGATCTCGCTGCAGGTGTTCACGCAGCGGTGGCAGAGGATGCAGAGGCTGGGATCGTAGGTGAAGAATTTATTGGAATCGTCGATGACGGGAGGCGTCGTTTCGCCCTTGTGGCTGGACTCGGATACGCCGTACTCGTAGCAGAGATCCTGCAGCCTGCAGTCGCCGTTGGCCGGGCAGGAAAAGCAGTGGACCCGATGGTCGGAAAGCAGCAGGTCCAGCACATTGCGCCGGAATTCGACCACGCGGGGGGACATGGTCTCCACCAGATCGCCCTCCCGGCATTCCGTGCTGCAGGCGGTCTGCAGGGATCTGCGGCCGCGGCTTTCGACCTCGACCATGCAGATGCGGCAGGAGCCGTCGGGCAGGACGCCCTCCAGATAGCAGAGCGTGGGGATCCTGATGCCCGCCTTCTGCGCGGCCTTCAGGATAGTCGTTCCTTTTTCTACTTCTACGGAGATTCCGTCGATCGTCAGATGGATCATAGCCGTACCTCTCTTACTTTACGCTGACGGCACCGAAGGCGCAGTTTTCCATGCAGGAGCCGCATTTGATGCACTTGGTCTGGTCGATGGCATGGGGGCTTTTCACCGTTCCGCCGATCGCGCCCACCGGGCAGCTGCGGGCGCATCTGGTGCAGCCGCGGCAGACCGCAGGATCGATCTCATAGACCTTGAGCTTCTCGCAGACGTGGGCGCGGCACCTGTGCTCGGTCACGTGCTCCACGTATTCGTCCCGGAAATGCTGCAGCGTGCTCAGCACCGGCAGCGGCGCGCTCTTGCCAAGGCCGCAGAGGGAGCCGGCCCGAACCAGCTTCGCGGTCTCCTCGAGCTTATCGATATCCTCCAAGGTGCCTTCCCCGGCGGTGATCTTCTGCAGCAGCTCCAGCATACGCTTGGTGCCGATGCGGCAGGGGCCGCATTTGCCGCAGCTCTCGCGCTGGGTGAAGCCCATGAAGAACTTGGCCACGTCCACCATGCAGGTGTTTTCGTCCATGACCACCAGGCCGCCGGAGCCGATGATGGAATTGAACCGGGCGATGGACTCGAAGTCCAGCGGCTCGTCGAGGTGCTTCTCGGTCAGACAGCCGCCGGAGGGACCGCCGGTCTGCACGGCCTTGAATTTGCCGTCCCCGCGGATGCCGCCGCCGATGTCGTAGATGATATGGCGCAGCGTGGTGCCGAAGGGGACCTCGATAAGGCCGGTATTCCGGATCGCGCCGGTCAGGGAGAAGGTCTTGGTGCCGTGGCTGCCCTCGGTGCCGATGGTCCTGTACCAGTCGGCGCCCCGCAGGATGATCTGCGCGACGTTCGCGTAGGTCTCCACGTTATTGAGCACCGTCGGCTTCGCCCAGAGCCCCTGGTCCACGGTACGCGGCGGCTTCACGCGGGGCATGCCGCGCTTCCCCTCGATGGAGGCGGTCAGAGCGCTGCCCTCGCCGCAGACGAAGGCGCCTGCGCCGCGGTTGATGTGCATATGGAAATTCACGCCGGAGCCGAGGATGTCGTCGCCGAGCAGGCCGCGCTCCTCCGCCTGGCGGATGGCGTTCCGCAGTCTGGCCACGGAAAGCGGGTACTCGGCCCGCACGTAGATATAGCCGTTCTCGGCGCCTACGGCATAGGCGGCAATGATCATGCCCTCGAGCAGTCTGAAGGGATCGCCCTCCATCACGGAGCCGTCCATGAACGCGCCGGGGTCGCCCTCGTCACCGTTGCAGACGACGTATTTTTCCTCACCGGCGTGGCCGGCCACCTGACTCCACTTCTTTCCGGTCGGGAAGCCGGCACCGCCGCGGCCGCGCAGGCCGGACGCGGAGATCTCGTCGACGACCTGCTGAGGCGTCATGTCAAAGAGGGCCTTGCTCAGGGCCCGGAAGCCGCCGGCGGCGATATATTCGTCAAGGGATTCCGCGTCGATGCTGCCGCAGTTTTCCAGCACGACGCGCTCCTGGAGCGCGATGAAGGGGATATCCTCCGGCTGGGGGCAGGGTTTTTCCTCATGGCGGTAGAACAGCCGCTCGACAGGCTCGCCTTTCAGGACGGTCTTCTCCACGATCTCGGCGCAGTCCTCCGGCTGCACGTGAACGTACTGAAAATGCGCCGGCTCGATGCGCACCAGCGGCCCCAGCTCGCAGAGGCCCTGGCAGCCGGTCTTGACGGTGCCGATATGGGGCACGTCCTTCTGCGCTTCCACCTCCACGCCGGGAAGGTCCGCACAGAGACGCTTCAATTCTTCATAGATCTTCAGGGAGCCGGAAGCCACGCAGCCGGTGCCGCAGCAGACCAGGATGCGGCAGGAGTACCCTTCCATCACGCTCCGGGCTTCCTCCCGGGCGCGGTCCAGATCGTCTCTCGTCTGAATCATTTTTCCTCCCTCCTCAGCTCGCGGACCAGCGCGACCGCCTTGTCCGGCGTCATTTTCGGATGGACCACGTCGTTGACCATCATCGTGGGCGCCAGGCCGCAGGCGCCGAGGCAGGATACAGTCTCCACGGTAAAGAGCATGTCGTCGGTGGTACGCTTTCCTCCGGAAAGCCCCAGCTCATTCAGCAGGGCATCCTTTATCGGCTGGGATCTGCGGATATGACAGGCGGTGCCGTCGCAGACCTTGATCACGTATTTTCCCTTGGGTTCAAAGGAAAAATTCTCATAGAAGGTCGCCACGCTGTAGGCTCTCGCCCGGGTCACGCCGATCTTCTCCGCGATATGGTCCAACAGCTCACCGGGAAGATACCGGTACTCCGCCTGCACGTCCTGCATGATGGGGATGAGGGACGCGGGTCTCGCACCGTACTCGGCGATAATGGCATCTGTTTTTTCGTAATACGACAAATCCAGCATGTTCTTTCTCCTAATAATAAACAAACACATTTCGGTAAAATGTGTTTCGTTCCTCGGGAAATATCAAATTATACCGTATTTATACTATATAAGCGGTCCGATTTCAACCGTTTCATGCGATTTTTTTACAGTCAGCCTTTCCGGAGCCGGCACCCATCTTACGGGAGCCGCGCAGACCGCGCCGATGCGGCGATATGCGGAGGATCCGCCGGCGGTACATGAGCCTGAAGCTTCGGGAGGAGGCCGCAAATGACGGTTTCCGAAAGTCATTTGCGCCTCGCCATTCGCGGAAAGGCATCGGCCTTTCCGCGAATGGCGAGGGTGCCGAACGAAGGATTTGCTTCGCAAATCCTTGAAGTCGCTCAAAGCCGCGACGGGCTCCCTCGAGTTTCCTGTGGAAACTCGGGGGCAAGTCCGGGAGAAGCGCGCAGGCTCATCCCGTACCGCCCGGGTCCGGAGCTTTCATCGCTGCGGCGGCGCGGATTGCGCAGCGGGCGCTGGAGAAGCGGTCGGTGCGGGCTGCGCGGTGTACAATTTTTTCCTAAAAAAGGATTGACAGCCGCCGTCTTTTCAGTTATAATCCCATCTGCGCTTGTTTCAAGACAAGCGGGTGTAGTTCAATGGTAGAACACCAGCCCTCCAAGCTGGACACGTGGGTTCGATTCCCATCACCCGCTTCTGCACCTCACCGCCAACTGCGGGTGCGGAAAAGCATGGTGGATTTAGCTCAGTTGGCAGAGCGCCAGATTGTGGTTCTGGATGTCGTGGGTTCGAGCCCCACATTCCACCCTCTTGGGCTATAGCCAAGCGGTAAGGCACAGGACTTTGACTCCTGCATTCGTTGGTTCGAACCCAACTAGCCCAGCGAGTCAAACGTCCGGTTAAGGGAACTTGGGGAACCAGGTTCCCTTATCCCGTATTATGGGGATTTTCCGTCCCCGCAAAACAGTCCGCAGAAAGAAGGATCCTATGAAAAAGTATCTCGGCTACCTCTATATCGTCCTGTCCGCCGTGATCTTCAGCACCATGGAGGTGGTTCTGAAGACGGTGGCGGGCGTATTTGCCCCCATGCAGATCACCGCGCTGCGCTTCACCGTCGGCGGCCTTCTGCTGCTGCCGCTGGCCATCCGGTCCATGAAGAACAAGGGCACCCGGCTGGGCGGCAGGGACGTGCTGTTCTTCTGCCTGACCGGCTTCCTGAACGTCATTCTGGCCATGGGCTTCTATCAGGTGGCCGTGACCATGAACCAGGCCTCCGCCGTGGCGGTGCTGTTCTCGGCAAATCCGATCTTCACCCTCCTGCTGGCAGGCATCATCCTGAAGGAAAGCATCCGGAAGAATCACATCATCGCGCTGATCCTGGAGATCATCGCCATCGTGATCTTCGTCAGCCCCTGGAACACCAAGCTGGACCTGACCGGCGTGCTGCTGGCCCTGCTGGCCGCCGTGGTCTTCGGTCTCTACAGCGTGGTCTGCAAGCTGCGCACCGCCCGCTTCGGCGGCATCGCCGTGACCTCCATCAGCTTCGTGCTGGGCGGCTTCCTGCTGATCCTGCTGATCCTGCTGGGCCGCATCCCCGCGGTGAGCAGCGCCTTCAGCGCCTGCGGCCTCTCCGTGATGGCAGACGTGCCGTTACTCAAGGGCATCCCCGCCTCCGCGCTGCCTGCCCTCTTCTACATCTGCGCCGTCGTGACCGCCGGCGGCTACGTGTTCCACATGCTGGCCGTCGAGAAGACCTCCGCCCGGGAAGGCGGTCTGGTCTTCTTCCTGAAGCCCATGATCGCGCCGGTACTGGCCTATATCTTCCTGAAGGACGAGATCACCGTCAACATGATCCTGGGCATCATCTGCCTGCTGATCGGCTCCGGCATCTCCATCATCCCCGACATCCTGCGGGCCAAGAAGCAGGCCTGACCGCATCCCCGAATCCCCCGGCGCTGCCCGCCTTGCGCGGACGGCGCTTTTTTCAAAAACGCGCGGCCGCGAAGGAGGCACTTTCATGACCGAGACCGGGAACCCCTTGGACGGGAAAAAGATCATCTTTATCGGCAATTCCTATATGTATTTCGGGAAAATGGTGCTGATGCAGAAGAATCAGTTCGTGGATTTTGACTTTGAGCACCGCCGCCGCGATCCTGGCTTCTTCTATCAGCTGTGCCGGCGCCGCGGAGCCGACGTCGACGTCACCAACTGGACCATCGGCTCCCACCAGCTGAACGATCTCATGGGCGACCGCTGCACCCGGGATTACAAGGTCTGCTTCGGGACCCGGCATCTGGACTATCTGCCGGACCGGCGGTATGACTACGCGGTGATGCAGGTGGGCGGCTGCGAGGAGGAATACGACTGGATGTCCTGGGTCCGCCGGACCATGGACCTGTTCCGCGCGGAAAATCCCGCCGTCAGATTTCTGTATCTGGTGGGCCCCGCCGCCTACGGGATCAACTTCCGTTACGGCGGAAGGCCCATGGCCTCGGTCTTCGCGCATTTGCCGGAGCTGGAGGCGCTGGGCATCCGGGTGGTGGACTGGGGCCGGGTCATCACGGATCTGGCCTTCGGCAAAGTCCGGCCGGAGGGCAGTCCCTACACCTACACGAAGAACAGCTTCATCATCCGCCGCCGGGAAACGGACGGCTTCCACGAAAACATACTGGCCGGCTACATCACCACCCTCATGGTATACTGCGCCATCACCGGGGAGTCGCCGGTGGGGCTGCCCGCGGATTTCACGGACGATCCCGCCCTGAACCCGCATTTCGACATCGACGCCTTCCGGGAGCTCAACTACAGCTGGGGAAGCGCGGAGGACCGGGCAACGAATTTCCCGGAAATCCTCAGGGACCCGCGGGAGATCCTCGCCCTTCAGCAGCTGCTGACGCGGTATCTCTGAGCCTTTCCCGGCGGAACATGCCGGAATTCCGCCGGAAATGACCCAAAACGCGGCCGAGACCTGCCGAAACACTCCGTCCTGCCGAAAAATAAGGCTTGACTTCTCGTCACGCATAGAGTAATATACTTCTTGCTGATCGGGCAGTTTGTCTGTTTCGGCGCCAAATCCGGGCGATTAGCTCAGTCGGTAGAGCACTTGACTTTTAATCAAGTTGTCACGGGTTCAAATCCCGTATCGCTCAGAAATGAGATCCCCTGCCGGGCAGGGGATCTTTTTTCTTGCCGTTTTCCGCGAAGCCGATTGACGCCGGGCGCTTTCCGGCGTACAATTTCGGCAGGAAGGAATATCCGCGAAACGCGGATCTTTTGAAGTCGCGGGGGCCGCGACGGGCTCCCCCTAAGTTTCCTTTGGAAACTCGGGGGCAGATAAGGAGGTTTTCCATGAACGATCCCGTACTGAATTCTCTGTCTGTGTGCGGCGTCTGCGCGTCTCTCGCGGAGGCC
The DNA here is from genome assembly GCA_045617825.1 of Lachnospiraceae bacterium. Classification (GTDB taxonomy): domain Bacteria; phylum Bacillota; class Clostridia; order Lachnospirales; family Lachnospiraceae; genus UBA6987. Next base: position 20,097 of record JAZLJI010000095.1, read on the forward strand.
ATGGGCATCGAAGCCCCGAAGGAGACCCATGCCCCGATCCCGGCGCTGACCGAGCTGGTGAAGCGCCGCTTAGGCAAGGCCGACCGCGTCTTTATGTATAACCCGGACGCCGTCGCCATGTGGCTCTTCCAGAAATACACCGCGCTCTACGGGCCGGTCATGGCGAACAGCTCCCTCACGCTGCCGCTGCGGACCGTCATGCCCTCCGTGACGCCCGTCTGCTTCGGCAGCATGTATACCGGCGCGCTGCCGGAGGTCCACGGCATCCGGTCCTACACCAAGCCGGTCATCCGCATCGACACCCTCTTCGACGCCCTGATCCGGGCCGGGAAGAAACCGGCCATCGTGTCCACGGAGAAGGACAGCCTCTCCCTGATCTTCCTGGAGCGGGACATGGATTACTTCATCCTCCCCACGGTGGACGAATGCACGGAAAAGGCGCTGCAGCTGATCGAGGAGGACCGCTACGATTTCATTCTCCTGTACAACGCCGATTACGATTCCACCATGCACCGGAACGCGCCCGAGGGCGAGCTGTCGCTGCAGGTTCTGGAGAAGAATGCCCGGGTATACGGCCGGATCGCCGACCGGAT
>JAZLJI010000096.1:0-3897 GCA_045617825.1 Lachnospiraceae bacterium
CATCCGATACTATTGCTGGTTGCCTGTGTCCAGTCTCAATAAAATGAGGCGCACCCGTCCTATACCTTTCTGTAAGCCAAGGAGTTGAATTACTAAGTTGTCTTCCTAAGACCGCTTGGCCTCCGTCTTTGCGCGTACGCGCAGGGCACCGGCCCTTTTTCCTTACGGAGCCTGTCGCTCCGTCCTCATTTCCCGCGGAGCCTGCGGCTCCGTCCTTATCCTCTCAGCTTTTCTCCCAGGCTCTGCATCAGCTTGGCCGTCAGGCCCCAGATGGTGCGCCCCCCGTATTCGTAGAAGACCACCTCCCGGGTGGATCTGCGCCAGCGGTAATCCCGCCCGCCCCGGATCCGCTCAAAGGGAAAATCCTCCGGCATCTGCGGCTTCCATTCCATGCTGTAGCGCTCCGGCTCCGTATCCCGGAAGAAGGCGAGCGGCACCGTGAAGACCTCCGCCACCTCGTCGCGGCTGAAGCTGCCGCGATAGTCCGTAAGCCGCGCCAGGAAGGGGGTCAGCAGCAGATTTCCGGTATAGAGATAGTCTAACGGCCCGATGAGCTCCAGCTGGCTTTCCTCCAGCAGCAGCTCCTCCGCGCACTCCCGTCTTGCCGTTTCCCAGGGGCTTTCCCCCGGCTCCGCCATGCCGCCGGGCAGGCAGATATCGCCGGGCTGATCCGCGATCCGGGAGGAGCGCTGCTCGAACAGCACCCGCTCTTCTCCCGCGGGCCCCTGCAGCAGCACCGCCACCGAGGCCCTGTGGCAGTTCTTTTCCTTGATCAGCTCCGGCTGATAAGCCGCGAATTCTTCCAGCTTCATTTATTCTCCTTCCGCGATCGCCAGGATCAGGATCCCCAGAATGACCAGGCCGATATACAGATACTGCTTCTTCGTCAGCTTTTCCTTGAGGAAGATCCGGGACAGCAGCAGCGACACCACGCACACCGCGGAAATGATGGGCGCCGCGATGGCTCCGTTCCCGCTCATGGCATAGACGTAGGTGAACTGGCCCGCCGTCTCGCACACCGCCGCCAGCAGCTTATCGCCCTGCTTCGGCAGGGCAAAGGGCACCCGTTTGAGCTTCAGGAACAGCCACAGCAGCAGCGCGGCAGCGGCAAAGCTCAGCTCGTAGGCGGTATTTGCCACCTGCTCCACGGTCTCCTCGGTCACGCCCGCCAGAGGACCGGCCTCCCAATCCAGATAATACACGTCCAGGAAGCTTCCCAGCGCGTCCAGCAGCGCGTAGCAGAAGGGCATGGCAAAGGCCACCGCCGCCATCGTCCGGCCCAGGTGCTTCCGTCTGTCCGTCTCGCCCCGCCGCTCCAGAAAGCCGATGCCCAGGATGCCCGCCACCATCAGCAGAATGGCGCCCCAGGACAGCAGGCTCACGCTGTCCTTCAGGAAGATCACGCACAGCAGGGAGCAGAGCGCCCCGGAGGTATTCTCGATGGGGTCGGAAATGGATTCCTCGATATAGCGCATCCCGAAATAGGACAGGGTCATGGACAGGATATAGCACAGAGACACCGGCAGATAGATCAGCAGGTTCCGGGGCTCGAAGCCGATATCCTGCGTCAGCAGGGTAAACAGCGCGTGCGCTCCCATGACCGCGCCCACGCACACCGCGGTCTTCAGATGCGCGTAGGGCTCGTTCTCATGAGCACCCCGTTTATAAAACAGCTCTGCCAGGCCCCAGATCAGGGTCGTCGCCAGAGTAAAAACCAACCACATACCGCCATCTCCTTTCTTTTGTCTGTCAGAAAAGCATTATATCCGAAAATCCGACAAATGAAAACCTTTTTTTATCCTTGAACTATTTGATGATTCGCGAAGCGAATCTCTGAAGTCGCTTAAAGCCGCGACGGGCTCCCGTTATCCTTGAACTTAGGAAGATTCGCTTTGCGAATCTCTGAAGTCGCTTAAAGCCGCGACGGGCTCCCTCGCGTTTTCCCGGCAGAAAACGCGGGGGCAGTCCCAGTCGGCATGATCACCGGCGCGTGCTCCGGCGGCGCATTTGCCGTGCAGGCGCAGCTTGTGCGCCACCTCCTGGCACAGCTCCAGCATCACCAGCCACACCTGCTCCGGGGTCTCCAGGTCCTTTACCGTGGTGGTCCCGTGGCCCACGCTTTTGACGGGCGAGCAGAAATCCGTCCGCAGCACCGGAGCGTCGTCCCGGCCGCCGGCCCAGTTCCAGAGCATGACGCCGTATTTGCCCATCATGCGGCGGAGCAGCTCCGGGTCCGCCGCCGCCAGGTCGCCCAGCGTCCGCACGTTCAGGCGCCGCAGCAGCCGGCTGCTGGCCCGGCCCACGCCGATCATGTCCTCCGCCGGCAGCGGCCAGACCACCTCCCGGAAGCGGTCCTGCGGGATCATCGTCACCGCGTCCGGCTTCTTCATGTCCGAGCCCAGCTTGGCAAATACCTTATTGAAGGACACGCCCACGGAGATGGTGAGGCCCAGCTCGCCCTTTACCCGCTCCCGGATCTCGTGGGCCACCTGCTCCGGCGTGCCGAACAGCTCCTCCGTCCCGCTGATGTCCAGCCAGCACTCGTCCATCCCGTAGGGCTCCACCCGGTCGGTGTAGTCCTCGTAAATGCGCCGGGCCAGCCGGGACCTCATAGTGGGGCGGCACGACCACCAGCCCGGGGCACTTCTGCTTCGCCTGCCAGATCACGTCCCCCGCGCTGACCCCGCAGGCCTTGGCCGCGTAGTTCCGCGCCAGCACGATCCCGTGGCGATCCGCCTGGCTGCCGCACACCGCCACGGGAAAGGGCCTGAGCCGCGGGTCCAGCCGGCATTCCACGCTGGCGTAAAAATTATTCATATCGCAATGAAGGATATCCCGCCGCATTTGCCGAAACCTCTTGACTTTTCTCCAAATCCATTGTACTCTAAAGGTGAAAAGTACAATTCGTTTGTACTTCGCAATATATACAATCCGCTTGTACCTGTCAAGAGCATTTCGGCAAATAAGTACAATTTAATTGTGTTTTTAAGGAGGAGTCATGACCTTCGGCGAGAAGCTGCAGCAGCACAGAAAAGAAAAAGGCCTCACCCAGACCCAGCTGGCGGAGCGGGTGGGGATCTCCAAGAACACCGTCATCAACTACGAAAACGGGAAGACCTATCCCACGGACCGCAGCATTTACGGGCGGCTGGCGGAGGTGCTGGGGGTGGACCCGGACTATCTCCATAACGAAAACGACGACTTTCTCAGCGCCGTGGGGGAGCGCTACGGTCAGCGGAGCGCCCGCCAGGCGGAGGAGCTGATCCGGGACTTCGGCGCGCTTTTCGCCGGCGGCGACCTCTCCGAGGGGGACAAGGACGCGGTGATGAAGGCGATCCAGGACATTTACTGGGACTGCAAGGCCGACAACGTCCGCCGCTACACGCCCGGCAAATATCGCCGCGAGTTCTGAGGAAAGCGTGAGCGGATGATCGATGCCTTTACCATTGAGGCCCGGGCCCGGCGGCTGGTGGAGCGCTGCGGCACCCGGGATCCTCTGCGCATCGCCCAGGCGGAGCGCATCCTGCTGTACGAGCGGAAGCTGGGGAAGCTGCTGGGCTTTTACACCTGCATCCAGCGGCATCGGGTGATCGTGCTGAACCAGGACCTTCCCGAAGAGCAGCGGACCATCGTGCTGGCCCACGAGCTGGGCCACGACGCGCTGCACCGGGCCCGGGCCCGGGGGGCCGCCCTGCACGAGTTCGCGCTGTTCGATATGAAGGACCCCTCCGAATATGAGGCAAATGCCTTCGCGGCCCAGCTGCTCATCGATACCGAGGAGCTGTACGACTACGTCCGGCTGTACCGCAGCGACTACGCCGCGGTGAGCAGCCACTTTCACTGCAGCATCGACCTGACCCTCACCAAGATCGCGGAGCTGCGCCGCTGCGGGCAGGG
>JAZLJI010000097.1:0-12031 GCA_045617825.1 Lachnospiraceae bacterium
GTGACCACCGGCGGCCGGGCCCTGAAGTTCTATTCCTCCCCGCGTCTGGACGTGCGCCGGATAGAATCCCTGAAGCAGGGCGGCGGGATCGTGGGCAACCACGTCCGCGTCAAGGTCGTCAAGAACAAGGTGGCTCCACCCTTCAAGGAAGCGGAATTCGATATCATGTTCGGCACCGGCATTTCCCGGGAGGGAGATATCCTGGATCTGGCCGCCTCCATCAACGTGGTGGAGAAGAGCGGCGCCTGGTATTCCTACCAGGGCAACCGCATCGGCCAGGGCCGCGACAACACCAAGCTGTTCCTGAAGGCGCATCCGGAGATGCTGGAGGAGATCGAACGCACGGTCAGAGAGCATTACGGACTGACGGTGCATGAGGCCGCCGAGCCGGAAGCCTGAACAGGGAACGGAAACGTCGAGCCGGAGGCCTGAGACTATCCCGGACCGTCGGGGCAGAGGCCTGAACCTGGGACGGAAACCCAAGCCGGAGGCCTGAACCGGGGACGGAAACGCCGAGTCTGAGGCAGGATCGCAGAGGCAGCAGCCCGAAACGAAGCATCGCCGATCATTCTGCAATTTTTGCAAATTTTGCAAAATAGTGCTTGCATTTTCAAACGGCCTGATGTATTATGCTTATGTTGAATATTGTTGGTGCGAAAGAGTGGATGAAAATCCACTCTTTCAGTTTTGTAGGAGACGAGGTAGAGCATTGATCAAAAAAGAGGAATGCGAAAAGCGCACAGCAGAGCTGCTGGAGCCGATCTGCCGTGAAAACGGCTTTGAGGTGGTGGATGTGGAGTATGTCAAGGAAGGAAACGTCAAGTTTCTCCGCGCTTACATCGATAAGCCCGGCGGGATCCGCATCAATGACTGTGAATTGGTAAGCCGGGCGTTGGACGCTGAACTGGATAAGGCGGATTTCATCGACGAAGCCTATACCCTGGAGATCAGCTCCCCCGGACTCCTGAGACCCATCAAAAAGGACCGCGACTTTGAGCGGAACCTGGGCAAGGAGATCGAGCTGCATCTCTTCAAGGCTCAGGACGGCGAGAAGGACTTTATCGGTGTCCTGAAAAGCTTTGATGCCGAGCACTGTGAAGTAGAACTTGAGGACGGTTTGGTAAGCTGCGAACGGAAGAACATTTCCCTTGCCAGACCCTATGTGGATTTTTCGGATTTATAATGCAGGATTTGCGGGAGGAAAAAAGAAAAATGAATACCGAATTACTGGAAGCGTTGGCCGTACTGGAGAAGGAAAAGGATATCAGCCGGGAAGTCATGATGGAAGCCATCGAGAATTCTCTGCTGACGGCCTGCAAGAACCACTTTGGTAAGGTGGACAATATCCAGGTGCACATGAACCGGGAGACCGGCGACTATGAGATGTTTGCCGAGAAGACCGTGGTGGAGAGCGTCGAGGACTCCGCGCTGGAGATCTCTCTGGAGGATGCCCGCAAGGCTTCTCCCAAGGCTCAGCTGGGCGACGTCATCCGTCAGGATATCTTCTCCAAGGATTTCGGCCGTATCGCCACGCAGAATGCCAAGAACGTCATCCTGCAGAAGCTGCGCGAGGAGGAGCGCCGCTCCGTCTATGACCGCTACATGTCCCGCGAGCACGAGATCGTCACCGGTATCGTGCAGCGCCACATCGGCAAGAATATCAACATCAATCTGGGCAAATCCGATGCCATCATGCTGGAGAACGAGCAGGTGAAGACGGAGTCCTACCGTCCCACCGAGCGTCTGAAGGTGCTGATCGTCGAAGTGAAGGATACCCCCAAGGGACCTCACATCCTGGTCAGCCGTACCCACCCCGAGCTGGTCAAGCGCCTGTTCGAGGCTGAGGTCGCCGAGATCCAGCAGGGCATCGTGGAGATCAAGGCCATTGCCCGTGAGGCCGGTTCCCGTACCAAGATGGCCGTCGTCTCTTACGACGAGGGCGTGGATCCCATCGGTGCCTGTGTCGGTCTGAACGGCGTCCGTGTCAACGCCGTGGTGGACGAGCTGAACGGTGAGAAGATCGACATCATCCACTGGAGCGACAATTCCGCGGAGCTGATCGAAAACGCCCTGAGCCCCGCCAAGGTCATCTGCGTGCTGGCCGATGACGACGAGCGGGAGGCTCTGGTCATCGTTCCCGACTTCCAGCTGTCCCTGGCCATCGGCAGATCCGGTCAGAACGCCCGTCTGGCGGCCAAGCTGACCGGCTATAAGATCGATATCAAGAGCGAGACCGAGGCCCGCGAGGCCGGTATCTTCGAGGAGATCGGCTACATCGACGATTACAACAACGACGAGAACGGCCAGCCTCAGGAAGGCTACGAAGAGGAGTATCAGGAAGAAGAACATGATCAATAAGCAGCAGCCTCAACGCAGCTGTGTAGGCTGCAGGACCGTGCGGGACAAATCCCAGCTGATCCGTTTGGTGCATACCCCCGAGGGCAGCTTCCACTGCGATCCCCGGGGCAAGCTCCCGGGAAGAGGCGCGTATATCTGTCCCAAGGAGGAATGTCTGACCAAGGCCTTCAAAAGCAAGGCCCTGAGAAAGGCCTTTCGCTGCGACGTCAGCGCCGAGGCGAAGGCAGCCCTGCTGGCGGAGGTCAAGGCCCTTGGTGAATCGTAAGGTCTACGGGCTTCTGGGGCTGGCGGAAAAGGCCGGAAAGGTGGCAGCCGGTGAATTCAGCTGTGAAAAGCAGCTGCAGAGCGGCAAAGCCAGACTGGTCCTGCTGGCGGCAGACGCCTCCGAAAACAGCAAGAAGAAATTCCGGGATAAAGCGGCGTTCCGCTCTCTGCCCTGTCTGGAGCTGGACTCCAAGGAGGAGCTGGGGCGAACGATCGGAAAGCAGGAAAGGACCTGCGCAGTGGTGTTGGATGCGGGATTTGCCGCAGCGATACAGAAAGCATATTCAGCAGAGACTTCGGGACCTACCGAAGAAGCTGTCAAGGGGTAAGTAAGTATGGATAATGAGAACAATCTGAACACGAATAACGAAAACGAAGAACCCAAGAAGAAAAAGTGGAGCGTAGTCTTTCATCAGCAGAACAGCCAGCAGAACAGTCTGAAGACCAGACCTGCCGCGCCGGCCGGCCCCAAGAAGAGCGAGACCGGCTCCCGGCCCGCTCCCGCAAAGAGCGAAGCGGCGGCTGATTCCGCTGCGAAGAAGGAGCCGGTGAAGCCCGCCGCGCCCAAGGCGGAGGCGCCCAAGGCAGAACCCGTAAAGCCCGCAGAGCCTGCGAAGCCTCAGGCCCGCTTTGTCGATATGAGCCAGGTCCGCGCCGCGGATCAGGAGGCCAAGGACAGAAGCGCCCGTCTGGCCAGACAGCAGAGCGAACGGAAGGAAAACGGCGGCCGCAGCTATGACCGCAATGGCCAGGGCAGCCGTTCCCAGGGACAGCGAAGCTTCGACCGGAACGGCCAGGGCGGCCTCGGCGGAAACCGCCAGCAGGGCGGCTATAACCGCGGGACCCAGGGCGGTCAGACCGGCTATGGAAACCGCACGCAGAGCAGCGGCGGATACCGTCCTGCCGGCAGCCACAGCCAGGGCGGCAGCAGCTTCGGCGGCCCCGTCTTCAACAAGGATAAGGACGCGGATTCGGACGTCAAGCGCCGCAGCACCTCCTCCCGCAGCTCGGCTCCCAAGCCCAGCGGAGCGGATTTCGGCGGTCTGGGCCTGTCCAAGAACGGGAAGAACACCAAGCAGACCCGCAACGCGGCCGGCGCGGCCAAGGCCAACGACCGCTACAACAAGGGAGAATCCGACGAGATGAGAAGACCCGGCGGCAAGAATGCCAAGGGCCATTCCACCAAGGATTTTGAGAAGAACGGCCGCGGCCCCGTCAAGGCCGAGCCCAAGGAAAGCGAGATCAAGACCATCACCATTCCCGAGACCATCACGGTGAAGGAGCTGGCGGAGGCCATGAAGCAGCAGCCCACCGCGCTCATCAAGAAGATGTTCCTGGCCGGCAAGATGCTGACCCTGAACGATGAGCTGGATTACGATACCGCGGCGGATATCGCGCTGGAATTCGATATCATCGCCGAGAAGGAAGAGCAGGTCGACGTTCTGGAGGAGCTGCTGAAGGATGCCATCGAGGATCCCGAGGACAGCCTGGTATCCCGTCCTCCCGTGGTCTGCGTCATGGGCCACGTCGATCACGGCAAGACCTCCCTGCTGGATGCCATCCGCAAGACCAGCGTGACCACCGGAGAAGCCGGCGGCATCACCCAGCACATCGGCGCGTACATGGTGGAGATCAACGGCCAGAAGATCACCTTCCTGGATACCCCCGGCCACGAGGCATTTACCGCCATGCGTATGCGCGGCGCCCAGGCTACGGATATCGCGATCCTGGTGGTGGCTGCCGACGACGGCGTGATGCCGCAGACCGTTGAAGCCATCAACCACGCCAAGGCGGCCGGCGTCGAGATCATCGTCGCCATCAATAAGATCGATAAGCCCGCGGCAAACGTGGATAAGGTCAAGAAGGAGCTGACCGAATACGGCATCATCAGCACCGACTGGGGCGGCAGCAACGAATTCGTACCCGTATCCGCCAAGCGCGGCGACGGTATCGAGGATCTGCTGGAGACCGTTCTGCTGGTGGCTGAGGTGAAGGACCTGAAGGCCAATCCCAAGCGGAACGCCCGCGGTCTCGTCATCGAGGCTCAGCTGGATCCGAACCGCGGTCCCGTGGCTACCGTTCTGATCCAGAAGGGTACGCTGAAGGTCGGCGACAACGTGGCCGCCGGCGGCAACTACGGCAAGATCCGCGCCATGCTGAACGATAAGGGCGAGAAGGTCCAGACCGCCACGCCGGGCATGCCCGTCGAGATCCTGGGTCTGTCCAGCGTTCCCTCTGCCGGCGAGGTCCTGATCTCCACCAAGAACGAGAAGGATGCCAGAGCCTATGCCGACACCTTCGTTTCCGAGGGCCGCAAGAAGCTGCTGGAGGAGACCAAGGGCAAGCTGTCCCTGGACGATCTGTTCAGCCAGATCAAGGCCGGCAACATGAAGGAGCTGAACCTGATCGTCAAGGCCGACGTTCAGGGCTCCGTGGAAGCCGTGAAGACCAGCCTGCTGAAGCTGAGCAACGAGGAGGTCGCCGTGAAGGTGATCCACAGCGGTGCCGGCAACATCACCGAATCCGACGTGACGCTGGCCTCCGCCTCCAACGCCATCATCATCGGCTTCAACGTGAAGCCCGATGCCCAGGCCAAGTCCATCAGCGAGCAGGAGAAGGTGGATATCCGCCTGTACGATATCATTTACAAGGCCATCGAGGACGTGGAAGCGGCCATGCTGGGCATGCTGGATCCCGTTTACGAGGAGCAGATCGCCGGTCATGCCGTGGTGCGTCAGATCTTCAAGGCCTCCGGTATCGGCAACATCGCCGGCTGCTTCGTACTGGACGGCAAGATCACCAAGAACTGCAAATGCCGCATTACCCGGGGCAAGGAGCAGATCTTCGACGGTCCTCTGGCCTCTCTCAAGCGTTTCAAGGACGACGTCAAGGAAGTGGCCGCCGGTTATGAGTGCGGTCTGGTATTTGAAAAATTCGGCGAGATCCAGGAAGAGGACACCATCGAGGCTTACCTCATGGTGGAACAGCCCCGGAAGCTGCCGAGCCATAAGGATCAGGCATGAAAAAGCACAGTGTAAAGAATGACCGCATCAATGCGGAAATGCAGAAGGAGCTCTCCCGGATCATCCGGGAGGAGCTGAAGGATCCTCGTATCCCGGTGATGATCTCCGTGGTCGCCGCCGAGGTGGCGCCGGATCTGAAGACCTGCAAGGCCTATATCTCTGTTTTAGGCGACAAATCGGTACAGGAGGGCACGGCGGCCGCACTGAAGAGCGCCGCCGGCTTCATCCGCCGTCAGGTCGCCCGCAATCTGAATCTGCGGCTGACGCCCGAGATCAGCTATATCATGGACCAGTCCATCGAATACGGTGCCGAGATGTCCCAGAAGATCGATCAGGTCATGCAGGCGCAGAACGAGAAAATAGCCCTGATGGGCGAGGCTCAGCCCTCCGTAATAGAGGAAGAGCAGTAAGGAGTTGGCATGGACGGTGTCCTGCTGGTGAAAAAAGAGCGGGGCTATACCTCCTTTGACGCCATAGCGCGGCTGAAAGGGATCCTGCATCAAAAAAAGATCGGCCACATGGGCACCCTGGATCCCGAGGCGGAAGGCGTCCTGCCTGTCTGCCTGGGGAAGGCCACCAGGCTTGCGGATCATCTAGGGGAAGGCAGTAAAGTCTACCGGGCGGTGCTGTATCTGGGCGTGACCACGGATACGCAGGACGCCTCCGGCAAATTGCTGTCCCGCCGCAGCGTGTCCGTCAGCGAAGAGGATATCCGCCGCACGGCGGCCGCCTTTGTGGGCACGCAGGCGCAGCTGACCCCGATGTACTCTGCCCGCAAGGTGCAGGGGAAAAAGCTGGTGGATCTGGCCAGAGCCGGCCAGGTGGTCGAGCGCCCCACCAAGGACATCACCATCGAGAGCCTGGATATTCTGGATATCCGGCTGCCGCGGGTCACCATGCGGGTGCGCTGCTCCAAGGGCACCTATATCCGCACCCTGTGTCAGGATATGGGAGAGGCCCTGGGGACCGGCGGCATGATGGAAAGTCTGGTCCGGGAGGAAGCCTGCGGCTTCAAGCTGGAGGACTGCCGCAGTCTGAACGAATGGGAGGCCTACAGCTTTGCCGGCTGTCTGGAGGAGCATTTGTTACCGCTGGACCGGCTGCTTGGCCGCTACCCGCAGTTTCATCTGAAGCCCGAGGCCCGGAAGCCGGGAGAAAACGGCAACACCCTGAAGCTGTCCCAGGTCGGCCTTGCGGAGGAGGCCTTGGGAGGCGCGCCCCTCTGGGGCCGGGACGACCGGGGCGAGACGCTGGGCCTTTACCGCTATGAGGCGGAAAAGCAGCAGCTGAAGCCGCTGGTGATGCTGAACCGTGAGGCTCCCGAAAAGCCCTGGCGCGGTCCGTCGCCCTCCGTCGTCTCCATCGGCAAATTCGACGGCCTCCACAGGGGCCATCAGGCGATATTTGCCGCGATGGAGAAGCTGGCAGAGGAAAAGCAGCTGCGGAAGCTCCTGTTCACCTTTTCCCTCAATCCCCAGGCCGTGATGGCCGGGACCGGCCAGAGCCAGCTCACCGTCACCGCGGAGAAGAAGGCCCTCGCCCGGGAATACGGCATCGACGCGCTCACGGAGATCCCCTTTATCCCGGAGATCCGGGAAATGAGCGCCGAGGCCTTTTTAACGCAGGTACTGATCGGGCGCCTGGGCATGCGGGAGATCGTGGTGGGCCCGGACTGCGCCTTCGGCAAGGACCGGCAGGGCAGCGTGGCCTTCCTGGAGGAAAAGTCCCGGGAGCTGGGCTTCGGCCTGACCGTGGTCCCCAAGGTGCAGTATGCCGGTGAGGACATCAGCAGCAAGCGGATCCGCGGGCTGCTGGAGGAGGGCCTGGCCGAAGAGGCGGCCGCCTGTATGGGCAGGCCCTTTGCCGTAGAGAGCCGCGTCGTCTACGGCAATCACCTGGGCGAGGGGCTCGGCTTTCCCACCGTGAATCAGCGGCTGGAGGACGGCAAATTCTGCCCGAGGCGGGGCGTTTATCTGTCCCGGGTCACGGCAGGCGGAAAGACCTATCCTGCCGTCAGCAACGTGGGGCTCAAGCCCACCGTGGGCGGTGAGGCCCTTCCGGGACTGGAGACCCATATCCTGGAGCCGGTAGGAGAGCTGTACGGGACCGTTATCCGCACGGAGCTGCTGTCCTTCCTCCGCCCCGAAATGAAATTCGAGAGCCTGGAAGCACTGCAGGCCGCGCTGACCCGGGATCGGGAGACGGCGCTGGCGGCATTTGCCGCGGGGAAGGAAGATCAGTGAAGAAGATAGGCAGACGAATCGCGATCGCCGTACTGCTGCTGGGAAGCCTGTTCCCGGGAGCTATTTCGGCGTATGCCCAGAGCCTGCCGGAACAGCCGCCTTTAGAGAGTATCCCCTGCGAAGAGACCGGGGCCGCCGAAGCCGCGGCGCTGCCGCAGGAGACGCGTTTCACCAGCCCGGCCCTGATCGGGCTGTGCTTTCCCCATACGCCGGCCGCGCGGCTGAGTCTGAGGACCAGACAGGCCTACGAAAGGGCCGCGGCCCGGAAGGAAAGCGTGCTGGAGCTGTCCCTCACCTATCACCGGGGCGACTACGTGCCCTGGGACCGGCCGGACGTGCCCTGCCGCTTCACCTACGTGCCGGACTGCTGTCAGGAGGCCTTCTCGGCTTATCGGGAGCTGGGCGTGGCCGAGCTGGAGGACGGCTATCTGAATATCCGCTACAATCCCAACGGCTCCAGCCTGATCATCGGCTATCTGCCTGCGGGAGCCGCCTGTGAGATCCTCGGCAGCACCGTCAACACCCAGGGGACCGCTGATCCCTCGGACGATCAGGAGTGGCTGCAGATCCGCTCCGGCAGGATAAGCTCCGGCTACGTGCGGGCGGACTACATCTGCCGGGGCGTAGACGCGATCGCGGCGGCCATGCCGCATATCGAACGCAGCGTGCGGATCACCGTGGACGCGGCCAACGTCCGTTCCGCCCCAGATACCGCCGGCGACAACCGGCTCTTCGTTGCCTATCAGTCCGCCGGATTTGCCCTGGAGGCGGAAGAGGAGGAATGGTTCCGCGTCGGCAGCGACATGGGTCCCGCCTATATCTCCAAGCAGTGCGCGGAACGCGCGTACCGCCTGCTCTCGGCGGAGGCCATCGCCTACAGCATCACGGATACCACCCGGGAGGACATGGTCCGCTACGCGAAGCAGTTCGTGGGAAATCCCTACGTCTGGGGCAATGAAAGCCTCACTAACGGCTGTGACTGCAGCGGCTTCGTGATCGCTCTGTACCGGAAATTCGCCGGGATCGAGCTGATTCACTACAGCGCCAGCCAGGCGCTGCGGGGACGGGAGATCAGTGCCTCCGAGCTGAAGCCGGGCGATCTGGTCTTTTACGACAGCATGAACAAGGGCTCCATTACCCACGTGGCCGTGTATATCGGTGACGGACAGGTCATCCAGGCACTGAACGAGAGGGTAGGCATCTGCATCACCCGATACGATTTCATCAAGCCTTTGAAGTACGTGAACATCCTGGATTATCCCAACGAATGCCGCTACTGAGGCTTAAATCCCTCCTTCAGCCCTGTTTTTAAGAAAATTACCGTTTTAGTCTTTACAAGTATTCCGTTTTGTGGTATACATCATCTGTGCGCCTGTGCTTAGCTTGAGGCTTCTCCGGCCCCTGCCCGGCATTTGGTAAGAATTTATTTTTGGAGGCTGCTATGACCAGCAAAGAAAAGAAGGCCGAAATCGTTGCCGCTTTCGGCAAAAACCCCCAGGACACCGGTTCTCCCGCTGTCCAGATCGCTCTGCTTACTGAAAGAATCCGTGAGCTGACCGAACACCTGAAGGTGAACCCCAAGGATCACCATTCCCGTCGCGGTCTGTTCATGCTGGTAGGTCAGCGCCGCGGTATGCTTGACTATGTCAAGAAGAATGATATCAACGAATACCGTGAACTGATCGACAAGCTGGGTATCCGTAAGTAAAAGCGCAGGGTGGAATTTTTTCCACCCTTTTTTCTCTTGATTCAGCTGTTTCCCCATGACCCGGGCGGCAGAGGCCCTTCGAGACTTCAAATACCGGCATCTCCGCGGATGTGTCCGTATTTGTAGTTTCGAACTTCTGCCTCCCCACCACAAGAAAAGGAGAGGATTATGTACAAGACCTATTCCATGAACCTGGCCGGCCGCGAACTGCGGGTAGACATCGGCCGCATCGGCGCTCAGGCCAACGGCGCCGCCTTTATGCATTACGGTGATACCGTAGTGGTCTCCACGGTGGTCGCCTCCGAGGCTCCCCGTGACGGCATCGATTTCTTCCCTCTGACCGTAGAGTACGAAGAAAAGTTTTATTCCGTGGGCAAGATCCCCGGCGGCTTCAACAAGCGCGAGGGCAAGGCCTCTGAGCATGCCGTGCTGGCCAGCCGCGTGATCGACCGTCCCATGCGTCCCCTGTTCCCCAAGGATTACCGCAACGACGTGACCCTGAGCAATCTGGTCATGAGCGTGGATCCCGACTGCAACCCCGACGTCGTCGCCATGCTGGGCTGCTCCATCGCCACCAGCATTTCCGATATCCCCTTTGACGGCCCCATTTCCGCCACGATGGTGGGTCTGGTGGACGGCAAATTCTGCTTCAACCCCACCGAGGAAGAGAAGCTGCATTCCGATCTGGCCCTGACGGTGGCTTCCACTGCCGAGAAGGTCATCATGATCGAAGCCGGCGCCAACGAGGTCCCCGAGGACGTGATGTACGACGCCATCATGCAGGCTCACGAGCTGAACAAGCAGGTCATCGCCTTTATCCAGACCATCGTTGACGAAGTCGGCAAGGCCAAGAAGCCTTACGAGAGCCACGTGATCCCGGCCGATCTGTACGAGGATATGGTGAACTACATCACCCCCGCCCGTATGGAGGAAGCGGTATTTACCGATGTGAAGCAGGTACGCGACGAGAATATCCGCGTCATCACCGCAGAGCTGAACGAGCGCTATGCCGACAGAGAAGATTGGCTGCCCTTCGTCGGCGAGGCGGTATATGCCTTCCAGAAGAAGACCGTGCGCAAGATGATCCTGAAGGACCGCAAGCGTCCCGACGGCCGTGCCATGACCCAGATCCGTCCTCTGGCCGCCGAGGTAGACCTCCTGCCCAGAGCTCACGGCTCCGCCATGTTCACCCGCGGACAGACCCAGATCCTGGACGCCTGCACCATCGCTCCCATGAGCGAGGTCCAGAAGATCGACGGTCTGGACCGTACCGTGACCACCAAGCGGTATATGCACCACTACAACTTCCCCAGCTGGTCCGTCGGCGAGACCAAGCCCAGCCGAGGCCCGGGACGCCGTGAGATCGGTCACGGTGCTCTGGCAGAGCGTGCTCTGATCCCCGTGCTGCCCAGCGTTGAGGAATTCCCTTATGCGATCCGCTGCGTGTCCGAGACCATGGAATCCAACGGTTCCACCTCCATGGCTTCCACCTGCGCCTCCTGCATGGCGCTGATGGCTGCCGGCGTTCCCATCAAGAAGATGGTCGGCGGTATCTCCGTAGGTCTGGTAACCGGCGAGACCGATGACGATTACGTGGTCCTGACCGATATCCAGGGTCTTGAGGACTTCTTCGGCGATATGGACTTCAAGGTGACCGGTACCCACGACGGCATCACCGCCATCCAGATGGATATCAAGATCCACGGTCTGACTCCCGCCATTATCCGGGAAGCGCTGCAGAAGACCCGCGAAGCCCGCGTGTACATTATGGACAACGTGATGGCCAAGGCTATCCCCGGCCCTCGTCCCGAGATCAGCAAATGGGCTCCCAAGATCGTTTCCATCAATATCGACCCCGCCAAGATCGGTGACGTTATCGGCAAACAGGGTAAGGTCATCAACGGGATCATTGATGAGACCGGCGTACAGATCGATATCGAGGATGACGGCAGCGTAGCCGTTTGCGGTACCGATATGGCCATGATCAACAAGGCTATGAAGATCATCGAGACCATCGTGAACGACGTTGAGGTCGGTCAGGTCTTCCGCGGCAACGTGGTGCGTCTGATGACCTTCGGCGCTTTCGTACAGCTTTGCCCCGGCAAGGACGGTCTGGTCCACATTTCCAAGATGGCCGACAAGCGCGTCGGCAAGGTCGAGGACGTGGTCAGCATCGGCGATGAGGTCGTGGTCAAGGTCGTGGAGATCGATAAGATGGGCCGCGTGAACCTTTCCATGAAGGACGTTACCGACGAAGATCGGGCCAGCGTCTGATCATCAGATCAGCGAAAAACGGCTCTATGTCAAGTGTTGGGGTGGGATTCTACGGAATCCCGCTCCATTTCTGCGTTTAGAGGGTTTTTCATACTTGCCAGGCAAAGCAATAGGTTTTGAGTATGGCAAACAAACCTCCAAGCGCCAATGTAGTTACAGAT
>JAZLJI010000098.1:0-6569 GCA_045617825.1 Lachnospiraceae bacterium
CTGGAATAAGACGAAAGAGAACAAAAACCAAGCGCAGGCGTCGGGCGAATGCCCGGCGCCTGCGCTTTTGCTGCGGCTGTCTGCTTTATTCCGGAGGCCTACCGGTGCTGTTTTCGGAATTCCGAGGGGGTCTGTCCGCACATTTCCCGGAACATCTTGTAGAAGGAGGCTTCGTTGGCATAGCCGACCTGCTCACCGATATCCGCTATGCTCATGGAGGTACTGCGCAGCAGATATTTGGCATAATCGATGCGGGCGGTCAGCCGCTTCTGCAGGAAGGTGGTATGGTAATTGGCTTCAATGATACGGTTCAGCTGCCGCTCGGAGCAATGCAGCTGATCCGCCAGAGCCTTGCGGCTGTGACGGCTTTCCGTCCCGTGATCGGCGAAGAATTTGTCGATGATATTCAGCGTGTTGAGGTTGCGGTGGACCGCCTTCTGGCTGCGCTCCGGCAGCAGAAGACGCAGGAAGAGGATCACCAGCTGGGACATCTGCGCGGTAAGCATTTCATTGCCCAGATAGCTGATATCCTGATCGTTTTCCCGGAGGATGCTTTCGCAGAGACTGCGCATTTCGGGAGTGAGAGCGAACAGGCGGTAGCCGGTCTCCGCCAGCTCCGGGGGGAAATATTCCTCGGCCGCGGTGACAAAGGACAGGGGAAACCGCAGGAAAGGCTTGGTAATGCTCTCACAGCAGTGAAAGGTGCCGGGCAGGATGAAAATGCCCATCCCGGACTCCAGTGACAGGACCTCTTCTCTAACCTCCAAGCGGCAGCTGCCCTCCAGAATGAAGAACAGCTCGCAGGCGGAATTGCTGTGCCGCAGGGATTCCCAGCCGGTTCTCTTGGATCGGTCGATGCTGTCCCATTCCAGGTAGGGAATGATCTGGTCCAGGGGCTTCATCCATTCGTTGCTTTTCATGTGTCGATACCTCTCTTGCCGTCAAGCATAGCAGGATAATGCGCGTAAGGCAAGTCAAACTTGCCGAAAACTGTCTTTTCGCGACAAATAAACGGAAAATAGGCAAGCTTTCATCTTCGCAGAGTCCGGTGTCTGCATTAGAGTAAAAGGACAGGATCCGTGAAGGAGGCAGTGAATATGCAGGAAGGTTTTGTCCCCGCGCTGGGAACCCCGTTGGATGACAACGGTGATTTTCTGCGGGAAAGCTACGTGAAACAGATCGAAGATCAGCTGGCGAGAGGGGCTGTAGGGCTCCTTTCCATGGGCTCTATGGGGATCCAGGCGTATTTGCGGCCGGAAATCTGCCCCGAGGTGGCCCGGGCGGCGGTGGAGACCGCGGCCGGAAGGGTCCCGGTCTTCGTGGGCGCCATGGACTGCTCGGTCGCCAAGGTGAAGGCCCGCATGGCCGCCATGGAGCATTTGCCGCTGACGGCCTTCGTTCTGACCGCGCCGTTCTACAATCGCTGCACGCCGGCCCAGATGATCACCTTTTTCCGGGAAGCCGCGGCAGCCACGCGGCACGGGCTCATGCTGTACGATCTGCCCGGCGTGACGCAGTCCAAGATCACCTATGAGGTCGTGAAGGCCCTGCTGAAGGAGGCGCCGAACCTCATGGGGATCAAGTCCGCCGATCTGGCCCTGTTCCGGCAGCTGAAGCTGGATCCGGAGGTGCCTGAGGACTTTATCATGGTCTGCTCCAATCTGGACCTGTTCGATCTGGCCTACTGCTGGGGGCTGAAGAATTCTCTGGACGGCATGCTGACGGTGACGCCGGCAAATACCGAGAAGCTGTTCCGGGCGATGAAGGCCGGAGACTTCGCTCAGGCGGCGGGATATCTGAACAATATCGTGGCGCTCAGGGATTTCATGGCAGGACACGATCTGTGGCCCTCCTATACCGCCGGGATGAACCTGCTGGGCTACGCAGGCAGCTTCGGCCCGGATTACGTGGCTCCCTTTAAGGAGGAGTACCGGGAGGCCCTGACGGAGCTGATGCGCCGCATCGGAGAGCCGGTGGTGGGCTCATGATCTCCTGTACGGAATTCATCCCCTTCTACAGCGAGCTGTTCAGCTGGATGGAGGGCCGCTTCGGCAGAGCCGCCATCGACCGCTACTGGAGCACCCTGTTCAGGCCCGACGGCAAGGGGAGCCCCCTGATCGGCTTTCTGGAAAAGGAGGGCTTGAAGGGCTGCCTGACGTACTGGACGGGCACCCTCAGCGAAGAGGCGGCGGATTTCACCCTGTATTTGAACGAAAAGCGCGGGTTCTTCATCCTGGACATGCATCACTGCCCGTCGAAGGGGAAGCTGCTGGAGCTGGAGCAGAAGATCGGCCTTAAGCCCTACCCGGATTACTGCCTGCACTGCGACAATTATCGGGCGGCGGTCGAAAAAGCCGGCCTGAACTATATTTACAGCTTCAGGGGGATCGAGAAAGCCTCCTGCTCGATCCTGATCACGGACCCCTCCCGCTTCGACGGACGGATCATCGTCGACGGGGACACCCGGATCCTGGACCGGAGAGCCGCCGACAACGAGTATTTTCACCCGAGCTTTCATTTCAGCCTGAGCCGCTGCCTGCATTATATCGGGGAGACCTACGGAGAGGCAGCCCTGACGGAGGCCCTGCGCCTGAGCACGGAGCATATCTACCCGAATGAGCTGAAAGCCATCCGCGAGGGCGGTCTGCCGGCGCTGGCGGATGCGATCCGCGCTTCCTACCGCAGGGAAAAGCAGGAGGATATTCTGAAGCTGGAGCAAAAGGAAGGCAGTCTGTACGGCGAGACGGCCTACTGCCCGGGGGTCCGGGCCATGCGCTCCGCCGGGAAATGGGTCTCACCCTGGTACTCCTTTGCCAGCTCGGCGGTGCTGGGGCGCCTGGCGGAGGAGATAGGCCTGACGTTTTGCTGGGACGCCTATAACGAAGAAAGCGGCGCGTCCCGTTTCCGCATTTCCTGAGAACAGAAGGGAGAACGCATGAGTCTGCTGATCAGAAACGTACAGCTGGTCCTGGAGGAGGGGATCCTTTGGGACGGCGCCCTGCTGGTCCGGGAGGGGCGGATCGCCGCCCTGGGCCGGGAGGAGGAGCTGCCCTGCCCCGCTGACGCGGAGCTTCTGGACGGAGAAGGGCTGTATCTGGGCCCCGGGTTCGTGGATATCCACGTCCACGGGGGCGGAGGCCACCTGTTCTATCAGGAACCGGAGCAGGCGGCGGAGCATTTTCTGGCCCACGGCGAGACGACGATCCTGCCGGCCCTGTACTTTTACCTGGGCCCGGAGGAATACGTGGAAGCCATCCGGCGGATCCGGTCGGCGGCCGGGAGCGGCGGCGCCGGGAGAGTCATCGCCGGCGTGTACATGGAGGGACCGTACCTCAATCCGAAATACGGCGCCGACCCGGAGAAAAATCAGTGGCTGGGTCCGGTGGATCCCGAAAAATACCGCCCCGTGGTGGACTGCGCCGGAAGCTTCGCGCGGATGTGGGCGGTGGCTCCCGAACGCGAGGGCGTGGCGGAGTTCATGCGGTACGTCAGATCGGTCGATCCTGCGGCCCGGTTCAGCGTGGCCCACAGTGAGGCGGATTTCGCGCAGATGGCCGAAGCCAAGGCCCTGGGCGCGAATCAGCTGACCCATTGCATGGATGCCACCGGCCGCCGGAGCGACTGGGAGGGGACCCGGGGCTGCGGGCCGGATGAATACTGCCTGCTGGATCGGGAAATGTATGCCGAGCTGATCTCGGATTCCCGGGGGATCCACGTGAGCAGCGCCCTGCAGCGGCTGATCCTGCAGAGCAAGGGCCCGGACCGGGTGGTGCTGATCACGGACAGCTCAGTGCGGCGGCATCCCGCTCCGAAGGGGCTGGAAACGGTCACGGACCTGTCCTTTGACCCCAAGGGACGGCTGGGCGGAAGCCTGCTGACCATGGATCAGGCCTGCCGGAACCTCATGCATCACACGAACTGCGGGATCGCCCAGGCCTTTCTGCTGGCCTCCCGGAACCCGGCCCGAGCAGTGGGCCTCGAGGATCGGGGCACGCTGGCCCCCGGCAAACGGGCGGACCTGGTGCTGACCGATGACCGCTTCCGGGTAAAACGGGTCTTTCTGGAGGGAAAGACGGCGGCCATAGACGAAACACTTGTTTAAGTAAAAACGCATATACAAGGAGGAAGAACATGAAGAAACTGAGAGCGGCTCTGGCTGCCCTCCTGGCTCTGGCGACGGTACTGTCGCTGGCGGGCTGCGGCGGACAGAACCAAGCGGAAAGCACGGCTGAGGTGACGGAGACCTCCGCGGAGGCTGGCACGACGGAAGCGGCGGAGACGGAGCAGACGACCGTTCCGGAGACTGAGCCTGAGCCGGAGAAGCCCACGAAGGAGCAGCTGGTGGAAGCCATCCGCCAAAGCGCCATGTCTTATTACTATAAGAATCCCTACTGCCAGTACGAAAGCGAAAAGCTGACGGCGGAGGGCTTCAGACGGCAGACCTGGGAGAAGAGCGCTGAATATGCCGCCGCGGACCAGTATCATTATTCCGTCTGCTCCTCCTTTGTCACCGGCGTATATTATGATGCCTTCGGCTATCTGCTGGGCACCGCGTCAAAGACCTCGGGCAGCATCGGCATGTATTATTCCACCGACAAGTTCCAGAAGCTTGAGGGCCCGGCCGTGGTCTACAGGAAGGAAAACAATACGGAGGCTGATCTGGTGCAGGCCGGCAAGGAGATCCGGGCCCTGCTGGAGCCCGGCGACGTGGTGGTGTCCGGCGCAGCCGGCTCCGGTCATGAGATGCTGTATCTGGGCGACGTGCTGGGAGACGGCAAGGATTACCTGATCCACTGCTGGGGAGCGCATATCAAGGACGGCGTGGACAGCGTGGAGACCGACGGCTCCATCTATCTGCAGACCGCCGATGAGCTGATCTTCGACAAGCCGGCGAGCGGCAAACCCAGCTGGTCCGTGATGGAAACGCGGCGCTCGGAAACCTTCGTCTGCGTTTACCGGCCCTTCCTGGCGGAGGACTTCACCTGGGAGATCACCGAGGCGACCAGGTCCCGGATGACCTATCCGGATATCGTCATTTCCCGGGAGGCGGACCGCTCCTCCTATGATACGGTGATGAAGGGCGAAAAGCTCACCCTGACCCTGACCGTAGAGAACAGGAGCAAAACGGACTATCCGGAGCTGCAGGTCCGGGAGGCAGCCGCCGAGGGCGCGAAGCTGGTAAGCGGCAAGACCGAGGAGACGCTGACGCTCAAGGCCGGGGAAAAGAAGACCTTAAGCTTCACCTATGAGATAACGGCGGAGCCCGGCAGCTTGGTGCATTTCCCGGAAACGCTGGTGGCGGACATCCCCGCCCGCGACGTCAGCATCAAGGTGGGCTATGAAAAGCTGAGCGACAGTCAGGTGAAGGGCTTCACGGTGCTGGCGAAGAAGATCGCCGCCGGTGAGGTACAGGCCGGGAAAGAGCTGAAGGCGGTCAGCACGGTCTACGAGATGATCACCGGAAAGACGCTGGGGCTCCCGGATACGGTCTCCGATTATCTGACGGCCTGCTTCGGCCTGAAAATGGTGGGAGAGGACCGCTTCCTGCAGCTGAAGGAGGCGACGGACAGCAACCGGGCGCTGCTGCAGATGCAGGCCTATAAGCTCTTCGGCGGGACCAACCGGAGGGTGGAGGGCTCCCTGTACGACCGCACGATGGAGATCGTCGAAAACCGCTTCCAGCCCGGGGACATCCTGGTGGTCATGCGGCGCTCGGATACCGTTTCCGTGGTGACCGACAGCGACCTTGCCGTATATCTGTATCTGGGCGAGCAGAACGTCCTGGCCCTTGAGGGCACGAAGGCCCCGGCTGTGGTGAGCTTCACGCAGGCGACGAAGGACCTGCTGGCCGCGAAGCAGTTCTTTACGCTGCGGCCCTCGCTGGTGATCGACGGACTGCAGCAGGAGGACCATTCCGCGGAGCTGGGAGACGCCCCGGAGCCGCAGGAGGCTGCTCTGACCGAGGAGCAGAAGGCGGCGCTGGCGGCGCTTTCCTGCGATGCTTCCACCGGCGGCAACATGAGCTACGTGACGGGCCTGTATAAGGCGGCAGGCATCGACATTTCCGCGGTCATCAACGGGACCACCTACGGAAATACGCTGCAGAAGTACATTTTCAAGCTGAAGGACGGCAAATACGTCCTGCGGGATACGCCGGCGGAGGGTTTCGAAAAGCTCATGGCCAGTCTCTATCACGAATACTACGGCGGCCGAATGATCGAGCAGCATCAGCTGCCGACGCTGGCGGATCTGGACGTCGGCGACATGGTCTGCGTGGGCATCGTGGACGGCGAGCAGAAGGCGATGAACTACACGATCCTGATGTATCAGGGCGATGGGCGGTTCGCCGTGGGCGTGACCTACCGCGAAGTGCCCAACGGTGACCTGTTCCGGAAGCAGGAGGTCATGAACTTTACGGAGGAAAGCTTCAGGGCCTACATCACGGATGAAAAATGGACCGGCTATTTCGTCATGAGGCCGATACAGGGCCTTTGATACCGGCAGACAAAAAAGGACTACGGCCCGGGGGTGGTCACCCCGGGGGCGGGCCTTTCCCCTGCCGGGGCCGG
>JAZLJI010000099.1:0-12487 GCA_045617825.1 Lachnospiraceae bacterium
ACTACCTCGCCGCCGTGAGCGCCGGCGCCGGGGCCGATGTCCACGATCCAGTCCGCCGCCCACATGGTGTCCTCGTCATGCTCCACCACCAGCACGGTATTGCCCAGATCCCGCAGATGCTTCAGGGTGTTCAGCAGCTTCTCGTTGTCCCGCTGATGCAGGCCGATGGAGGGCTCGTCCAGGATGTAGGAGACGCCCACCAGACCGGAGCCCACCTGCGTGGCCAGCCGGATCCGTTGGGCCTCGCCGCCGGAGAGGGACGCCGTGGAGCGGGTGAGGGACAGATACTCCAGTCCCACGTCCGCCAGAAAGCTCAGCCGGGAATTCACCTCCCGCAGGATCGGTCCCGCGATCATCTTTTCGTTTTCGGTAAATTCCGCCTGCGCCAGCGCCGCCTTGACGCCGCCGATGGCCTGGTCGGTCAGATCGTAAATGTTCCAGCCGCCCACCGTGACTGCCAGGGAAGTTTTCTTCAAACGTTTGCCGTTACAGCAGCTGCACGGGGTAAAACGCATATAATTTTCATATTCTCCCTGGAATGCCGCTCCGGCTTCCCGGTACCGGCGCTCCAGATTCCTGATGAGGCCCTCGAATTTCACGTCGTAGCTGCCCCGGCCCCGCTGGCTCTGATAGTGCACCGTCACGGTATCGGGGAAGCCGTCGTAGATGAAGCGCTGCCTGAATTCCTCCGGATAGTCCTTAAAGGGCGTATGCATGTCCAGATGATAGAATTCCGTCAGGGCCCGGATCATGGCGCCGGAGAAGCTGTCCTCCTTGCTGGAGCTCATATAGCCGGGAGCGGTGATGGCGCCCTCCAGGAAGCTCTTCTCCTCGTCCAGGATCAGCTCCCGGGCAAAGGTCTGGATGTAGCCCAGGCCCGCGCATTCCGGGCAGGCTCCGAAGGGGTTGTTGAAGGAAAAGCTGCGGGGCGCCAGCTCCTCCAGACTGATCCCGCAGTCCGGACAGGCGAAATGCTCGCTGAAGCTGAGGACGTTCCCGTCCCCCAGATCCGCCAGCGCCAGGCCCTCCGCCAGCCCCAGCGCCGTTTCGAGGGAATCGCTCAGGCGGCTCTCGATCCCGGGCTTCATGCTGATCCGGTCCACCACCACCTCGATCGAATGCTTATTGTTCTTCTCCAGGCTGATCTCCTCGTCCAGCTCCCGCAGCTCGCCGTCGATCATCACCCGGACGAAGCCCCGCCGCTTGATGTCCTCCAGCACCTTTTCGTGACGGCCCTTCTTGCCCCGCACCACCGGCGCCAGGATCTGCACCCGGCTGCGCTCGGGGAGCGCCGTCAGCTGCTCCACCATCTGGTCCACCGTCTGCTTTCGGATCACTCTCCCGCACTCCGGGCAATGGGGCGTGCCCACCCGGGCGTACAGCAGTCTCAGGTAGTCGTAGATCTCCGTCACCGTGCCCACCGTGGAGCGGGGGTTGCGGTTCGTGGATTTCTGGTCGATGGAGATGGCCGGAGAAAGCCCGCTGATGCTTTCCACGTCGGGCTTGTCCATGAGGCCCAGGAACTGCCTGGCATAGGAGGACAGGGACTCCATATAGCGGCGCTGCCCCTCGGCGTAGATGGTATCAAAGGCCAGGGAGGATTTGCCGGAGCCGGAAAGGCCGGTGAGGACCACCAGCCTGTTCCGGGGAATATCCAGATCGATATGCTTCAGATTATGCTCCGCGGCACCGCGGATACGGATCACCGGATCCTTAAGCTCTTCTTTCATGAGCGTCTCTTCCTTCTGCGTAGAAAAACGCATATTACAGTATAGCACGATTTGTCCCGTCTGGCAATGCACCTTCGTCAGCTATCCGCAGTTTATGCGCCGAAATGAAAAGAGCCGCGGGCTTCGGGGATCGGACTTCTCCCCGTCAATCGGCCTGCGGCTGTAGCTTTATCGTCTGTTCTTCTCCCCCGTCGGCAAATGCCGCGCAGGGGCGTTTCCCTTCTGTGATACGGCTTCTCGCGCCGGGCGCCCCTACAGCCGCTCCAGCTGCAGCTTCTTCAGCTCCAGCATCCGGTCTCTCAGCAGTGCCGCCTCCTCGAAATTCAGCTCCGCGGCGGCCTTCTGCATCTTCTTCTCGGTCTGGGCGATCAGCTTCAGCAGCTCCTTGTCGCTCATGGATTCCGGATCCTTCTCCAGGCCCTGCAGTCTGCCCGGCCGCTCCTCCAACTTATGCGACACCGCGATCAGCTCCCGCACGGCCTTTTTCACCGTCTGCGGCGTGATCCCGTGGGCCTCGTTATAGGCCGCCTGGATGCCCCGGCGGCGGTTCGTCTCGTCGATGGCGCCCCGCATGGAATCCGTGACGGCGTCGGCATACATGATGACCCTGCCCTCGGCATTTCTCGCCGCCCGGCCGATGGTCTGGATCAGCGAGGTCTCGGAGCGCAGGAAGCCCTCCTTGTCCGCGTCCAGGATCGCCACCAGAGAGACCTCGGGGATATCCAGGCCCTCCCGCAGCAGATTGATGCCCACCAGGACGTCAAAAACGTTCAGCCGCATGTCCCGGATGATCTGGATGCGCTCCAGGGTATCCACGTCGGAATGCAGATACCGCACCCGGATCCCCTCGTTTTTCAGATAGGCGGTGAGGTCCTCCGCCATGCGCTTGGTCAGGGTCGTCACCAGGGCCTTGCCGCCCTTTTCCGTCAGCTCCCGCAGGCGTCCGGTCAGATCATCCACCTGGCCCTCCACCGGCAGCACCGTGACCTCGGGATCCAGAAGGCCCGTGGGCCGGATCACCTGCTCCGCCCGCAGCTGCTCGTGGGCCGCCTCGTACTCCGCCGGGGTGGCGCTGACGAACAGCACCCGGTTCAGCCGCTCCTCGAACTCCGCAAAGTTGAGAGGCCGGTTGTCCAGCGCCGAGGGCAGACGGAAGCCGTAGTCCACCAAGGTCATTTTCCGGCTGCGGTCACCGGCGTACATGGCCCGGACCTGAGGCACCGTCATGTGGGACTCGTCGATCATCAGCGTGAAGTCCTTGGGGAAGAAATCGAACATGGTGTAGGGCGGAACGCCCTCCGCCAGCCCCGCCAGATGCCGGGAATAGTTCTCGATGCCGGAGCAGAACCCGGTCTCCCGCAGCATTTCCAGATCGAAGGTGGTGCGCTCCTTGATGCGCTGAGCCTCCAGCAGCTGGTCCTTTTTCACGAAATACTCGACCCGCTCCGCCAGCTCCTCCTCGATCGCGCCCACGGCCCGCAGCTGGGCCTCCCGGTTCACCACGTAATGGGACGCCGGGTAGAGCTCGGCATGGTCCAGCACTGCCTTCACCTGCCCGGTGAGGCTGTCCACCTCCAGCAGCCGATCCAGCTCGTCACCGAAAAATTCCACCCGCAGCGCCGTCTTCTCGCTGGCCGCGGGCACGATCTCCAGCGTATCGCCCCGTACCCGGAAGGTCCCGCGCTTCAGATCCATGTCGTTGCGCTCGTACTGCATTTCCACCAGCCGGGCCAGTACCTCCCGCTGGTCCCACTCCTGACCGGGCCTTAGGGACAGGACCATGCCCTGATACTCCTCCGGGGAGCCCAGGCCGTAAATGCAGGACACCGAGGACACCACGATCACGTCCTCCCGCTCCATCAGGGATGAGGTCGCGGAATGCCGCAGCCGGTCGATCTCCTCGTTGATGGCCGAGTCCTTGGCAATATAGGTATCGCTGGAGGGCACGTAGGCCTCCGGCTGATAGTAGTCGTAATAGGAAACGAAATACTCTACGGCATTTTCCGGGAAGAATTCCTTGAATTCGCTGTAAAGCTGCGCCGCCAGGGTCTTGTTGTGGGCCAGCACCAGGGTCGGACGGCCCAGGTTTTTGATCACGTTGGCCATGGTGAAGGTCTTGCCGGAGCCGGTGACGCCCAGCAGCGTCTGGAATTTGTTGCCGGCCCGAAAGCCCTCCGTCAGCCGGCGGATGGCCTCCGGCTGATCTCCCGTCGGGGCATATTCGGAATGCAGCTTGAATTCTGCCATGACTCATTCTCCCTTCGCCGCGTTCCTCCGCGGCTGCCGATCTCCCCCGCTCAGTCCAGCTTCAGACTGCCGTTCTCCAGGGCCCTGCGGTCCTTCGCGGCCAGACCCAGGGAGAACTGCGCCACCAGAGAAGCCGTCAGCATGACGATGCACAGCACCAGGATCATGCCCTTGTAGCTGCCGCTCTTATCGTAGGCCCAGTTCACGATGGGCACGCCCACCGCATAGCCCAGGGTATTCAGCGAGGTATAGTAGCCCAGCACCCGGGCGTAGTCCCGGCTGCCGTACATTTCGGAGACCAAAAGAGGGATCATCACCGTCTCCAGCGGCATGCCGAAGGCGCTAATGAAGCTGTAGACCCAGGGCAGCGGCCCCTCGCCGGACTTCAGGAAATACAGCGAGCCCAGACTGATCATCGCCGCGAAGCAGCAGATGCCGAAGGTCTTCCGCATCCCCAGGGTATCGTAGCCCACGCCGGACAGCACCTTGGCCACGCAGAGCATCAGGGCATGCAGGCTGAACACGTACAGCACGTAATTCTTGTCGAGGCCCAGATCGTACATATAGGGCTTGGACATATTGGTCATGGACTGCAGCACGAAGCCCATCACGAAAACGCAGAGGCCGGAAATGTAGAAATAGGGCTGTTTTTTGATGAACGCGAAGGGCAGGCCCGCCCAGCTGGCGCCCCGCTTCTTCTTTTTGCTCATGTTCTGGCCCAGCGGCTCCAGCCCCATTTCCCGGGGATCGTTGCGGATCAGCAGGAAGGCCAGCAGCCCCACCGCCAGGAACATCACGGCGGTGATGCGGTAGGCCTCTCTCCAGCGGGACATTTCGTAGCTCAGCGATCCGTCCGCGCCGTAAATGATGCGGGTGATGATCTGCTCGGAGGCCACGCCGCCCAGACCGTTGGCCGCCAGGATGATGCCCATGATGGTGCCCTTACCGTTGGAAAACCACTTTTCCACGATATAGCCCACGAAGGTCGTGGTGGTCCAGGCCATTCCGGCGCCCAGCAGGATGCCGCCCGCGTAGAAATGCCAATAAGCGGTACCGAAGGAATTGACCAGCACCGACAGGGTCAGGAACACGAAGCCCAGGCCGGCCATGCGGCGCAGGCCGATGGTCTTCACGAATTTGCCCAGGAAAAAGCTCATCACCGCCGTGGTCAGGAAGCGGCAGGAGTCCGCGATGGTAAAGAGGCCCCGCTTCAGGCCCAGGCTGCCGGTCACGGCCGTCAGATAGGTGCCCTTGGTCGAGGAGCCGAAGCCCAGCGCGACGAATACCATCAGAAAGCATATGTCGAAGATCACCCAGGCATAGCGATTTTTCCGGGGCAGAGCCTGTCCCTCAGTCTCTTTCTCTTGCTTGCTCATCTTTCATTCCTCCATACCGCTCCGCCTATGGACGTTCGGTTCTATCGGCTGTACCGGCCCTGCGGCGGCCCGCCGCGGGGTCCTCTACCTCCGGGCTCAGCACAGCGGCTTGCCCTTGGAGGCGCGTTTGCCGCTCTGCAGCACGGCCAGATACTCCTTACCGTTATACGTGAAGAAATCGTCCCGGGACAGGACCGCCGTTTCCAGCTTGTCCCCCGGATTGAATTTCATGCCGGTGATCCCGCCGGAGCCCCGCTTCGTCAGGGGCACCGAAGCTACGTCGAAGCTCACGCAGAGGCCCTTGGCGCTGATCATCACCAGCGTGCCCTCCCCCACGTCGCCGAAGGCCAGCTGATCTCCGTCGTTCAGCTTCATGCCCAGCACGCTGCGTCTCGCCGTGAACAGCTCTCCCACCGGCAAACGCTTCACCAGCCCTTCCCGGCTCACCAGCACGGCCTTTTCCTTCGGCTTGAGGTCGGAGAACAGCGCCACCGCGCCCACCTCCGTGGTGAGGGGACTCACGGTCTCCAGCGGGACGCCCTTTTCGTTGTATTTGCTTAAGGGAACGGCCTGCAGCCTGATCTGGTGGCACTGACCGTCCTCGGCCACCGCCAGCAGTCTGCCGGTATTCATGAGCGGCACCGCAAAGCGGAAGTCCTTGGCCACGTTCTCCTTGTTGCGTTCGTAGGTAGCCTCGTCCACCAGCTTGAGATAGCCGAAGCGGTTCAGCAGCGCGTAGACCTTCTCTTCCTTGATCTCCGCCTTCTTTAACACGATGGCTTCCTCGTCCCGGAGCTCGGTGCGGCGCTTCACGCCGTATTTTTTCTTCAGCTCCAGCATGTCCGCCTTCATCCGGCTCGTCATGCGGGCCTTGCTGCCGAGAAGTCCCGCGTAGAGCTCCATGTTCTTCCGGCATTTTTCCAGCTCGGCGCTCAGGGCGTCGATCTCCAGCCCGATCAGACTCTGCAGGCGCATCGCCAGAATGGCCTCCGCCTGAGCCTGGGTGAAGGAGAAGGTCTTCGCCTGCTTCTCCGCGGCCTTCGTCCGGAAGCGGATCTTGTCGGTCTCGCCACGCATCAGGCAGGTCTTGGCCGTGGCCACGTCCCGGCTGCCCCGCAGCACCTCGATGATGGTGTCGATGCAGTCCGCCGCCAGCAGCAGGCCCTCCTTGATCTCGGCGTTCTTCTTTTCCTTCTCCAGCAGGGCCTTGTATTTGCGGGTCAGCGTGGCCCGATAGAAATCCAGGAATTCGCCCAGGATCTGCTTTAAGGACATCTGGCAGGGCACCCCGCGGTTCAGCACCATGGCGTTGTAGCCGAAGGTATCCTCCAGCCGGGCCTTCTTGTACAGCAGATTCAGGTTCTGCTCCGCGTCCGCGCCCTTCTTCAGCTCGATGACGATGCGGATGCCCTCCTTGCCGGAGAGGTTGCTGATATCCGTCACGTCCGGCAGCACCTTGGCCCGCACCAGATCCGCCACGGTGTTCATGAAGCCGTCGATGGCGCCGATCATGGTCACCGGGATCTCCGTCACCACCAGATTGGTCTTGCCGTAGGCGCCGGGCTCGATCGCCACGCGGCCCCGCACCCGGATCTTGCCCGCGCCGTTCTTATAGATCTCAGGCAGCTCGCTTTTATTGACCACGATCCCGCCGGTGGGCCAGTCCGGTCCCGGCAGATACGTCATCAGCTCCTCGTCGCTCAGCTTGGGCGAATCCAAAAACGCCGCCGCGGCCTCCGCCACCTCGCCCAGGTTGTGGGTGGGCATCTTGCTGGCCATGCCGACCGCGATG
The DNA here is from genome assembly GCA_045617825.1 of Lachnospiraceae bacterium. Lineage (GTDB taxonomy): Bacteria > Bacillota > Clostridia > Lachnospirales > Lachnospiraceae > UBA6987. The sequence continues at coordinate 7,146 of JAZLJI010000099.1, forward strand.
CCCTCCGTCCCGGAGATCAGGATATTCGGCAGCACCGCCGGCAGCACGGTAGGCTCCTGCTCCGTGCCGTCGTAGTTGGGGATGAAATCCACCGTTTCCTTACTGAGATTGGCCAGCAGCATATCCTCGGTCACCTTGGAAAGCCGGGCCTCGGTGTATCGCTGGGCAGCCTCCTGGTCGCCCTCCACGGAGCCGAAGTTGCCGTGACCGTCCACCAGCGGATGGCTGTAGACCCAGTCCTGCGCCAGGTGTACCATGGCGCCGTAGCTGGAGCTGTCCCCGTGGGGATGGTATTTGCCCATCACCTCACCGACGATACGGGCGGATTTTTTATAGGGGGTATTGCTGCGGAGCCCCATGGCCTGCATGGCCCAGAGGATGCGCCGCTGTACCGGCTTCAGACCGTCCCGCACGTCCGGCAGGGCCCGGTCCGTGATCACGCTGACGGAATAGTCCACGAAGGAGGCGGACATTTCGTCGCAGTAGTCCACCGGCAGGATCTGCTCGTCAAAGGGCGTATTGTCCAGTTCTTCTTTCTTCTTTCCCATGCTGTCCTCCCTTTAGACGTCCAGATTGGCGCTGTCCGCGTGCTCGACGATATACTGCCGACGGGAAGGCACGTCATCTCCCATCAGCACTCCGGTCAGTCTCGTGGCGTCCACCCCGTCCTGCAGGGAGATCTGCTTCAGTCTCCTGGTGCGGGGGTTCATGGTGGTCTCCCACAGCTGCTCCGCGCTCATTTCGCCCAGGCCCTTGAAGCGGGCGATCTCAAAGTCCCGATGCTTCGCCCGGTACTGCTCCAGCGCCTTGTCGTCGTACAGGTACTCGGCCTCGCCCTTCTTGGGGGTCACCTTATACAGGGGCGGCATGGCCCGGTAAACGTGTCCGTCATAGATCAGCTCGGGCATGAACTGATAGAACAGCGTCAGCAGCAGGGTGGAAATATGTGCCCCGTCCACGTCCGCATCGGACATGATGATGATCTTGCCGTATTTCAGCTTCGCCAGGTCGAAATCGTTGCCGAAGCCCTGGGAGAAGCCGCAGCCCAGCGCGTTGACGATGGCCAGCACCTCTTCGTTGGCCAGCACCCGGCTCTGGCTCTGCTTCAGGCAGTTGATGATCTTGCCGCGGATCGGCAGGATGGCCTGATACCGGCGGTCCCGGCCGGTCTTGGCGCTGCCCGCGGCGGAACGGCCCTCCACGATAAAGATCTCGCATTTGGAGGCGTCGGAGGATTCCTGTCTGGACAGCTTGCCGTTGCCCTCGAAGGCGAATTTCTTGTCCGCCAGATTCGTGCGGATCTTTTCCTCCTCTTTCCGGACCTTGGCCATCATTTCCGCCCGGCTGATCACGGTCTTCAGTTCCTCCAGGTGCCGGTCGAAATAATGCTGCAGCTCCTGGTTCAGCACGGCCGCCACCGCGTTCTGGGCGTCCTGATTGTCCAGCTTGGTCTTCGTCTGGCCCTCGAAGCGGGGCGCGGGATGCTTGACGGAGATCACGGCCACCATGCCGTTGCGGGTATCGTTGCCCGGGAAATTGGCGTCCTTCTCCTTCAGATTGCCCAGCTCTCTGGCGTATTGGTTGATCACCTTGGCAAATCCCGCCTTAAAGCCGGTGACGTGGGTGCCGCCCTCAATGGTATTGATGCAGTTGCAGAAGCTGACCAGCGAATCTCCGATCTTCTGGGTAAAGGCAAAGGCGCAGCTGAACTCGATGCCGTCCTTTTCGCCGCCCAGAGCGATCACCGGCGTCAGGATCTTGGTCTCGGCGTCCTCCGCCATCAGCGCGCTGACGAAGCCGGTCAGGCCGCCGGGCTCCCTGAAGACCTCCTCCGCCTGAGCATCCCGCTCGTTCCGCAGCACCAGCTCCAGCTCGGGATTAAGATAGGCTGTCTCGTGCAGCCGCTCCCGGATGGACTCGGGCCGGAATTTGACCGTATCGAAGATCTCCTCGTCCGGCCAGAAGGTAATGGTGGTGCCGGTGCCCTTGGCCTTCCCCACCACCGGCAGCAGCTCGCCCTGAGCCAGCTCCAGCGTCGGCAGGCCGAAGGCGTATTCGTCCCGGTAAACGTTGCCGTCCCGGCGCACCTCCACGATCATTTTCCGGGAAAGGGCATTGACCACGGAGGAGCCCACCCCGTGCAGGCCGCCGGAGATCTTGTAGCTGCTGTTATCGAATTTGCCGCCGGCATGAAGGGTCGTCATGATCACCCGCTCGGCAGGGTAGCCCTTTTCGTGCATGTCCACGGGGATGCCTCGGCCGTTATCCTCCACGGATACTCCGCCGTCCTTGCGGATCGTCACCACGATGCGGCTGCAATAGCCCGCGAAATGCTCATCCACCGCGTTGTCCAGGATCTCGTGTACCAAATGATTCAGGCCCTTGGCTCCGGTGGAGCCGATATACATGCCGGGGCGGCGTCTTACCGCTTCCAGACCCTCCAGCACGGTGATATGACTGGCGTTATACTGTTCAGCCAAAATAACCTCCTCCATGCGTTTCCGCAAATAATATCCAAACCTTGATTATACAGGACGACCCGGCAAATGTCAAATCACCGAGGGTCCTCCTCGGTCCGCGGGGCCGCTCCCCTATTCCGCGCCGGCCGCGGGCCGGCCTCTGCCGGGAGCTTTGCGTCCGCTCCCGCGTCCCGCTCCAGTTCCTCCGCTGCCCGCTGCTTATGGCCCACCCGGACGGCCTGACTGGAGCCGGGCTTCAGGCTGTCATAGCCGAATTTCCGGCGGATGCTGTCCACCGCCTGATCCAGCTTCCGCTGCTTCTCCCGCTTTCCCGCGTCGGTAAAAAGGTCCAGCTGCTCGACCGCCTCCTCGCTGACGTCCGTCAGGGCCAGGCCGATCAGCCGGAGCGGCGTTTCCCGGTCCCATGCCTCTTCAAACAGCCTGAGGCCGGCCTGATATACCTCCTCGGTGATGTCCGTCGGGTTTTTCAGCTTCATCTGGTGGGTCCTGCTCCGGAAATCATAGCTGCAGAGCGTGACCGTCACGGTGGCAGCCAGCCTTCCCTCGGCCCTGATCCGGGTCGCCACGCTGTCCGCCAGCGCCCGCAGGATCCCGGCCGCCGCCTCGGCGGAGACCACGTTGTCCTCCAGCGTGACCTCGTTGCTGTAGCCCTTTGCCGGGGCCGCCAGCTGGCGCACCGGGGAATCGTCCCGGCCATGGGCATACTGCCAGAGCAGTCTTCCGGATTTGCCGCCGAGAAGGCGTTCGGCCAGCTCCGGCTCCAGCCCCGCCAGCTCGTCGACCGTGCGGATGCCGAAGTGACGCAGCTTCTCCGCCGCCGCTCTCCCGCAGCCGATCAGATCGCCCACCGGCAGGGGCCAGAGCTTCGTCGGGATCTCCTCCTCATACAGCGTATGGATCTTATCGGGCTTCTCGAAATCGCCGGCCATCTTGGCGCAGAGCTTGTTCCGGCCGATCCCGATGTTCACGGTAAAGCCCAGGTCCCGCTTGATCCTTTCCTTGAGCTCCCAGGCCAGGGCCAGGGGGTCCGGATACAGCAGCCCGGTGCCGGTGAAATCACAGAAGACCTCGTCGATGGAATATTCCTCCACCACCGGCGCGTATTCCCGGCAGATTGCCTTGAAGGCCCGGGACTGCTCCACGTAGAGGCCGAAATCGTCCTTGACAAGCACCAGCTGCGGGCACTTCTGCAGGGCCAGCGCCACCGGCTCTCCGGTCACGATGCCGTATCGCTTTGCCGGCACGGACTTCGCCAGGATGATCGAACGCCGGCTGCGGGGATCGCCGCCCACGGCAGAGGGGATCAGCCGCAGGTCCGGCCCCCCCTTCCTTACTCTGCGGGCCGCCTCCCAGGAAAGAAAGGCGCTGTTCACGTCCACGTGAAAAATCAGCGGCAAAGGAGAATGAGTCACGTTTTCTGCCATCATTCCTCCTTTCCGCTGATAATGCATTCTGAAAAATAAGTTGCCCCGGCCTGCCCGCCGAGCCGGACATCCCGTATCGTTTCGGCAGGTCGGAAGGACGCCGCGTGTCCGCCAATGCCTACCTGATGTTCAGCAGCACCAGTGCCGCCGCGCCGACGATCACGCCGAGGATCTGCCGCTTCAGCATTTTCTCCCGGTAAAGCAAGACCGATACCAGGAAGGAGATCATGATCTTCGTGCCGGCCCGCAGCGGAGAAGAAAGCGAGATCGGGATCAGCATGGTGATCATGATCCCCAGGGCATTGGTCACGCCGTTTGCCGTTCCCGCCAAAGCGGCCCAAAGGGTCCCGTTCCTCAGGACCTCGAGGAGCTGCCCGCCGCCGCTAAGCAAACCGATCAAAAACAGCAGGACCGCCGAAAGAGATAGCGCGATGATCATATATTCCTTGCTGCACGCATTGTCATATCTGATCTGCTGGATCCTCGTGATCACCGCGAACATGCCGTTGCCGACAAAAGCCGCGCCGATACAGAGCAGCCATTTGAGGGTCGTCTTCTTTTGCTCCCCGTCTTTTTGGGGCTGCCGCATCAAAAAGAGGGAAAGCATCAGCGCCGCAAGGCCGAGGATCATCCAGACCGACAGCTCCTCCTTCAGGACGAACACCCCGTAGCTGATGGGAAACAGCAGCGAATAGGAAATGATCAGCATCGACATGGTGAAGGAGCCGCAGCCCAGCGCCACGAAGGTCAGGAAAGAGGCGGAACAGTACAGCAGCCCGGCAAGGATGCCGTACAGAAAGATCCCCTTCGGAAAATACCAGCCGTCGGTATTGGTAATAACAAAAAAGAGTAAGGAAAACAGCGAGATCAGCGCGGTGAAGATCATGCCGCCGTTCTGATTCCGTCTGTTATATTTCCTGACAAACATTCCCTCGGCCACGCTGGTCATGCTGCAGACCAGGATCAGCAGGCCGCCCTCGATCATATTGCCCATATAGTTGTCCTCTTCTCAGAAGATATGGTAATTGTAAGATACCACAGAAAAGAAAAATAAGATACCGCAGAAAGGAAAAAATACAAGAAAAAAGCGGCCCGAGGGCCGCTTTTTTTCTGCACGAATCACATACAACAGATAGCAGACGGAACAAGAGAAAGATTGAGGCGTTTTAATCGCAAAGGCTGTTCGCAGAGCTTCGCTCTGCTCATGTATTGACCTGCTGGTGCCCAGCAGGTCAACCGTCTGACGATATGCCAGCTGAAAAGCAAGCTTTTCGCTGTCATTCCGTCATCCGTTTGCCTTTGCTCATAAAACAGGCTCTTTTTCAAGATCAAGTGTTCGACCGATTAGTAACAGTCAGCTCCGTGCATTGCTGCACTTCCACCTCTGCCCTATCAACCTCGTCGTCTTCAAGGGGTCTCATGGATATCTCATCTTAAG
>JAZLJI010000100.1:0-10232 GCA_045617825.1 Lachnospiraceae bacterium
CCCTCCCGCCGGAAGCCCTGGGGGGCGGGCCCCGGGAGAAGGCGCGGGGGGCCCGTTGGGAAACACCGGCCCCCCGGTTTTTATTGCGCTCCCGAATATTTCTCCGTGGGCAGTTCTTTATAAAAGCGATAGCTCATAAAACGCAGCGAGGGTTTTCTCGCTGCGTTTTGAATGAAAGATCGCGATTCACTTTGGGGCACTCACATCGTTCTCACTGCGGCAGTGTCCTCAGCGATCCGCCCATCAACCAGATGAATGTTTCTTGCGCAATGTGCCGCCATCAGAGGGTCATGGGTAGCCACAACGACCGTCACACCCTTCCCGTTGATTTTCTTAAGAAGGCTGATGATTTCCAGACTTGTTGCCGAATCCAATGCCCCCGTCGGTTCATCTGCAAGGATCAGTTCGGCATTAGTCACCAACGATCGGGCAATTGCGATGCGCTGCTGCTGCCCTCCGCTGAGAAGCCCTGCCCGCTCTTTTTCACGGCCCTTTAGCCCCACCTTCTCCAAAGCATCCAAAGCGCGCTCGCGAACCTCATGACCCGGAAGACGGGCGATCTGCAGCGGAAGCTCAACATTTTGCAGGACCGACAATGCCGGAATCAAGCCATAATCCTGCAAAACAAAGCCGATTCTTTGATTGCGGATTCTGCCTTTTTCCTTGTCCGTCAGCCCCGCGGTATCCTGCCCGTCGATCAGGTACCGTCCCCGGTCTGGTTTTTCCAAAAAAGCTATCGCATTCAGAAGAGTCGATTTTCCGGAGCCGGAGGGGCCCGTTACGGCGATCATTTCGCCCGGTGCTATCGTCAACGTCACTTGATCAAGAGCAATAACAGGAGTACTTTTCTGCTGGGCAAATTGCTTGCCGATGTTTTCCAGTTCGATCTTCATTTCCGGCCTTTCTTATAAAGCAAGGTAATATCGTTCTTTTTTCTGTTTTCGGCGGTAATGACAGCAGTTAGTATCAGTATTACCGCGTACAGCATGAGGATCCCTACCACGGCGATTCGGGAAAAGCGATTGCTTTCCTGTATTCCAACGTAGTTTGCCCACACACCGGAAAGGAGCCCCCCAAGGACTGCTGCCGGAAGCGTAAGCAGAACATTCAGACGAGCCTGAAGACCTGCACATTCCCGATCTGTAAGCCCCAGCAGGGACAGCACCGCATAAGTATACTGATAGTGGTATGTATTGCTGATCCAGTAGCCGAATATATTCACTGCCAGGAAAATACTCAGAATCAGACACACTATCGTATATGCCTGTACTACGCGGTCATTCAACATCAGTTCTCTGCTGGTACCTGCCAGATCTGCGTATTTTTCAAAGAAAGCAACATCTCCGTATTTCTGTCTGAGCTGAAAAACCGTTTCCTCGACATCCGTCTTCTCATCCGCAATGAGAATAGCTGCATTTTTGTCCAATAATCTTTCGCTGTCTTCGTCAGCACGCAGAATGGCATAATAGGGGTATTCCCCAATATCGAGGAACAGGCTATTCAGACTTCTGTATGTCCCATACGACTGAGAAATGCAAAACACCTGCCGTCTTCCGTTCATATCCGCCGCCTGGCGGATCTCCATAGCCCGGTCATTCCTGTCCACAGTTACGTTCTGGGAGTGACCGACGATCTGCAGCGGCAGCACATCCTCCTGAGGGTACATTCTTCGATACTTTTGGCTGATCAGCGCACCCGATTCTCCCTGGATTCCGTTATGATCACAGAAGGTCTTATATAGCGCCTCGGAATAGAGCAGGACCGGGATTTTCTCTTTTCCGATGCCGACGGTACCGCTCTCTGCTTGGGAACCTCTTGCGCATAATACCGTACCTGTATAATAGCAGGCCGTCAGTCCGTATTCTTCAAGCAGCAATTGATCAAAATCCACCTCAACAGGCGGTTCTTCGGTTCGGCAGCAATAGATCCACCGATCTCTGTCGGGAATCGTCTGTCCTGCCGCCCGATCCTTTTGAAAAAACTCCAGATAGGGAATGGCTGACGCTGCCGCCAGCATAGAAATCAACAGGATCTCTATCTGGAAAAGGATTTCTCTTTTCATTCCTTTGGACAGGAACAGTTTCATCAAACGAAGATCATTCAGAATTCTGCGCATTATGAAATCCCCTCAATATGTTTCCGTACTAAGGCGGATAGCTTTTAAATTCATGAGAACCGTCACCACATACACAGCCGCGGCAGAGAATATCAGGAATTTCAGCGAAGGATAATGGCCGGAATAAGCTGCCGCTGCGCTTGACAGCAAGGGCATCAGAAGCATTTCCCAGAGAAGCGCCACGACTTCTCCGCCGATCAGCAGCAAGGCCATCTGACTCAGAATCGTCCGGCATATGTTTTTCCCGGAACAGCCGCACAGATAAAGGATCCGATGCTGCCGTTTGTTTTGTTCAAGCCATAGAGAAACGCACGCTGACATGGATGCCCATACCAGCAGCGACAAAGCAGCTCCCAAACTGAGGAACCGAGCCATTTCCTCGTTTCGCTTCACATCCGTATTCATACGCGGTAAAGTCAAAACAGCCTCCGGCGTTTCTGCCTGAAGCTCATCTCTTATGTCTTTCAGTTCACTCCTTGAAAACCCGTTAAACTGCAGGAACACCAGTTCAGGAGCATAGCCCCGCATTAAGTAAGCCTGATACGGCAGCACTTCGACCTTTGGTTTGGTCCGATAGCCTGCCATGCTGTTAAGCGGCAAAATCGTTTGCGGAGAATCCTCCGAAACAGGCCCCGTTAAATTCATCCATGCAATCCAGCCGCAGCCAATTGCACGGTAACTCCTTCCGTCTGCTTGATAGGTCATGTCTGCAGGAAGCGCCTGATAGCTCTCTTCATCCAGGTAGATCAATTCCTCCCGGTCGGAGGCCAGTTCCTCGGCAGAAAAAAAACGACCGCTCACATGCGGCCACCACCGGGCATCAGCCTCTTCGGTGTCTCCGCTCCAACCAATCAGATAATATCCCGACTCATCCAGCCGACTGAGATACAGAACATTTTCTACCTGCATCTGCTTTTCAATAAGCAGCTGCCGCCAATCCGGGACATCCGCCGCTGCTGCGGTACGGGGATAAGCCACTGCTAATGTGCCTCCGGTACTTATACGCGTATGAATCCGATATTCGTTCTCTGCCATACCGTAGAACATATTCAGGCAAAACATACCGGCAGCGAAGCTAAGCAGAAGCAAAAGAGTAGCCAACGGGCTGCATCTGAGGCAAAGGAACGCTTTTATTCCCCACATGCGGCCGATGGCTACACTTCTGTTTTCTTTAGAGGTCTTTATCTCAGTCATTGATTATTATTTACTCGCGGAGTAGTGGTTCTTCCGTAACCTTCTATATCAATGTTCCTTTCGAACCATTCGATTACTTCATCATCGTCGCCACACGTCCCTACGAATTTTGCTTCCGCATAGTGGATCTCAGGCTGCTCTATCGTAATAGAAACACCCGGCACATCGTAACCGACAGAATAATAATACATCGGTTCATCCGGGTCGAAGACAAAATTAGTGCCGTTAAAGTACTGAACCCTAAGCCATACACAAAGCTCATTATCCACCGGAATGCAAGTACACCGATCCATGGAAGCCATGGCTTTGTCATCACCAAACAGGGGATTTCTTACCCTCAGTTCTGCATTTTGCCATGGATGCTGACAAGCAAAAGCACCTGTTCCTATCACAAGCACCACCGCCAAGACTAAAAATAGTTTCTTTTTCATAGTCAATGATCCTCCTGCAATATTATTAGTAGCGCGAGCCACTACCTATATTTATCTTAGCAGGGGTTCTATCGTCTGTCAATCAATTTGCTCGACAATTCAATGGTTTTTCCGTGTTTTTCCGTGTGACTCCGTGTGCTTTTTCCGTGTTTTCCGATAAATTTCGAAGGATCAGTACCGAAAAATCTTCAGAGACCTTACCACCTTGTCATGTTCCGCTCGAATTTGGCGCGGTAGGAGGCGGCCAGCTCCTCGGCGCTGATGCCGTAGCAGAGGCACACGTCCCCGTAATACATCAGCACGTCCGCCATTTCCTCCACCAGGGCACTTCTCAGCTCCGGCGCGGTCAGAGCCTTCTCCGCCCCGTTCTTCTTGACGATATCCGCCACCTCGCCGATCTCTCCCACCATCCACAGCAGCTTGTTCTTGCCGTTTTCCGGGCAAATGGCCTCCCAGCGGTCCTTGTATTTGTCCTGCAGCCTGCGCTGCAGCTCCAGCATATCCTCCAGCGTAAAGGCCTCCATGGCGTCTCAGTCCTCCCGGGCCTTCAGTTCGTTCAGCAGCTCGACGTATTTGTCGGCGACCTTCTCCGCCGTGCCGGAGGCGAAGACGCAGACGTTCCGCTCATAGCAGGCCATCGGCGCGTTGGCGCTGGGCAGATAGCTCCGCCCGCCGCAGGAATAGCCCTTGACGACGGTCTGCGGGAAGGGAGATTTCGCCTTGATGGTCATGCCGGTGGTGTTGAACATTTCCACGGGCGCCGTGATCATCGCGCAGTCGCCGAAGCGCAGCACGTTCATGCGGAAGGAGCCCTCGGGATCCGCCGACACCTTGCGGATGCAGGCGTTGGCATGGTATACGGAATTGAAGCCCAGCTTCAGGCACAGGGCATCCACCTCGGGGGTCCGGCCGTATTTGCTGTGGGCCTCCTTGATGATCTGCGCGTCCTTCACCCGGCTGTCGTCCTCATGGTCGAAGGCGTAGACCGGCTCCGCGTGCAGGATATCGAAGTCGTCCCGCACGGAATCCGTCATGTGCTTCTCCAGGATCAGCTGGGCGTAATAGGCCAGTGCCGCCCCGTAGGCGTTGACGTCCGCCCGCAGGTTCATGGTGATGCCGGGGATGGCTTCCTCCTCCATCCGGGTCTTGGGGTTCAGGTTGCCGCAGGCGCCCTGCAGATACACGCATTTGATGCCGGGGATCAGCTTTTCCGCCTGCCGCACCACGGCGCCCGGGAAATCGGAGGACATATCCAGCTTCTTCACGCCGCCGGTCACGGTCGCGTGGGCCTGGAAATTGATCAGCACGATATCGTCAGCCCCCTCGCGGCTGAGCCTTACCAGCTGCATCTGATGGTCGGCCTCCTCGGTGTGGCCCACGTAGCAGTAATGGGCCTTGTCCTGGGCGTACTGATTGCCGAAGTTGTCTCCGACCTCCAGCTCCTCCCGGTCGGCCTTGTCCCGGTCCTCGATCTTCGTCATCAGATAGTGACGGGTGAAATTAAATCTCGCGCCCTCATGGCCCACCTCCATGGAGCCGTAGCTCACCTTGGCGGGCTTCATGTCCTTGACGGCCCGGAAGGCCAGCTCCGGCAGGACCTTCTCCAGATAATTCTGGTATTCCACGATGGTCTCGAATTCGCCGTCCCGCACCGCGGGGCCGGAGTGGGTATGGGTCGCGCCGATCAGCACCCGTTCCGCCGGGATGCCCAGTCTGGCGCCGACCGCCTCGGCATAGCGGACGTACAGGGGCTCAGACAGGTTGACCACGTCCAGGGTCATCATCACGCATTCCAATTTGCCGTCGCTGCCGATGGCCACGGCATGGCATCTGAGATCATCCAGGATCCTGGCGGCAATGCGGAACTGCACCGCGCCGTAGCCGGCCAGGGGAATATTTCCCGTCTGAGGGGTGATATCCGTGCGGGCAAATCCCGCCCATAACTGTTTGCTCATAGATCGTCCTCCTGAGGCGGAGCTGGAGCGCTCCCGAATTGCCTGTATTATAAGCCCGTTCACCGGACAATGCAATCCCTCCGCGCCGCATTCTTTGCTGCCTCCGGTCATAATGAGGAGAACTTACCTGAGAGAACACGAACCAAAACCATTGAAAATACTACATTTTTACGGCTTGTATCCGCAGGCTTCTCACTGAATTTAAGGAAAAACCGCATCGTATAAAATGGGATAGCAGCCCCAGCAATACGACCGGCCGATATCACTTCGGTGACACAAAATATGCCGAGCCGCTTGACGAACTGTCACTCTGGTGATACAATAACAGCGGATGAACCGGAGGAGAATACTATGGATAAGCTGATTACAATATATCATGGCTCCGAAAAGATTGTCGAAGTGCCTGAGTTCGGAAAAGGAAAAAAGAATAACGATTTCGGTCTTGGCTTTTATTGCACCGAGAGCGATGCTTTGGCGAAAGAATGGGCTGTATCCTCTCTGAGGGACGGCTTTTCAAACCGATATACTTTGGATACGGAATATCTTAATGTCTTGAATCTGAACGGACCGGATTACACAATACTGAACTGGATCGCAGTATTGGTCGAGCATAGACTGTTTTCGATAAAAACGCCGGTTGCAAGACGCGCAAAACGCTATCTGCTTGACAATTTCGGCGTCAATGTAAATGCATTTGATTTGATAACCGGGTATCGGGCAGACGATTCGTATTTTGATTATGCGGAATCCTTCCTGAACAACGGTATTTCGGTCGGGCAATTATCGCGTGCCATGCGTCTCGGCAAGCTCGGAGAACAAATCGTAATCAAATCAAAATTTGCCTTTTCAAAATTAAAATTCGAGGGGTTTGACATGGCAGAGAAGGATACATACTATGTCCTTCGTAAATCACGCGACGACGTGGCAAATCGTATGTATGCGGAAATGCTCGAAGAGGAAGACGACGGACTATATATCCGGGACATTATGAGAGGCGGTATCAAAAACGATGATCCACGCATACCAAGAAATATATCTGAGTAAGGCACAGGCGGTACTTGGCGAAGCATTTGATTATGCGATCAATACCTGCAATATATCCGGAGATAACTTTATCAAGCAGTTTATTGTAAGTTCTATCAGTAAGAAAATGGAGAACGGCGAACCGGCATATCTTGCGGGAAAAAGCGGAATAGAAATTGCATCGGATGTCGTTTCAGAGACTACCGGAAAAGAACTCACGGAAGTGCCGGCAGACCGGCTTGATCGTTCGACCGAGTATTGGATCGGTTGGGCTATCGCTTATTATCAGTGGTGGTCAGGCAGAAAATACAGCGCCATATTCAAAGCTTTTACCTTTGATGAATTGCAAAAGATGTATTATACGCTCCACGAGGCAGATGTTTCAAAATTTGCCGATATCGCTGATGAACGTATGAAAGAATTATATCCCGATACAAACCTGAAACGAATTCGCATGGCATATGGGTGTACGCAAGCGGAACTTGCAAAGAAGTCGGGCGTCAGCCTCAGATCAATCCAGATGTACGAGCAGCGAAACAAAGATATTAACAAGGCTAATGCTGACTCTTTATACCGTATTGCAAAGGTGCTGGGATGCTCGATGGAAGATTTGATGGAGTAATTTCCGACGATGGGGCTGCCTTTTTTCGCATTTTCCTGCGCGCCTTGCAATCCGCCCGGGCTTTTGCTATACTGGCGGCAAAGCAGGGCCGCGGGAGCCGCCGGAAGGGGCAGCCGCCGGAGGGCCCAATCTCATCACAGGAGCGTGCCTCATGTATACCATCAATAAGATCACTTCCCATCCCACGGTGGATTTCGCCGCGGAGGAGCTGAAGAAGTATTTGCGGATGATGATGCCCCGCGCAGGGGAGATCCCCATCAGCTACGCCCCGGACGCGAAGGACGGCTTCCGTCTGGGCACCATGGCGGACTTCGGTCTGGACACTTCCGAGGCCGCGGACCTGTTCATGGACGATATCCTGCACATCGACACGGACGCGCAGGGCGGCATCATTGCCGGCTCCAACCCCCGCTCCGTGCTGCTGGCGGTCTATAAATTCCTGAAGCTGAACGGCTGCCGTTTCCTCTTCCCGGGCCGGGACGGCGAATCCATCCCCATCCGGAGCGTGGAGGCCACCCGCTTCCACAAGCTGGCGGACCACAAATTCCGCGGTCAGTGCAACGAGGGCTCCACCGCCCAGGACAATTATCTGGAGGCCATCGATTTCCTGCCGAAGATCGGCATGAACTGCTACATGCTGGAATTCGATATCCCCACCAGCTACTACGACTACTGGTACGAGCACAACCACAACCCCTACTATAAGAGCGAAAAGACGACGCCGGAGCAGATCCTGCAGTGGAAGCGCCAGTGCGAGGCGGAGATCAAGAAGCGCAGCCTGGTCTATCACGACATGGGCCACGGCTGGACCGCGCTGCCCTTCGGGCTGGACAAGGCCGGCGACTGGCGGGCCATCGATCTGACTCAGGACCCCCGCTACGAGGAAATGCGTCAGAATTTCGCCATGCTGAACGGCAAACGCGATCTGTACAAGGGCGTTCCCCTGAACACCAACGTCTGCCTCTCCAATCCCCGGGTGCGGGAGAAAATGGCCCGCTACATCGCGGACTACGCGGAGATCCAGAACAACGTGGACTACCTGCACATCTGGCTGGCGGATGCCCGCAACAACCACTGCGAATGCGAGGCCTGCCGCCAGAAGACCACCAGCGACTGGTACGTGATCCTGCTCAACGAGATCGACGGGGAGCTGACCCGCCGGGGCCTGGCCACCCGTCTGGTCTTCATCTCCTATAACGACACCATGTTTGCTCCCGAGACGGAGAAGCTGAAGCACCAGGAGCGCTTCACCCTCCTCTTCGCCCCCATCCAGCGGCACTACACGGAAAATTATACTGACGATGTGAACCCTGAGGAAACTAAGTCCTATATCCGCAATAAAATTCCCCTTCCGCAGAACATAGGCGGCTGCCTGGGCCACCTGCACAACTGGAAGAAGAACTACAGCGGCTACAGCTTCTGCTACGAATACCACTTCTGGCGGCTACAGGCCTACGATCCCAGCTACCAGTTCGTGGCCAAATGCATCTACAAGGACATCCAGGGGCTGAAGAAGCACGGCCTGGACGGCATCATCGAGGACTCCACGCCCCGAAACTACATGCCCTCCGGCCTCGCGCAGACCGTCTTCGGCGAAGCGCTCTTCGACCGGTCGCTGAGCTTCGAGGAAATCGAGGAGGACTATATGTCCCACGCCTTCGGCGAAAACTGGCGGCTGGTCCGGGATTTCCTGGACGGCCTCACGGATGCCCGGGTGCTGCAGGACGTGATGCGGCCCCAGGTGGACCCCGAGACCCGGAAGGAGATCTTTAACGATCCCTACGTGATCGAGCGCGCCGCCGACTGGAAGGCCCGCTGCGCCGCCTTCCGTCCCGTCATCGCGGCAAATGCCTGGCAGCCCGTCCGCTGCCAGACGGTGCTGTGGCAGAACCTGGAGTATTTCCTGAAGGTGGTGGAGCTGGACGCCGACATGCTGACGCTGGCCTTCAGCGGCAAGGCCGAGGAATGCTTTAAGCGCGTCATCGCGGGAGAAAAGGAGCTGGGCGCCCAGGAATACCGCTATCAGCGCTTCTTCGATCTGGGCCTGTGGGGCCGCTGCAACCGGCGGCTCTTCAATCCCGAGGGCCGCTTCTCAGCGGAAGCCCCGGATTGATCGCGCCGTCATTCCCAGGCATCGAAAAGGGGGAGCCGTTGGGGCACCCTCCGTAAGGAAGGTGCCCCAAGGTGGCCTTTGTATCAAAATTAATTATTGTTTTGTTTAGACGGTGTAACTTTTGTGGTTATGCCGTTTTTTGCCATGCTTTCACGTTTTTCATTACACACTTTTCAAAGTGTGCAACCCACTATGACACTTTCAGCAAAGCCGAAAAGATGTCAGTGGGTTACTGTATCCTAAGTAGTTTTTCAATATCCGCCGCTTTCAACACCTTACCTATCGAAACGACCCGCTCGTTGACAACAAGGGCGGGCATTGACATTACACCGTACTCCATAATCTTTTGCATATCGGTAACGTATTCGACCTCGATATTAAGCTCGATAGCTTTGACTGCCTCTTTTGCGTTTTCAAAAAGAATATGGCAATTTTTACAGCCCGAGCCGAGAACCTTGATGCAACAGATGCCGTCAACCTTTTCACCGCAGCAGGTTTCGGCTTTTTCGACGGTTACGACTGTATCGCAACCACATCCGCAGGAACAACAGCAGCCGTTTTCTTCCTTTTTTCCCCTTTTCTTTCCTAACAGTGACATTTTAATTATCTCCTTACATTATATAAATTTGAATTGCATTAAATAGTGTCTGCTCGTTAAGAGGCCTCTACAAGCCAAGTGCATGACTTTGGTTCGTACTGTATAAGGCTTCTTGCTTCGTTAGCGGATACCAACGGATCAGTGTTACGCCCTGAGTTCGTCCTCATTAACGTCAAACAA
>JAZLJI010000101.1:0-9878 GCA_045617825.1 Lachnospiraceae bacterium
TGGACCGTTTACGGCTCGCTGGACGGTGAGAACTGGACCAAGCTGGCCGAGGACGGCATCGACTGCTCCGGCTTTACCAGCTCCGTCAAATACGCCTCCGAGAAGCGGAACGGCGAGCCTGACGGCGGTGAATTTGCCGAGCCCATGGATGCCCGCTACGTGAAGCTGGTCATCGACAAGGTCTTCGTGGGCGAGGGTACCGCCGCGAATACGGATCCCGCGGCCTGCCAGGTCGTCGACGTCCGTATGTATGAAGTAGAGATCTGGGGCGAATAAGTTTCTTGCACTCTGCGCCGTACCGTGCTATAATCACTCCGTTTTGGGCTGGCAAGGCCGAGGCCTTCGGCCGCTGCCGCCCATCACGGCCCTTATTCTCTTTGTGAAATCCCCCTGAAGGGGTTTCTCAGCGGATCTTCCGCTGCAGCATATCTGCGTTTATACGCAAAAAGGAGAAACATGATGAAGAAAACTTGTGCACTGCTTCTTGCTCTGGCCATGGTGATGAGCCTTGCGGCCTGCGGCGGAAACAACAAGGAAACCGAAGCTCCTACCGCTGCTCCTACCGAAGCAACGACGGAAGCCACCACCGAGGCTACCACCGAAGCCACCACGGAAGCGACCACTGAGGCCACCACCGAGGCGACTACGGAAGCCACCACTGAGGCCACCACTCCCGCTGAGACCGAGCCTCAGGTAGTTCTGGAGAACCTGGCTCTGACCGCCAAGGTCAGCACCACCTACGAGCCTTACACCAACGCCGAGGGTGCTGCCAGCAGCCCCATGGAACGCGTTATCGACGGCGACCACGCTGCCAACGCTTCCACTGCCTGCCGGTATCACTGGGCTGAAGGCGGCGAGATCGTCTTCAAGCTGCAGGCTCCCAGCACCGTTTACGGCTATCGCATCTACAACTACGAATGGCCTTATCAGTGGTGCATCAACAAGGCCTGGACCGTTTACGGCTCCGTTGACGGTGAGACCTGGACCGAGCTGGCCAAGGACAGCATCGACTGCTCCAGCTTCACCAGCTCCGTGAAGTATGCTACCGACGTCCGCGGCGGTGAGCCCGACGGCAAGGATTTCGACGCTCCTGTCGAAGCCAAGTACATCAAGCTGGTCATCGACGAGGTCTTCGTCGGCGAAGCTGACAACACCCGCGGTGAGGGCGAGAGCCCTAACGGCGGCCTGATGTCCGATATCCGTATCTACGAGTTCCAGATTCTGGGCGTTGCCGGCGAGATCGAAATCGAGAACCTGGCCCTCAAGGCTGACGTGACCAGCACCTACGAGCCCTACACCAACGCCGAAGGTACTCCCTCCAGCCCTGCCACCAACATGATCGATGGCAACAACGCTGCCAGCGCTTCCACCGCCTGCCGGTATCACTGGGCCGAGGGCGGCGAATTCCTCTTCGAGCTGGAGGATCTGAAGACCGTTACCGGTTACCGCATCTTCAACTACGAATGGCCTTATCAGTGGTGCATCAACAAGGCCTGGACCGTTTACGGCTCCGTTGACGGCGAGACCTGGACCGAGCTGGCCAAGGACAGCATCGACTGCTCCAGCTTCACCAGCTCCGTGAAGTATGCGACCGACGTTCGCGGCGGTGAGCCCGACGGCAAGGATTTCGAGACCCCCGCTGAAGCCCGCTACATCAAGCTGGTCATCGACGAGGTCTTCGTCGGCGAAGGCGACAATACCCGCGGTGAGGGCGAGAGCCCTAACGGCGGCCAGATGTCCGATATCCGTATCTACGAGTTCCAGATCCTGGGCTATTGATCATCTCACTTCAAAAAGAGGGGGCTGCCGCAAGGCAGTCCCCTCTTTTATATTGCCCGGAACAGTCCTATCGCTCAGAACAGCTCCCATTCCCGGGCGAGCCCATCGAAGGGCCGGCCGCTGATCCGTTCAAAGACCTCTGCCGTTTCCACCAGAAGCCTCGAGCGCTCCAGGCCCTCCGGCAGCTCCTCTGCCAGCTTATCCACGGGGATCGCCCGCAGTCTCCCGCCCTCCGGCTCCACCATCTTGAAGAGGGAGAAGCCGGTCCTCAGCAGCTTTCCGCCCGCCACGTACAGGTGGGCCGCCGCGCCGTATTCCGGCAGCGATTCCTTCACGCTGTAATCGGTATGGGGAGACATGGTCACGTTGCCCAGGGAATTGAAGATCACGGTCTTCCCCTGCTTTTCCGCCCGCTGCGTGGTGTGGGAATGAGCCGCCAGGACCGCGTCAAAGCCCATCTCCGCGCACCGGCTGTACAGCCAGGCGGAGTATTTGCCGGGACGGGTGTTGAACTGGCCGCCGCTGTGCGGGCAAATGAACACCAGGTCGGCCTTGGCTCTGGCCTTTTCGTAGTCCGCCCGGATCTGCGCCATGCAGTCCGCGACCAGACCGGTATCGAAGGCATCGTCCGCGTAATCCACCGGCTGGCCCACGGCCCGGCGCAGTCTCGCCATCTCCTCGAAGCCCAGCTTCCGGCCCAGCAGCTCTTCCACAAAGGCCCTGGTATCGTAGACCACCTGGGCCTCCCTCAGCCGCGGCGGATCCATGTCGTAGGGTCTCAGGAAGTTGCCCAGCTCCGGCAGGCCCTCCGCGGAGTAGTGCTTATTGGAGAAATAGTTGCAGGAGTAGGTATAGGACAGCAGGGCGATGCGGGTATCTCCCACCGTAAAATACAGATTTCGGTCCTCCGGCACCTCCGTATAGGTCCCCGTGTGGGCCAGGCCGGCCTCGTCCAGGATCCGGCAGGTGCGCTTAAGGCCCTCCATGCCCCGGTCGAACATGTGATTATTGGCCGTCGTCACCGCGTCGATGCCCAGCTCCTTCAGATCCTTCGCCATCTCGTCCGGGGTGTTGAAGGAATAGATGTTCGGGGTATAGCCCGCCGCTTCTCCGGCCAGCGGCGTCTCCAGGTTGCCGATGCAGTAGTCCGCCTCGTCAAAGTAGGTCTTCAGCTCTGCCATGGCGGGGGTGAAATCGTAGCTGCCGTCCGCCTTTTTGCCCTGCCGCAGCACCGGCAGCTCGCCCATGATGTCGCCGATCACCGTGATCTTATAGGTTTTCATCCGTTATCTCCTCTCGTTCCGCGAAAGCGTTTGCCGCTTTCCCGCTATTGTAACGCCTGAGCCCGCGGCCCGCAAGCCCTACCGGCGCGCCTCCTGCATCAGCCCGTCCACGAATTTGCGGATATTGGTCTTGCCGCCGTTTTCGGTCTTCTCCCGGATGCGGTTCATTTCCGCCCGGACCTCCTCAAAGGAAAAGAGCACGCTGCCGTACCGGCTGAAGGTCTCGTTCATGACGTCCTCCAGCCCCAGGTGCGCGATATTGGACAGCCCCACGCCGATGGCCCGGCGGATGCGCTGCTCCATGGTCTTGGGCTGCGGGCTCAGCTCCCGGCAGAGGGTCCCGATCCCGGCGCTGCCGATGCTTTGGCCCTTCCGGTCCAGCTCCAGGCACAGGGTGACGATGTCGTCGGTGCCCTTCTCTCCCGCCATGCCGAGCCGGGTCAGGATCGTCCGGAGCTTCGCCTCCAGGGCCTCCTCCGGGCGGGCTGCAGGCTGCGGCTCCGGCTGCTTTTCGAAAAGCTGGCGGATGTTCTCAATGGTGCGCTCGTTCGTCAGCTCCCGCTCCACCCGCTCCAGCACGCTGCGGATCTCCACTAAATTGATGGGCTTGCTCACGAAGAAATCGATGCCCTCGCTGTAGGCCTTGGCCACCAGCTCCTTGTCCGAGACCTGGGACAGCATCACGAGCTTGGCCCGGCAGCCCGCCGCCTTCAGCTCCCGCACCACCTGCACGCCGTCCTTTTCCGGCATCAGGAAATCCACCAGCACCAGGTCGGGCGCCGCGCTCAGGATCTGCCCGGCGGAAACGGCCCGGCCCTCATTGGTCCCGCAGACCTCGCCCAGCCCGTTATCCTCGATAATGTCCTCCAGGACACTGATCACGCCCCGCTCATCCTCGACAATAAACACTCTCATACGTCATCTCCCGCCAGCTCCTTCAGCGGAAATCTCAGGGTAAAACACGTTCCGCTGCCCTCCCGGCTTTCTACTTCGATACTGCCCTTCAGCAGCTCCTCCGCCAGCTGTTTCACACTGACCAGGCCCACGCCCCGGTAAATGTTCCCGGTGACCTGATCGAATTTCGTGGAATAGCCCATCTCGAAAATATGCGGCAAACGCCGCGCCGAGATGCCTTTTCCGCTGTCCGACACCCGGATCCGGACGTTTTCCCCCTCCAGGTCCTCCCGGATCAGGATCCTGCCCTCCCGCTGCTCGCTGTCCATGGCCTCGATGGCATTGACCACCAGATTCATCAGGATCGACATCAGCGGATAGTGCCGGACGGTCCGGAAGGGATAGTCCAGCTCCGTTTCCAGCGTCACGCTCATGCCCCGGCTCAGGATGTCCTGCCGTCCGGTCTCCCGGAGGATCCGGAACAGGTCCGCCATATCCATCTCGTCCTCCCGGGGATTCTTGCCCATCGCGGCCTCCATCCCCTGGATCAGCCGGTAGTAGTCCTTTTTGATATCATGGACCTCCCGGGCGATATTGAGGCTTGCGCTCTGCAGCTCGGGCGCCTGCTGCTGTTCCTTCAGCTTTTCGTACAGCAGGTACGCCTCCTTCATCACGCCCTCGATCTGCTCGCTGTTCTTCTTCATCAGATAGACTTCGTTCTTCAGCTCCGCCGTCAGCAGGAAAAGCTGCCGGTAGCGCTGCTCGTGCTCCTCCTTGTTCAGCATCCAGTGGTACTGCCGCCACAGGATCAGCAGCACGTAGAGCAGCAGCGTCCTCACCAGGACCACCAGGATCAGCAGGAGAAACGTCTCCGACGAGCGGAAGACCTCCTCGCCCAGAGCGCTGCGCAGGCCCAGCTCGAGCCCGCTGCCGATCAGGTCGCAGCAGCCCGCCGCCACCGCCGCGCGGTGATCCGAGGCCAGGTCCCGCTCCGGCAGGAGCAGGGAGAATAAGGCCCCGTAGACGAGATAGGCTACCGCTCCGGGAAATACCTGCCTGACCAGAGCGGCAGCCGCGGTCCCGGTCAGCGGCCCGTCCCAGCGGATCAGCCAGAGGAGGCCCCGGAAAATGAAGACCGCTCCCATGGTCACCGCTCCGGTGGGGATCACCGGCAGACGGCGCCCCAGCGTCAGCAGGAAGAACGCGAAAAACAAAACCGCCGGTGAAATGCGGAAATGCGCCGCGGCCACACTGAAATACAGCTCGGTCGACAGCGCCGTAAACAGCGCCACCGTCAGCATGTTCCGAAAACCCGATTTTTCACCGTTGATCAGCATATTGACGAACTCCGTCGTAAATTGCCTATACCATACCACAAAAAACGGCCGCTGTCAACGCGGCGGGGCCGCCTGCCGTTCGGCAAACGCCCGGCCGTTTGAAGCTCGGCGAGGTTGCCACTGCCGCCGATCTGTGCTATACTGCAGAGGACTATGAACAAACCAAAGGAGATCTCTCTTGCGTCATAAAAAAAACTCCGAAAAATCCGCTTCCCTGGACTGGAAGCTGCTCTCCGGTTTCCTGAAGGGCAGCCTGTCCCTGTTCCTGCTCTGTATCGCCTTCAGCCTGCTCCAGGTCCTTTTTGAAATGCTGCTGCCCCAGATCCTGCGCTATACCGTGGACTGCATTTTAGGCAGCGAGCCCTCCTTCCTGCCGGACCTCGGGGAGCAGCTGGTCGCGCGTCTGGGCGGCCGGGACGCCCTGCGGGACCGGCTGTGGATCCCCGCTGCCGCCGCCCTTTCCGTCGGCCTCCTCAGCGCCGCCGCCCGCTATTATACCAACCTGTACAATGCCAAGGCCGGTGAA
Organism: Lachnospiraceae bacterium; assembly: GCA_045617825.1. Classification (GTDB taxonomy): domain Bacteria; phylum Bacillota; class Clostridia; order Lachnospirales; family Lachnospiraceae; genus UBA6987. The sequence goes on from JAZLJI010000101.1 coordinate 5,820, forward strand.
ACGCTGGTCAAGCATCTGCGGGACCGGCTGTACCGGCACATCCTCCGGCTGCCCTGGAGCTGGCATCAGAAGAATGCCACCGGCGATATCATCCAGCGCTGCACCAGCGACGTGGACATGATCCAGCGCTTCTTCCAGGATCAGTTCGTCATGCTGTTTCGGGTAGCCGTCCTGCTGGTGCTCTCCCTGAGCTGCATGTTCTCCATGAGCACGCAGCTGTCTCTGGTGGCCCTGGCCTTTATCCCCATCGTCTTTGCCTATTCCCTGATCTTCCATAACAAGATCCACGACCGCTTCCTGGTCTGCGACGAGAACGAGGGCGTCCTGTCCACCATCGTCCAGGAGAACCTGACCGGCGTGCGGGTGGTCAGAGCCTTCGGCCGGGAAAGCTTCGAGCGGGACCGCTTCGAAGCCCAGAACGAAAAATACACCGGCCTGTGGGTCCACGTGATGAAGCTGCTCAACGCCTTCTGGGCGCTGGGCGACGTGGTCAGCAGCCTGCAGGTCATGCTGATCATCGTGATCGGCAGCGTGCTCTGCGTGAGAGGGAGCCTTACCGGAGGAGAATTTATCGCCTTCGTCTCCTATAACGCCATGCTGATCTGGCCCATCCGCATGCTGGGCCGCATGGTCTCCGAAATGAGCAAGGTGGGCGTTTCCCTGGACCGTCTGGCCTATATCCTGAACTCCGAGGAGGAGCAGGATCTGCCGGAGGCTTCGGAGCCGGAGCTCACGGGAGACATCTGCTTCGAGGACGTCACCTTCCGCTATGCCGAGGACAGTCCGCCGGCCCTTTCCGGGGTCAGCTTCACCGTTCCCGCCCATACCTCCTTCGGGATCCTGGGCGGCACCGGCTCCGGCAAGAGCAGCCTGATGCATCTGCTTTGCCGGCTCTACGCGCCCGATGAGGGCCGGATCACCATCGGCGGCACGGACATCGCCGCCATCAAGGCCGGGTATCTGCGGGACCGCATCGGTCTGGTGCTTCAGGAGCCCTTCCTCTTCTCCCGCAGCATCGAGGAGAATATCGGCATCACCGGAGCCGGGGCCGAGGATATCCGGGAGGCCGCCCGGATCGCGGCCATCCACGAGGACATCGAGAGCTTCAGCCAGGGCTATGCCACCCCCGTGGGCGAACGGGGCGTGACCCTGTCCGGCGGTCAGAAGCAGCGGGTCGCCATGGCCCGGACGCTGACCAAGAAGGCCCCCATCGTGATCTTCGACGATTCGCTTTCCGCGGTAGATACCGAGACCGACGAAAGGATCCGCCGCGCGTTGGCGGAGAAGATGCAGGGCGTCACCAATATCATCATTTCCCACCGCATCACCACCCTGATGGACTGCGACCGCATCCTGGTCCTGGACAAGGGCCGGGTGGCGGAGCTGGGCAGTCCCCGGGAGCTGTACGAAAAGGGCGGCATTTACCGGCGCATTTACGATCTGCAGATGAGTCTGGGAGAGGAGGAGGACAATGGCTGATACCGCAGCAAAAGAAAAAAGCGATTACGAGATTTCTCTGCCCTGGTTCGGTCTGCCCCGCCTGCTGTCCTACGTGAAGCCGCACCGCAGGCTCTTCCTCAGCATGGTGATCGCCAGCCTGTTCTGCGGGCTGATCGACATCCTGACGCCCCGTTTCCAGCAATATGCCCTCAATCACTTCATCGCGGGCAATACGCTGGATAAGCTGGGCGTCTTCATCCTGCTGTACCTGCTGCTGATGGTCTGCCAGGGCGCGATCAACTACTATATGACCCAGCAGTCCGCCCGTCTGGAGCTGTACATGAACCGGGATCTCCGCCAGGCCGCCTTCAACCACCTGCAGACCCTGTCCTTCAGCTATTTCAACCACAACAGCGTGGGCTACGTCCATGCGCGGGTCATGTCGGATACCGGCAGGATCTCCGAATCCGTCAGCTGGGTGATGATGGATATCGTCTGGAGCATCGTATATATCTGCGGAGCGCTCTTCTCCATGCTGGCCATCAATCCCAGGCTGGCGCTGACCGTCATCCTGGTCCTGCCGCTGCTGGTCTTCCTGTCGGTGCTCTTCCGCCGGAAGTTCGTGGTATGGCAGCGGAAGGGCCGGGAGACCAACTCCCGGATCACCGGCGCCTTCAACGAGGGCATCACCGGCGCCCCCACCGCCAAATCCCTGGTGATCGAGGACAAGATGACCGGCGAATTCCGCGAGCTGTCCCAGAATATGCGCCACGCCTCGGTCCGCTCCATGCATTTCCGGGGCCTGTTCCGGAGCTTTACCGTATTTGCCAGCTTCGCGGCTCTGGCCATGGTGCTGTGGCAGGGCGGCAATATGACCCGGGAGGGCCTGATGCTGGTGGGTACCCTCTCCCTCTTTGTCAACTATGCCCAGGGCATGACCGACCCGATCCAGAACCTGATCGCGGACATCACCTCGCTCAGCTCGGTGCAGGTCAATATCGAGCGCTTTACCAAGCTGATGGATACGCAGTCCGACGTGCGCGACCGGGAGGAGGTCACCGCCCGCTACGGCGACAGCTTCGCCCCCAAGCGGGAGAACTGGGAGCCGCTGAAGGGCGACGTGGAATTTAGGGACGTGACCTTCCGGTACCCGGACGGGGACGAAAACGTGCTGGAGCACTTCGATCTGAAGGTGCCCCGGGGCATGAACGTGGCCATCGTCGGGGAGACCGGTGCCGGCAAATCCACCCTGGTGAACCTGGTCTGCCGCTTCTTCGAGCCCAGCTCCGGCCAGGTCCTGATCGACGGCCGGGACGCCCGGGACCGGAGCGAGCTCTGGCTCCATTCGCATATCGGCTACGTGCTGCAGACCCCGCACCTTTTCTCCGGCTCCATCCTGGAGAACCTGCGCTACGGCAAGCCCGACGCCACCGAGGAGGAGGTCATGGAGGCCCTCAGGGCCGTATCGGCCCAGGGCATCGTGGAACGGATGCCGGAGGGTCTGGCCAGTCAGGTCGGCGAGGGCGGCAATGCCCTGTCCACCGGCGAAAAGCAGCTGCTCTCCTTCGCCCGGGCGATCCTGGCGGATCCCGCCATCTTCGTGCTGGATGAAGCCACCTCCTCCGTGGATACGGAGACCGAGCGGCTGATCCAGGACGCCATCGAAAAGCTGATGAAGGGCCGCACCTCCTTCGTGATTGCCCACAGACTCTCCACCATCAGACGCAGCGATCTGATCCTGGTGGTGAACGACGGCAGGATCATCGAGCAGGGCAGCCATCGGGAGCTGATGGCGCGGAAGGGCTACTACTGGAGCCTGTATACCCGCCAGTACCGGGAAGAAAAGATCCGGGACATGGTCTGAGCGACAGGCTGCAGATCCTGTCAGAAAGAGGAACCATCATGAGACTGAAACATATTCCGGGCTCTGAGGAGGCCGTGGCCTCCAGCCCCTTCGTCATTCGCGAGCCGGAGCTCTGCCCCGGCCGCTGGCATGAGATCTTCGGCCTGGGCGAGGGCCGCCCGCTCTATCTGGAGGCGGGCATGGGCAAGGGTCAGTTCATCACCGAGCTGGCGAAACGGCATCCCGAGATCAACTTTCTCGGGCTGGAGGTCTATCCCAGCGTGATGATCAAGGCCCTGAAAAAGCAGGAGGAGCTGCAGCTGCCCAACCTGCGCTTCATTTGCCGGAACGCGGATCAGGTGAAGCAGTTCTTCGCCCCGGGCGAGATCGACCGGCTGTATCTGAACTTCTCCGACCCCTGGCCCAAGGACCGGCACGCCAAGAGAAGGCTCACCTCGCCCCAGTTTCTGACCCTGTGGCGCAGCGTGCTCTCTCCCGCCGGGCAGCTGGAGTTCAAGACCGATAACCAGGACCTGTTCAGCTTCTCGCTGGACTCCGTGAAGTCCTGCGGCTGGACCCTCATCGCCTCCACCCGGGACCTGCACGGAGACGCCCTGCTCTCGCAGGATAACGTCATGACCGAATACGAGGAGAAATTCTCCGGCAGAGGCAATCCCATCTGCAAGCTGATCGCCAGGCCGTGAGCTCCGCGCAGGCAGGTCCCGGTAAATGCCGCGATCGTATGCCAAGGGCAGGGCGCCGGTCCCTCACGGGAC
>JAZLJI010000102.1:0-18972 GCA_045617825.1 Lachnospiraceae bacterium
GCCCGCGCGCTTCTTCCGCCGGCAGCTTCGCCATTCGCGTAAAGGCCTGATGCCTTTCCGCTCAGGGCTCAGCAAAAACGACTTCCTGCAGCCGTCGTTTTTGACCGGCGTCCCGAAGCTTCAGGCCCATGTACCGCCGACGGGCCCTCCGCATATCGCCGCGGCCCGCAGGCTTACCGCTCCTGCACTTCCTTCCCGCTGAGGTGCTCGATCTCGATCACATACATTTGAACGGCTTTCCCCGAGCGGGCGATCTCTTCGCCTGCCAGCGCTTCGTCGGGATAGTATTTCATGGCAAACCGCTTGACCAGGGCCAGCGCGGCATCCCGGTCTCCGACCGGCCGGCAGCGTCCGAAGACCACGACGCTCTGCAGATACGGCGCCCACGGCTCATCCTTTACCGTCTCGTTGCCGAAGACCGTGAAGCAGACCTTGCCGCAATTCTGTATGGCATCGGCCTTGTGACCGACGCGGGAGCCGTGAAAAACGATCGTCTGACGCTCGCTGTCGTATAAATAATTGATCGGGACCGCATACGGATAACCGTCATCGCCGCATACAGCCAGCACGCCTCTGCGGGCAGAGCGCAGCAATTCTTCGGCCGCCTCCCTGCTGATCTCGTTTTTCTTTCTTCGAATCGGTCTGAACATAGCTTCCCTCCGGCGATCATCCGGGCATATCCGGCCGCAGCCTTATCCCGTATCCGCTTGAAAAATGACGGAATGATCCGCATCCAGTGTATTCTTTCAAGCCGTTAATGTCAATTCATTACTTGCCGTTCCCTGCTGCCCTCGCAGCCAAATGAGCCCGCGGCAAATGCCCCGGCCGGCATGCGGAGGGCCTGCCGGCGGTACATGAGCCCGGAGCTTCGGGACGCCGGCCAAAAGCGACGGTATCAATGAGTCGCTTTTGCTGAGCCCTGAGCGGAAAGGCATCAGGCCTTTACGCGAATGGCGAAGCTGCCGGCGGAAGAAGCGATCGGGCTCATCACGTACCGCCCAGGCGCGGAGCCCTGTCGGCCGGGGGGGGCATTTGCCGCGGGCGGGAGCCCGGCGGGGAGGCGCTCGGTCTTGTCACGAGTGCAAGCGGAAACAAAGAAAAAACGCCTCCCGCGGGGGAGGCGTTCGGTGATCGGGAAGGGCCAAGAAAAAACGCCTCCCGCGGGGGAGGCGGGAGGACGTGAACGGCAGGCGCCGCGATCCCAAGAGAAAAACGCCTCCCGCGAGGGGAGGCGTTCGGCGGTCGGAAAGGATCATTCTTTGCCGGAGGTGTTGACACCGACGGTCTTCTTCAGCACGAACAGAGTAGCGATCGTGATCGCGACAGCCACGGGCAGGCAGATGAAGATGTTCTTCACGAAGCCCGAGATGATGAAGGAAACGAAGCTGATACCGGCAACGGTGATCGCGTAAGGCATCTGGGTGGAAACGTGCTCCAGGTGGTTCACGTTGGCGCCGGCAGAGGCCATGATGGTGGTATCGGAGATCGGAGAGCAGTGGTCACCGCAGACAGCACCGGCCAGGCAGGCGGAGATGCCGATCATCAGCAGCGGGTCCTCGGCGGAAAACAGCGGCAGCACGATGGGGATCAGGATACCGAAGGTGCCCCAGCTGGTACCGGTGGAGAAAGCCAGCACGCAGGCGACCAGGAAGATGATGGCGGGCAGCATGCTCATGAGGCTGGCGGCGGCGCCGTGGACCAGGGTGGCCACGTAGTTGGCAGCGCCCAGCGCGCCGGTCATGTTCTTCAGGGCAACGGCGCAGGTCAGGATCAGCAAAGCGGGGACCATGGCCTCAAAGCCCTTGGTCAGGCACTTCATGGAATCCTTGAAGCTGATGATCTTCCGGCAAATGAGGTAGATGACGGTGAAGATGAAGGCGATGATGGTACCGAAGGGCAGACCCAGGAAGGCATCCGTTTCACCGAAGGCACCGATGAAGTCGTGGTAGTAGTCGCCGCCCGCATCGAAGAAGCCGCCGGCGTAGATCAGACCGATCACGCAGAGCACGATCAGGACCAGCACGGGGATGATCATATCCCACAGGGAAGCGCGGGCAGATTCCTGCTCCTCGTCGCCGCCCAGGGAGCCCAGCTCACCCTTCAGGGCAGCCAGCTCTCTCTTGGCCATGGGACCGTAGTCGAAGCCCATGATGGACAGACCGACAACGAAGACCAGGGTCATCAGGGAGTAGAAGTTGAAGGGGATAGCCTTGACGAACAGCTGGATGCCGTTGATGTCGCCGCCCATGCTGTTGGCCACGCCGGATACGGCGGCGGCCCAGGAGGACACGGGAGCGATCATGCAGATAGGCGCGGCCGTGGCGTCGATGATGTAGGCCAGCTTGGCGCGGGATACCCGCTGCTTGTCGGTCACGGGCTTCATGACGGTACCGACGGTCAGGCAGTTGAAATAGTCGTCGATGAAGATGAGCACGCCCAGGATGAAGGTGGCGATCAGGGAACCGGCTTTGCCCTTCACGTTCTTGGCAGCCCATTTGCCGAAGGCGGCAGCGGCGCCGGTGGCGTTGACCAGGGCGACCATGGCACCCAGCAGCACCAGGAAGACGAAGTTGCCGGCGTTGTCCACGATGGCGCTGGCAAGACCCTTCTGGATGATGTCATCGAGCGCCTGGACAGGGGCGAAGTTGTTGGCCAGCAGGGCGCCGACCACGATACCGACGAACAGCGAACTGTAGGTCTCCTTGGTGATCAGAGCCAGGGCAATGGCCACGATAGGGGGTACCAGAGCCCAGAAGCTGAAGGCGAAACGGGACGGGCTTTCGAGAATGCCGGTGCCGCCGCAGTCTTCGCACTCGGCCATGGCTTCCGCTTCTCCCCAGCAGGAGGTGCAGGTGGTGCTGGCGCCGGCGCTGCCGTCTGCGGCAAAGGCGCTGATGCCCAGCATGAGGACCAGAAGGGTGACGACCATCAGGATGGTCATAAATCTTCTGCGTTGTGACATGGTGAATTCCTCCCTCAAATAAAAAAATGTTACGGGCGGAATGAACTAACTGCCCATAACACTGATCGTGTGCGTATGGTGTAGACAGCTCTCCGCAAATGCGACAGTCTGCAGGGTATTTCCCGGCAGCCCAACACCTATCTCTCAGGAAGATAAGCATTTCGGCGGATCGGCCTTTCCCTCCTTCAGCCCCCTGAGGCTTTGCGAAGGCGGTACTCATCCTTTCCGCACCTCTATCTCACGTATGAGCGGAGTATACGGCATGAAAAAGGCTTTGTCAAGGGACAGAATGCCCTTTTATTAGTAGAAACGCGCTTTTTTTTATGCTTTTTTTCGTTGCTTCCCCGGCAAAGCTGGGGTATACTGAAAATACTTCCCCGGAAAGGAATCTGCCCATGTTCATCGGTTATTACAACTATACGGTATGGCTGACCTACATCAGTCTGGCTGTCTCCGCCTACGGGCTGATCGCCGCTCAGGAGGGCAGGACCCCGTTGGCGGTGCTGTGCCTGCTGCTCTCCGGCATTCTGGACACCTTCGACGGAAAGGTGGCCCGTACCAAGAAGAACCGCGACGACTATCAGAAGAAGTACGGCATCCAGATCGATTCGCTGTCGGATATCGTCTGCTTCGGTCTGCTGGCGGCGGTGATCGCCTATCAGGAGGGCATGAAGGAAACGCCGGACGTGGCGATCCTGCTGTGCTACTGCGTGGCGGGGCTGATCCGTCTGGGCTATTTCAACGTGATGGAGGAGGAGCGGCAGAAGGCCACCGCCGAGAAACGCAGTCACTACCGGGGACTGCCCATCACCTCCTCGTCCATCTTCGTCCCGCTGTATTTCGTCATCACCACGCTGGCCGATTTCGACCATCTGCTGGGCTGGCGGCTGCTGATGGGCGGCATGGGCCTGCTGTTCATCCTGAACATCAAGGTGCGCAAGCCCGGCATGAAGGGACTGGCCGTCATGGGGGCCGTGCTGGCGCTGGCGGCGGCAGCGTACTTCATTTTCGGCAGAGCCTGAGCGTCGGAGCGCCGAAAGGAGCCGATTTCCCGGGCTCCGGGCGGAGGATTTGCCGTTTATTTGAAAAATTACGGAAAATCCCTGAGAAAAAAATAAAAAAACAGTTGACAGCAGGGGACCCTTTGAGTATACTGATAAGGCACGATTTCGGTGGGATGCCTATTCCCCATCGTGACTACGGGCAAAAGGAGGTCAGGTCATATGTCTATTTGTCCCAAGAATAAGTCCTCTAAGGCAAGAAGAGACAGCCGCAGAGCAAATTGGAAGATGAGCAATCCTACTTTGGTTAAGTGCAGCAAATGCGGCGCGCTGATGGTACCTCACCAAGTATGCAAAGCTTGTGGCTCCTACAACAAGAAGCAGATTATTGCTGTGGACGCTGAGTAAGAAAGGCACTGTGCCGATAAAAGATCCCGGACGGAGACGTTCGGGATTTTTTGTGTCCGAAAAAGGAAACGGGACTTAACGGGCGGAACGCAACAGAACGCGGAGAACGGCGCAGACCGTTACGCTTTTTTTCTCCTGTTGCGTGACTTGCGGCGCGCTTTCGGCTATGCTGTAGACGGTCCTCAAAGAGACCGCAGGATTCATCGGGAACAGCGGCAAAGCGTTCATGCAGGATATGTCACGATTCCTTTCAGCGAAAACAGACGTTACAGCGCTTGGACCCCGGAATCTGAAAAAGTGTTCCGCATTCGTAATACCCTTCTGTCAAATCCGCGAACGGACAAATGCCCGGAAAGACAAGCAAAATCTTTACAAGTCCTGCGAGGCTGTGCTATACTGAAGCCACTGAACGCAGGAGGATGTCATGGTTTCGCGAAGGAAAAGGAAAAGCAACTTACATATCTATGTGGTTCTCTTTGTGGTCGCCGTTTTACTGACTGTCGCCGTTCTGACAGAGCTGAAGCCCAATAAGGAACAGGCGGATCTGAAGCAGTATTTTGCCTCGGAGGCCGGTTCTCTGGCGGTGGTGACGAACGATATTCTGACCCACGAGGATGCTCTGGTGAACGGAACGACACCCTACGTCTCCGTCTCCTATCTGGAGACCCTGAATCCCCGCTTTTATTTTGACGAAACTGAAAAACTTCTGCTCCTGACTCTGCCCGACGGAACCGTTAAGGCAGAGGAGTCCACGAAACTGAATGACAAACGGGTCTTGCTCCAAAACAGGGACGGCTATTACGTCCTGCTGGAATACGCGGCACAGTATACGAACCTGCGCTGGAAGCTTTGCCAAAATCCGGACCGCCTGGTCATCCGGACGGAATTCGGTACCCGGCCTGTCCTGCAGGCAACAGAGGCCCTTGCCGTAAGGGAGAAGGCCTCCGTCTCCAGCCCGATCATGAAGACCCTGGCGCTGGGAGAAACGGCAACGGTGAAGGAAGAGCACGCTGACTGGCTGTATGTTTGTACCGAGGACGGCATCCCCGGATACGTAGAGGTCGGCGAAGGCTACGCCCGGAATACCGTGACCGATAAGCCTGTATTAGCCGAACCGGTGTATCAGATGGTTTCTACCCGTCAGGGCCTGTGTGTGGCCTGGCACCAGATCCGGTACAGGGACGTGGACAATGATAAGCTGGAGGAACTGATGGCAACAGCTACGGGGGTAAATGTTGTCTCACCCACCTGGTTTCATTTAATGGACGGAAACGGCAACTTCGACAGCAACGCGAAGGCGGACTACGTAGGCCGTGCTCATGCGCTGGGCCTGGATGTCTGGATCCTGGTCAACAACATGGACAACGAGATCTACGGAGATACCCTGACTACGCTGTTTACGCAGACGTCAAAGCGGACGGCTTTGGTGGATAACCTGATCAGAGAGACGGTGGCCCTGGGGGCGGACGGTATCAACGTGGATATCGAAAGCCTGCCGACGGCAGCGGGCCGCGGTTTCATTCAGTTCATCCGTGAACTGTCTCTGGCCTGCCACGAGCGGGGACTGGTCCTGTCAGTGGACAATTACGTGCCCTCTTCCTGGACCGCTCACTATGACCGCAAAGAGCAGGGAGCCTTTGCGGACTACGTGATCGTGATGGGTTATGACGAGCACTATGCCGGCTCGGATGCCGGCTCCAGCGCCTCCCTGGGCTTTGTGGTGGACGGCGCTGTCAAGACTCTGGAATCGGTACCTGCCGAAAAGGTCATCATGGGCGTACCCTTCTTCACCAGACTCTGGAAAGGCTCCGGAGAGAACCTGACCAGCTCACTGCTGAACATGGCTGCGGCGAAGGAATATCAGCTGCAGTACGGTCTCACCCCGATCTGGGACGGGACGCTGGGGCAGAATACGGTGGAATTTACCATGGAAGGGGCGAAGGCCCGGATCTGGATCGAGGACGCAGAGTCCATGGAGGCCAGATTGGAGGCCCTGAAGGAATACCGCCTGGCCGGCCTGGCCGCCTGGCGCCTGGGCATGGAGACCGCGGACGTATGGCCGATCATCACCGGATATCTTGAAAATACAACGGGAACGGCAGACTGAAAAAGGACCCGGGGCGACCCGGAAAAGCAGAAAGCAGACGGGAGACCGCCTGCTTTCTTTGCTGAGGGAGCATTTGCCGCGGCGGCAGGAGATCCTGCAGGGCCGCGCTGCGGGACCGGGCTGTACCCCGCGCTTTCCTCCGGTTCTTGGGCTTGCGTTTTCCCCCGGCTTGCAGTACAATGATATGACCATGTTCTGATAAAGGAGAATGGCTATGGCATCGCTGATAGATCATTACCGGACGTCGTCACTTTTAGGAAAGCAGAAGGCCGTAGGACCGATCCCTCCTGAGAAAGAACTGTACGGACGTTTTCTGCGTTTGGCCTGGCCCTCGGTGGTGGAATCCGCCCTGGTGGCCCTGGTCGGCATTATGGATACCATCATGGTCAGCTCCATGGGAGATCTGGCCATCGACGCGGTCGGGATCTGCAACCAGCCGAAATTCGTGCTGCTGTGTGTGCTGTTCGCCCTGAATACCGGTGTGACGGCCGTGGTGGCCAGACGGAAGGGCGCGGGCGATCAGGAGTCGGCAAACAGGACCCTCCGCAGCGCGCTGCTGCTGGGAACGCTGCTGATCCTGTGCCTGAGCGCGCTGGGGATCTTATTTGCCCGGCCGATCCTGGAGGTCGCCGGAGCCCATGAAAGCTATATCGAGGACGCCGAGATCTATTTCCGGATCATCTGCGTGTCGCTGGTCTTCCAGTCTTTGAACAATCTGATCAACGCGGCCCAGAAGGGCTGCGGCAATACCCGGATCTCCATGACCACGAATATGATCGGGAATCTGGTCAATATCTGCTTCAACTACCTGCTGATCAACGGCATCGGGCCCTTCCCCCGCTGGGGCATCAAGGGCGCGGCCGTCGCCACGGTGATCGGCACCTTCGTGGCCTTCACGATCTCGCTGGCCAAGCTTTTCCGGCGGAACGGCTATCTGAGCGTGTTCTTTAAGGCACAGAGCTCCTGGCGGATCAGCCGGGAGGTCATGGAGCCGGTCATGAAGGTGACCCGCAGCGCGCTGGTGGAGCAGCTGTGCATCCGTACCGGCTTCTTCCTGTTCAATATGGTGGTGGCCAAGCTTTCCCCGCTGGACTATGCCACCCACACCATCTGCATCAATATGATGAGCCTGTCCTTCTGCATCGGTGACGGCTTCCAGGTGGCGGCCACCTCCCTCGCGGGACAGAATCTGGGCGCGAAGCGTCCGGACCTGGCCAATATCTTCTGCAACATCGGCCGGAGGATAGTGGTCTTCGTGGCCATCCTCCTGAGCGCGGTCTTCATCATCTTCGGCAAGGAGCTCATGGGCCTCTACACGGAGACGCCGGAGGTGATCGAGAAGGGCCGGGTCTGCCTGGTCATCCTGTCGCTGATCACCTACGCGCAGACCGACGGCGTCGTGTGCAGCGGGTGCCTGAGAGGCGCCGGAGATACCCGCTACGTGGCCCGCATCTCGCTGCTCACCATCGCGGTGGTGCGGCCCATCACCGCTTATCTGATGACCTACCCCCTGGGCATGGGCCTTTACGGCGCCTGGGCCTCGATCCTGATCGATCAGGGCCTCCGGATGCTGCTCTACGGCCGCCGCGTGAATCAGGGCAAATGGGTCTCCATCAAGCTGTAAGAGCGCCGGCGTGAGGGCCGGCATTTACCGATAACGATAACGAAACAAAAGTAAGACGATAACGACTGAGGAGGACATTATGAACGCAAGAGAAAGCTACGAGCAGTGGTTAAGCAGCCCGGTCTTTGACCAGGCGACCAAGGATGAGCTGAGAAGCATCGCCGGAGACGAGACGGCCATTGCCGAACGCTTCACCGGCGACCTCGAGTTCGGCACCGCGGGCCTGCGCGGCATCGTGGCGGCGGGCACTAACCGGATGAACGTCTACACCGTCAGAAAGGCCAGCCAGGGCATCGCGAACTATATCGTGAAAAAGGGCCTGCAGCAGAAGGGCGTGGCCATTTCCTTCGACTGCCGGCACATGTCCACGGAATTTGCCCAGGAGGCCGCGCTGGTGTTCTGCGCCAACGGGATCCCGGTCTACATCTTCCCCTATCTGCACGCGACCCCTATCCTGTCCTTCGCGGTGCGGTATCTCAAATGCGTGGCCGGCGTCAACGTGACCGCCAGCCACAATCCGCCGGAATACAACGGCTATAAGGTCTACTGGGAGGACGGCGCTCAGATCAGCCCGCCCGTGGACGCGGAGATCATCGCCGAGGTGAACGCCGTCACGGACTACGGCGCTCCGAAGACCATGAGCCTGGACGACGCCAAGATCGCCGGGCTGTACCGGGTGATCGGCTCCGAGCTGGACGATGCCTTCCTGGCCAACGTGAAGGCGCAGATCAAGCACCCCGAGGCCATTGCCCGGGAGGCGGCCGATATCCGTATCGTGTATACCCCCCTCTGCGGCTGCGGCAACATCCCGGTGCGCCGGGTGCTGAAGGAGCTGGGCTTTACCCAGGTCTACGTGGTGCCGGAGCAGGAAAAGCCCAACGGGGATTTCCCGACCCTGGCGTTCCCCAACCCTGAGGAGCCCTCTGCTTACGAGCTGGCGCTGAAGCTGGCGGCGGAGGTGGACGCGGACCTGGTGCTGGCCACCGATCCGGATGCCGACCGGCTGGGCTGCTATCTGCGGGAGGGCAAGGGCAAATACTTCCGCATGACCGGCAACATGACCGGCTGTCTGCTGGCGGACTATGAGATCGGCTGCGCGAAGGAGCTTGGCGGCGGCGTCCTGCCGGCGGGCGCGACCTTCATTTCCACCATCGTGACCTCCAATCTGGCCGGCGCGGTGGCCAGAAAGCACGGCGTGGACTTCTACGAGACCCTGACCGGTTTCAAATACATCTGCGGCAAGGCCAACGAGCTGGAGGCCTCCGGCAAGCCCTTCCGCTTCCTGTTCGGCTTCGAGGAGAGCTACGGCTGCACCATCGGCGATTACTGCCGGGACAAGGACTCCGTGGTGGCCTGCGCGGCCCTCTGCGAGATGGTGGCGTATTACAAGATGAAGGGCATGAGCCTGAAGGATGCCCTGGAGCAGCTGTACCGGGAGGTGGGCTACTATCGGGACATCAATATTTCCCAGTATTTCCGGGGCCTGGAGGGGAAGAGCAAGATGGCGGCCATGATGGACGGCCTGCGCAATGACCCGCCGAAGACGCTGGGCGGACTGCCGGTGGTGGCCATGCGGGATTATCAGCTGAAGACCACGAAGAATTTCGTCACCGGAGCGGAGGGCGTGACCGATCTTCCGCAGTCCAACGTGCTGTATTTTGAACTGACGGACGATGCCTGGGTGTGCCTGAGACCCTCCGGCACCGAGCCGAAGATCAAGCTGTACTGCGGCGTCCGCGGGACCACGCCCGAGGAGGCGGACCGCAAGGAGCAGAAGATGATCACCGAGCTGAAGGCTCTGATGGAGGAGCTGAGCAAATAAGGCATGAGCACGATTCTGGACTATCTGAACTGGCGCGGCGACGTGCTGTTTACGCAAACCCCGGCCAACGAGGTTGACGCCTACGTGCTGGCGAAGATCGGGGTGCCGGACCTGGAGGGTCTGGTGCCCGAGGACCCGAAGAAGGCCGTCCTGCAGGAGGTCTACCGGAATTACTTCGCCCGGACCGACATCGACCCCGACTATTTCGGCCGGCTGAATCTGCCGGTGCTGACGAAGCTGCTCCGGAGGCTTCCGGAAACGCCCCGGTTTCGGGATCTGCTGCTCAGCAGCTACCTGCAGAAGCGCAGCGTCAGCCGGACCGAGCAGATCTCGGCGCTGACTCTGACGCTCCCCCGGAGAGAGACCTGGATCACCTTCCGGGGCACGGACGACACCATCATAGGCTGGAAAGAAAATTTCCTGATGGCGGTGGAAGAGGAGGTGCCGGCGCAGCGGGACGCTCTGGATTATCTGATCCGGGCGGCGGAGCGCTGCAGCGGGCCGCTGACGGTCTGCGGACATTCCAAGGGCGGCAATCTGGCGGTCTACGCGGCGGCCATGGCGCCGGAGGCGGTGCAGCGGCGGATCACAGCCGTATACAATTTTGACGGGCCCGGCTTCCGGAAGGAATTCTGGCAGAGCCCGGGCACGCTGCGCGTCAAGGACCGGACGCATCACCTGGTCTCTCAGCACACCATCGTGGGAACGCTGCTGGCGCAGGCGGATGAGCAGGAGATCTGCAAAAGCAAAAAAAAAGGACCGGTAGCCCATGAAGCCCTGAACTGGGACGTCATGGGACCGGTCTTTGTGCGTGAGAAGCGTTTCAGCCGGGTGAGCAGTGAGCTGGACGTGCTGCTGAACCGGCAGATCGAACAGCTGAGCCGGGAAGAGCTCCGGGCCTTTATAGAGGAATTTTTCGGCGTTCTGACCTGCACCGGCGTGACTACGCTGACCGAGCTGACGGAACAGCCGTTAGACCAGCTGCTCCTTCAGCTCAAAAAGATGAACGGCAGTCCCGCGGTGCGGGAGTTCGGCCGGAGCATCCGCCAGCTGATCCTCGACAGCAGTCAGGAACGGCTGACGCAGCTTCTGAAAAAGAAAAAGTAACGCGTTACAGCTTTTTGACGCCGCCCCGCTCCTCCGATACGGCCAGCACGTGGCCGCCGGCCTCCACGCTGTGGGTGAGCCAGACGTTGCCGCCGATCACTGCGTTGTCTCCGATCACGGTATCGCCGCCCAGGATCGTGGCGCCGGAATAGACCACCACGTAATTGCCCAGGTCGGGATGCCGCTTGATGCCCTTGATCGGGTTGCCGTTCTCGTCCAGCGGGAAGCTCTTGGCCCCCAGCGTCACGCCCTGATAAAGCTTGACGTGATGACCGATGGTGGTGGTCTCGCCGATGACCACGCCGGTGGCATGGTCGATGAAGAAGTGGCTGCCGATGGCGGCACCGGGGTGGATATCCGCGCCGGTCAGCCGGTGGGCATGCTCCGTCATCATGCGGGGCAGCAGCGGGACCTCCAGCTCGAAGAGCCGGTGGGCCAGCCGGTAAATGCTGATGACCTCGAAGGCCGGATAGGCCAGCATGATCTCCGTGGTGTTCCGGGCGGCGGGGTCTCCCTCGTAGGCCGCCTGCACGTCGGTGGCCAGCAGCGCCTTGATGGCGGGCAGAGAAGCGAAGAAGCTCTCCACCAGCTGCTCCTTGTCCTCCCGCTGGGGAGCGACCTCGTCCAGCATCGCCAGCAGCAGTCCTGCCGCCTGCTCCAGACGGTCCGCCGCCACGATGACGCTGGGCTCCCGGATAGCCTGACCGAAGCCGAAGATCTGAGGCCAGAGCGCGGAACGGAGCAGGTCGATCAGCTCCAGCACCTGGGATTTCAGGCCGGCGCCCAGATAGGCGGTGGGGTTGGAGGTCTCCTCCAGCTCTCCGGCAAGGCGCCACAGGGTATCCTGCGGCAGAGGGGATACGTCTTTTCTGATCATGTTCAGTCCTCCGCGTATAAGCCTGACAAATACCGCATGCCGGTGTCCGGCAGCAGAGCCACGATGGTCTTTCCTTCATATTCCGGGGTCCGGGCCAGCTTCAGGGCGGCGAAAAGCACCGCGCCCGAGGTGATCCCGGCCAGCACGCCTTCCGTTTTCGCCAGCTCCCTGGCGCAGCGGAAGGCGTCTTCGTCTGTCACCGCCTCGATGCGGTCGATCAGGCTCCGGTCCACCAGCTCCGGAACGAAGTTGGCGCCGATGCCCTGAAGGCCGTGAGGCCCGGCATAGCCCCGGGAGAGCAGCGGCGAGGAGGCGGGCTCCACGGCCACCCCCTCCAGAGCGGGCTTCCGCTCCTTCAGATATTTCACCGTGCCGGAGAAGGTACCGCCGGTGCCGATCCCCGCCACGAATACGTCGATATCGCCCTCCGTCTGGGCCCAAAGCTCGGGCCCGGTGCCCAGGTAATGGGCGGCGGCATTGTCCGGATTGGCAAATTGGTCCGGGATGAA
Source organism: Lachnospiraceae bacterium (assembly GCA_045617825.1). GTDB lineage: Bacteria > Bacillota > Clostridia > Lachnospirales > Lachnospiraceae > UBA6987. The sequence continues at coordinate 12,418 of JAZLJI010000102.1, forward strand.
GCTCCCGGGGATCTCCGCCGCCAGCGCTTGGGCCTTGGCGATGGAGCCCGTCATCCCCTCCGCGCCGGGGGTCAGCACCAGCTCGGCCCCGTAGGCGGTCATCAGCCGCTGCCGCTCCACGCTCATGGAGTCCGGCATGACGATGATCACCCGGTAACCCTTCACGGCGCCCAGCATGGCCAGGCCGATGCCGGTATTTCCCGAGGTGGGCTCGATGATCGTCCCGCCCGGCGCCAGGCGCCCGGAACGCTCCGCTCCCGCCAGCATGGTCAGGGAGGGCCGGTCCTTGGCGGAACCGGTGGGGTTATAGGATTCCAGCTTGGCCAGCAGCCTGGCCTTCAGTCCGTAAGCCTTTTCCAGAGCGCAAAGCTCCAGCAGAGGCGTATTTCCGATCAGATCTTCTATGGAATGAGCTATCATCAAGGTATCCTTCCGTTTCTTCGATTCTTCCCCATTTTACCCACTGCCGCCGGGAAATGCAAGGGTTAGCTGACAAAAGCTTCAGAAACCTTCAGATCCCAAAGCCTTCGGCGGAATTTTCTTCTGCGGAAAGCCGCGTTCAATTCTACTTTTAACGATATTCAATTTATTATTGAAAAAAATTGTATAGTGTGCTATGATTTAACCAAATCTGTGCAATGAGGAAGTACCATGGCCAAGAAGTTTGATGTGGATTGCGATACGCCGAATAAGAAGCTGCTGACGTTTCAGGCGCTGGCGGATGAAAAGCGCCTGAAGGTGCTGGAGCTCATCCGGGACGGCGAGAAAAACGGGACCTATTTGCGGAACGAGCTGGATATCCCGCAGTCTTCCTTGTCATATCATATGAAGCTGCTCTGCGATTCCGGCATCGTGATCGCCCGTAATCAGGGCAAATCCACCTTCTACCGGATCAACGGCGAGAAGAGCCATAACGAAGCAGACCTTTTGGCCAAGCTGCTGTCGGATGAAAACGCGAATGCGAAGGAGCTGGACGACCGTCATTCCTTCGCGTTCGGGATGTCTCACGACGTGAGGACTCCGATCAACGCGATCCTGAGCTACGCGGAGCTGGCGGAGAACCATATCGACGACCGGGAACGCACGCTGGATTGTCTGGAGAAGATCCGGGCGGCGGGCGGTCAGCTGCTGACGCTCACCGACGAGGTCCTGGAGATGGCAAAGCTGGCCAGCAGCGACCTGATCATCGAGGAGATGCCCTCGGATCTGCGCTTTACGGCCAGAGAGATCCGGGAAGAGATCGAAAAGCTGGCGGAAGACCACGAGGTGGAATTTGCCATTTATTTCAATAACGTGAAGAACCATCGGGTGCTTTGCGATTACGTGCACCTGAACGAGGTGCTGCTGAAGCTCCTGGACAACGCGATCCGCTTCAGCGAGCCCGGCGGACGGGTAGATCTGCTGATCGAGCAGAAAAACTGTAACCTGGAGGGCTACAGCGGCTATGACTTTACGGTCCGGGACGAGGGCTGCGGCATGAGCCCGGAGTTCCTGCCCCACGCCTGCGAGCCCTTCAGCCGGGAGCGGACGGACGGCGATGAGCTGTTCGGCGGAGCCGGCCTGGGGCTGACCATCGCCAAAAAGATGGTCGGACTGCTGGGCGGCAGTCTGGAGGTGAGGAGCGAAAAGCACAACGGCACCTCCGTGACGGTCCACCTGATGATGAAGCTGCAGCCGGAGGGCGAAGAGGAGTCCGATGCCGAAGAGGCGGCCGCTGCGCTGGAGGGAAAGCGCCTGCTGCTGGTGGAGGAAAACGAAATGAACCGGGACGTGCTCCGGGAAATGCTGGAGGAGGACGGTCTGCTGGTCGAGGAGGCCTCCGACGGTGACGTGGCCGTGGCGATGGTGAAGGAAAATCCCGCCGGGTACTACGACGGCATCCTGATGGCGCTGCTCATGCCCCGCATGGACGGCTTCACCGCGACGAGACTGATCCGGAACCTGCCGGATAAGGAGAAGGCCGAGGTACCGATCATTGCCGTGAGCGCCAGTTCCTTCAAGCGCGACCGCAACAAGGCGATGGCGGTGGGCATGAACGATTTCTTCCCCAAGCCCATCAACCGCAAGGGGTTACGGGATACGCTGCAGAAGTATCTGTCGGTCTGAGCGCACGGCGGCGGTCCGGCAGCCGCCTCGGGAGAGCGGTCCCGGGACGGATCAAGGATATGATGAACAGACGGAAAAGGCCCGGCGAGCAAGCTGCTCGCCGGGCCTTTGTTCGGTTATCGTAAGACGTACCGGCCTTCCGCTTCGGGATCAGTAGTCCACCCGCATCAGGGTCAGTCCCTGGGGCGGGGCGGTGACTCCCGCGGCAGAACGGTCGCGGGCGGCCAGGATCGCGGGGATATCCTCCGGGCGGCGTTTGCCCCAGCCCACCTCCAGCAGCGTGCCGGTGAGGATCCGCACCATGTTCTGCAGGAAGCCGCTGCCCTCGAAGCTGAGGGTGATGCGCTCCTTGCTCTGGCTGATCTCGATGGCGGTCAGCCGCCGGACCGTGGACTTTTTGAATTTGGGATTTCCGCAGAAGCTCCTGAAATCCTGCTCGCCCAGCAGATAGGCCGCTGCCTCGCGCATGGCCTCCAGATCCGGCTGCTTTTCCAGGACCCAGAGGGTCCGGCGGTCGAAGACCGGCTTGCGGTCGCCGTACCAGCAATGGTAGGCGTAGCATTTGCCGATGGCCTTATAGCGGGCGTGGAAGCCATCCGCGGCGATGCTGCAGGCATTCACGGAGATGTCCTCGGGCAGATAGCGGTTCATGTAGGCCTTCAGCTCCTCCGGAGAACAGGCGGTGTCCAGATGCACGTTGGCCACCATGGCCCGGGCGTGGACGCCGGCATCGGTCCGGCCGGCGCCGATGACCTCCGCGGGAGCTCCCTGAAATTTCTCCAGGACCTCCTCCAGCTTGCCCTGAACGGTGGGCCTGCCGGGCTGATGCTCCCAGCCCTGGTATCGGGTCCCCTCATAAGCGATGGTCAGTTTGTAATTCATAAGCCCTCCGCTGCCGGAGCCTCAGTACATGGCGGCGATGTCCGACGCGCTTTTGTAGATATGCTTCTCCGGGACGACGCCTCTGACGCAGCTGGTGGGGTAGACGTGGCTCCCCCGCCCGATCACGGTGCCGGGATTGAGCACGCTGTTGCAGCCGATGTCGGCCATATCGCCCAGCATGGCACCCACCTTCTTGCGGCCGGTGGGCAGGTCCTCGCCCTGGTTATGGATCACCACCGGAAGCTTGTCGGCCTTCACGTTGCTGGTGATGGAGCCGGCGCCCATGTGGGCCTTATAGCCCAGCACGGAGTCGCCCACGTAGTTGTAATGGGGGACCTGAACGTTATCGAAGAGGATCACGTTTTTCAGCTCGGTGGAGTTGCCCACCACGCAGTTATCCCCCACCAGGGCGCTGCCCCGGACGAAGGCAGAGGGCCGGACCTCGGTCTTGTGACCGATGATGCAGGGCCCCTTGATATAGACGTTGGGGTAAATGACGGCATCCCTGGCGATCCAGACGTCCTCCTGGGGCTGATCGAATTCCGCGGGATCCAGGGTCTTCCCCAGAGCCAGAATGAAATCGGAGAGGCCCGCCAGAGCTTCCCAGGGATAGGTAAAGCCGGCAAGGTAGGCCGCCGCCTTCGTATGCGTCAAATCATATAAATCGTTTACGGTGATCTGTGCCATTATTTTTTCACCTCGATCAGATGTCCTGAGGTCTGCATGGCCGCGATGATGGCGTCCACGTTCTCCTCGCATTCCTCCGGCGTGCCGGCCTCAGCCATGACGCGGAGGACGGGCTCGGTGCCGCTCTTCCGCAGAAGCACCCGGCCGTTCTCCCCGAGCCTTGCCGCCGCGGCCTCCACGGCCGCCTGCACGGCGGGATCGGCCAGGGTCTCATCCTTCAGATCGACCTTGACGTTCTTCAGTACCTGCGGGTACATGGATACGCCGGCGGCCAGAACGCTGAGGGGCAGCTTGGTGTCCACCAGGATCTCCATCATCATGATCGCCGTGATCAGGCCGTCGCCGGTGTGGGCGTATTTGCGGAAAATGATGTGCCCGCTCTGCTCGCCGCCGATCATGTGATCGAACTCCTTCATGTTTTCATATACGTAGCGGTCGCCGACGGCCGTCTTTTCATAGCGGATACCGGCCCGGTCCAGAGCCTTGTACAGTCCGAAGTTGCTCATGACCGTGGTGACCACCGTATTGGAGGGCAGCTGATCGTGGGCCTTCAGGTATTTCGCGGCCACGTACATGATCTTGTCGCCGTTCACCACCTCACCGTTTTCATCCACGGCGAGACAGCGGTCCGCGTCGCCGTCGAAGGCAAAGCCCACGTCCAGGTGGTGCTCCCGCACGTACTGCTGCAGGCCCTCGATATGGGTGGAGCCGCAGTCCCGGTTCACGTTGGTGCCGTCGGGGGTATCGTTGATGACGTAGGTCTTGGCGCCCAGCGCGTCAAATACCGCCCGCCCGATCTGCCAGGCGCTGCCGTTGGAGCAGTCCAGGGCGACCCGGGTATTCTCGAAGGAGTGCTTGGCGATCCCGGTAAGGTAGCCGATATAGCGGTTCCGGCCGGAGTAGAAGTCCACGGTCTTGCCGATGCCGTCCTCCACCGCCCAGGGGATCTCGGCGCCGTCGCCGTCGATGTAGGCCTCGATCTGATCCTGGACCGCGTCCTCCATCTTCTCGCCGTCGGCGTTCATCAGCTTGATGCCGTTGTCGTAGAAGGGATTGTGGCTGGCGGAGATCATCACGCCGCAGTTAAAATGCTCGGTGCGGGTGATGTAGCTGACGCAGGGCGTCGTGGTCACGTGCAGCAGATAGGCATCCGCGCCGGAGGAGGTGATGCCGGAGGACAGGGCGTTCTCCAGCGAGTAGGAGGACCGGCGGGTATCCTTGCCGATCACGATCTTGGCCTCGGGATCGAGGCGTTTATAGTACCAGCCGAGGAAGCGGCCGATCTGGAAAGCATGATAGGAGGTCAGGTCAACGCCGGCTTTTCCTCTGAAGCCGTCGGTGCCGAAATATTTGCCCATAGAGAGCTCCTTTCCGAAAACAGGCAGTACGTGCCGATTTCGGCTAACATTATACAGATTTCGGCAAATACCGTCAAGTTTTTTCTCCCTTCCCGGTGGCCGGCGCGGGGGTAAAAATCTTGCGTCTCCCGGGATTCTGTGCTACAGTGAAGGGGCCGGACAGGAAGCCGAACGGGAGAGCCGGACGGCGGGCAGGCAGCCGGAGGCTGAAGCTCCTGCGGCAGGAGGAAGACGGAATGAACTGTGAGATCAGAGACGCGTCGCTTTGGGAAAGCGGCGCCAGAAAAATAGAATGGGTGGAGCGCAACTGCGATCTGCTGCGGACCCTGAAGGCGGAATTTGCCGAGACCAGGCCCTTCCGGGGGATCAGGATCGCCCTGTCCGTGCATCTGGAGGCGAAAACGGCGCTGCTGTGCCTGACCTTAAAGGCCGGCGGCGCGGAGATGTACGTCACCGGCTCCAATCCCCTGTCCACGCAGGATGACGTGGCGGCGGCGCTGGTGAAGGAGGGCCTGGAGGTCCACGCCTGGCACGGGGCGACCGCCGAGGAATACAGCAGCCACATCCGCCACGTGCTGGAGGCGGGACCGCAGAACAACATCGATGACGGCGGCGACCTGGTGAACATGGTCCATCACGAGATGCCGGAGCTGATCCCGGGGATCATCGGCGGCTGCGAGGAGACCACCACCGGCATCATCCGGCTGGAGGCCATGAACCGGGCCGGGAAGCTGGCCTTCCCCATGGTGCGGGTGAACAATGCGGACTGCAAGCACCTTTTCGACAACCGCTACGGCACCGGTCAGTCGGTGTGGGACGGCATCAACCGGACCACGAACCTGATCGTGGCCGGCAAGGTGGTGGTCGTGGCCGGCTACGGCTGGTGCGGCAAGGGCACCGCCATGCGGGCCAAGGGCCTGGGCGCCCGCGTCGTGGTGACGGAGGTCGACCCCGTCCGGGCGCTGGAGGCGGTCATGGACGGCTTCGACGTGATGCCCATGCAGGAGGCGGCAAAGCTCGGCGATCTTTTCGTGACGGTGACCGGCTGCGACCAGGTCATCGACCGGGAGGATTTCCCGCTCTTAAAGGACGGCGCGACCCTCTGCAACGCCGGGCACTTCGATACCGAGGTGGACATGGCGGCGCTGCGGCAAATGGCGCTGGAGCAGCGGCCCATGCGGAACAACATCATGGGCTACCTTCTGCCGAACGGCAGATGGGTCTACGTCCTCGGCGAGGGCCGGCTGGTCAATCTGGCCTGCGGCGACGGCCATCCCGCGGAGATCATGGACATGAGCTTTGCCATCCAGGCGCTGTCCGTGAAGTATCTGGTGGAGCATAAGGGCCGCCTGACGGACAGGCTGATCGACGTGCCGGCAGAGGTGGACCGGGAGGTGGCCCGCCGCAAGCTGACCTTCTGGGGCAAATCCATCGACACCCTGACGGCGGAGCAGGAGCGGGATCTGAATTCCTACGATCTGTAACAGACGAAAACGAATAAAACCGAGGGGGGGGGCGGGGG
>JAZLJI010000103.1:0-5800 GCA_045617825.1 Lachnospiraceae bacterium
GTTATTGATCGGCAGCCATTCGCCGGAAGCCGTCTGCTCATGTACCGTGATGCCGTACAAAACAGACGCCCGCCTGCCGTCCGCCAGCGCAAAGTGTTTGGAAGAGGCCTCTCTGAGGGCCGGAAGCTCGCAGAGAATGGCAGAATCGGTGAGGCCCGCGGAGGTATAGGGCGAAGTGGCCAGCTCCTGAGAAGCAGACGAAGGACCATCGGATTTTTCGTCAGTCACCGTCTGAGCGGAAGGCCCATCTGCCGCAGAAGGCTCCTGCGCATATACGGCAGGCTCGGTTAAGTTCAGGCAGAGAATGAGCGCCAGAAGCATGGCAAGACAGCGTTTTTTCATGGGTGGACCCCCTTAAAAGTGTTTACGTTATGTTCGTGCAAATGGAAATTGTATAATTGTAATGAACAGAATCATATTGATATGGTTATCGTAGCAATCTTCAGACTATTTGTCAATCGTATCTCGACATTCGTCAAAATTTTTCATTTTTCATCACTATTCGTCGATTTTTGAAGTCGTTTTTTGTCATTTTCCGAAACAAATCGCTTTTATTCTTTTATTTATCTTTTATTTCCTGTCTTTCCATCGCACATAAGGTCGGGAATTATCCATGGCTATCTTATCAGAAATAAGAGTTTTTTCCCTTGTGCGGAAGGAGGCTGCTCCCTTCCTGCCCAAAATCCCATGCTTTCCCGCCTTGCCTTTTCCGCCGGGATATGCTACCCTTACGGTATCATTTTCGGTGAGGCGATGGGATGAAAAGCTTTACGGTCAAGAATCTGGCAGGTTTTATGCGGCAGCTGTTCGTGGAGGACAGCTTTGACGCCTTTCTGGTGCCGGAGGCGGTATTCGTCACCGGCTTTACCAGCAGCTTTGACGGCAGGATTCCCCCGAACCGGACCGATGCCGAAGAAAAGGAAAAGGACACCTCCGCGTCCTCTCCCGATCTCTATATCAGCTGGGGGCAGCTGAAGCCCCTGGCGCAGGCCCTGGTGAAGGGAAAGACCCTTCCCCGCAGTTTTTCTCTGGTCTTTACCCTTTCCGAGGCCAAGACCCTGGCCTTTCTGGAGGCCGCCGGAGATCCCATTCCCCGGGAAATGCTGGGCGGTCTGTTTCTGAACATCCGCTATACCCGCGAGCAGCTGATCCTCACCAGCGGCTGCTCCCTCAGGCAGTTCACTCCGGACAGGACGCTGGAGCAGGCCTGGGACCGTCAGCTGGCAGGCTTTCTGGCCTGGCTGGGCGCCGTGACGGATCAGGACTGACGGGCACCTCACGCCGTGTCCGGCCGGGTCCCCGGATCAGGACTGACCGGGCTCCTCGGCCCAGAATTCCACGCCGCCCTCCAGGTTGCGCACGCCGCAGCTGCCGCCCAGCGCCTCCGCCGCCGCCTTCACCACCGACAAGCCGATCCCGCTGCCGCCGTAGGCCCGGGACCTGGCCTTATCCACTTTATAAAACTTATCCCAGATCTCGGACAGGGAGGCCTCAGGAATGGGGTCTCCGCTGTTGTATACGGAGATCCTGTAGCCGGTCCTGCCCAGCCTGCAGGCGCTCACCCGCACGGTCCCGCCCTCGTTCACGTAATGATAGGCGTTGCTCAGATAGTTCTGCACCACCTGCTCCAGCAAATACTGATCCGTGAAGACCGGCAGCGACTCCGGCAGCTCGTAAGCCGGCTTTACCTGCTTTTCTTCCCCCTGCAGGGCAAAGGCCTCTCCCTCTCCCCGCAGCAGTTCCGGCAGCTCGAAAAGCTCCCGGTTCACCGCGGCATTTCCCGATTCCAGAGCGTCCAGGCTCAGCAGCTGCCGGACCATCCGGTCCATCTTCTCCGTCTCGTCCAGGATGATGCCGCAATACCGGGCCCGGGTTTCCGGATCCTCGCTGATGCCGTCCCTCAGGCCCTCGGAATAGCCCTGGATGATGGCGATGGGGGTCTTCAGCTCGTGGGAGATATTCGCCAGCAGCTCCTTCCGCTGGCGGCCGATCTTGTCCTTTTCCTCCAGATCCTTCATCAGCTGGGCATTCGCCGTCTGCAGCCGTTCGATATTCTCCTCCAGCCGCGCCGCCATCTCGTTCATGTTTTCGCCCAGGCGCCCGATCTCATCGGAAGCCGTCCCGGTATAGCGGGCCGAAAAATCCAGCTGGGACATCCGCTGGGACAGGTCCGTCAGCTCCTTCACCGGCTTCGTGAGCCGGTCGCTGACCAGGAACATGGCCAGCGCTCCGATGCACATGGTCGCCAGGCCTACGATTAGCAGCAGGCGGTTGTAGATCTGGGCCGTCTCGGCGATCTCCGCCACCGGCACCGTGATCTGATAATAGTAGCGGACGTCCCGTCCGCCGCTCCTTCCGGTAAAGACCCCCGCGCAGTCGATCTGCTCGGTGCCGGTGATGTCGTCCCGGATGCGGAAGGTCCGATAGTCCGCGGTCTCCTCATACAGCTGCATTTCCCGGCTGGGCTTGCCCCGGAACAGGTCGAAGATCCGGTAGGCGGCGCCGCTGCCCTCATCGCCGCTGGAGAAGACCATCAGCGCCATCGGGCCCTCGTCCCGGAGGATCAGCAGATTCACGCCGGAGGCCTCGGTGTTCTGCCGCAGCTGCAGCTCCGCCGCCGTCATGTCCGCCTCATCCCCGCCCCGCAGCTGCAGGTCGATGTAGTCAAGCGACATTTCCCGGATCTCGCCCACCCGCGACAGCTTCTGCCTCAGATAATACCGCTCCAGGAAAAAATGGTTGAACAGCCACTGAGCCCCCACCAGGAGGCCCAGGATCGCGATCAGGATCAGGGTATACCGTCCCCGGATGCTGCTTTTCTTCTGCTTCGCCATGCTCAGCCCTCGAATTTATAACCGACGCCCCAGACGGTCTTGATGCATTCGCCCTTGCTGCCGATCTTGCTGCGCAGGGTCTTGACGTGCGTGTCGATGGTGCGGGCATCGCCGTAGTAATTGTAGTTCCATACGTGGTTCAGGATGGATTCCCGGGACAGCGCGGTGCCGGGATTTTCCATGAAATAGGCCAGCAGGTCGAATTCCTTCAGGGAAAGCTCCACCTTGCTGCCCTCCACGGTCACCTCCCGGGAGGCCTTGTTCAGCACGATGCCGCCCTTCTCCAGCACCTCCGAAGCGGCGCTTTTCTTTTTCAGCAGGGCCTGTACCCGGGCCACCAGCACCCGCGGACTGAAGGGCTTGGTGACGTATTCGTCCACGCCCAGGCGGAAGCCCCTGATCTGGTCCTGCTCGTCGGCCAGCGCCGTCAGCATGATCACCGGGACCTGGGAGACCCGGCGGATCTCCTCCAGCACCTGCCAGCCGGAAAGCTTCGGCATCATCACGTCCAGCAGCACCACCTTGATATCCGGGTTGGCGAAAAACAGCTCCAGCGCTTCCTCTCCGTCTCCCGCCTCCAGGACCTCCATCTCGGCTCTGGTCAGAAAATCCCGCACCAGCATCCGCAGTCTTTCCTCATCATCCACCAGCAGGATCTTTGCTCCGTTCGGCATAGTTTTCACCGTCCCTTTCCAAAAGCTTTGCCTGTATTTTATCAAATGCGCTCCGCCATTTCCAGTACTTCACAAAAAGTTCATCGGCCTCCGCCGTTTCGCTCCGGCAGAGCACTTCGCGGAGCCTTGAAGCCGCGGGGAGCTGCGGCGGGCTCCCCCGAGTTCCCCGCAGGGAACTCGGGGCAGAAAAAAAGGACGGACGATCCGAAATCGTCTGTCCTTATCTTGTGCCAGAAGGGATTCGAACCCCCGACACACGGCTTAGAAGGCCGTTGCTCTATCCAACTGAGCTACTGGCACGGATGAAAACATCCTTGAAAAAAAACAACCTGCCTGATGCAGGCAGGTAAGTCGGGGCGACAGGATTCGAACCTGCGACCTCCCGGTCCCTAACCGGACGCTCTACCAAACTGAGCCACGCTCCGAGGCGAAAGTCATATTAGCACAGGGGCTTTCCTTTGTCAAGCCATTTTTGAAATTTCTTTTGCTCTCTCCGAGGGCCCGGAAAACCGGGCCCCGGACAGAACAAACGGTCAGGTCGGCCGATCAGGCCAGCTTGGCCTTGGCCAGCTCGACCAGCTGAGCGAAGCCCTGAGCATCGTTCACGGCCATGTCGGCCAGGACCTTGCGGTTCAGCTCGACCTGGGCCAGCTTCAGACCGTACATGAACTGGCTGTAGGACAGGCCGTTCAGACGGGCAGCCGCATTGATACGGGCGATCCAAAGAGCGCGGTACTGTCTCTTCTTCTGCTTGCGTCCGGCATATGCGGTGGTAAGAGCACGCATCACGGACTGCTTAGCGGTCCTGTACTGCTTGGAGCGGGCACCGTAGTAGCCCTTAGCCAGCTTCAGAACACGGTTATGTCTTTTCTTGGCGCCAACGCCGCCTTTAATTCTTGCCATAGTCTCTGACCTCCTTCATTAGTAGGGCATAATCTGCTTCATTACCTTTGCGTTGGTGGCATCGGTAATGGTAGCCTTGCGCAGATTTCTCTTACGCTTGGTGGACTTCTTGGTCAGGATGTGGCTCTTGTACGCTTTCATTCTCTTGAGTTCGCCGGTACCGGTTTTCTTGAAACGCTTGGCGGCAGCTCTTTTGGTTTTTACCTTCGGCATGTTTCTATCCTCCTGCTTAGTTACTCTTTTTTGTCAAAATTATCACAAGGCTTCTGCCTTCCATCTTGGAAGGCTTATCGATCACGGCGATATCGGAAAGCTGCGCGGCGAAATCATCCAGCACGTGCTTGGTCTGGGTCATATGGCTCATCTCACGTCCGCGGAAACGCAGGGAGACCTTGACCTTATTGCCCTTCTCCAGGAACTTGCGGGCGGCCCCGGCCTTGGTGGCCAGATCGTTTTCCTCGATGTTCGGGGAAAGCCGGACCTCCTTCAGCTCGATGACCTTCTGCTTCTTCTTCGCATCCTTCTCCTTACGGAGCATTTCATAGCGGTATTTGCTGTAATCGATGATCTTAGCTACCGGTGGCTTGGCGGAGGGAGCGATCAGGACCAGGTCCAGTTCCTCCTCTTCTGCCTTCTGCAGTGCAGCGCTGAGTTCCATGATACCGATCTGTTCCCCATGGCTGCCGATAACGCGAAGTTCCTTCTCCGTTATCTCTTCGTTGATTAATAATTCGCTGATAGCCGACACCTCCTTGCGGTAAATGGCATAAAAAAAGCGGATAGCATAACTACCCACTGAGCCCAGGACGCCGTCCTGTTCGAATGACCCGCAGTCGCTTAAAGCGCTCAGGTGAGAGTGGATACTCTGCTTTGAATAATTTGACGAAGCATATGCTACCACTTTCCCCGAGCGCTGTCAAGACGTTTTTTCAGCTTTTTCAAAGGATTTTCAGCTGCCGCAGGCTATTTGGCGGGCCGGCCGACGTATCTGCTGCGGTCGTACAGCGGGATGCCGTCGCCGCCGCTCTCTCCGAAAAGCTCGCTCAGCCAGATCCTGAGCTGGCGGGTCCACAGGGCCGCCGAGGCATTCACCAGCCCGTTGTGATTTTCCGAGACCGGCGTGGCCAGACACAGCCCGTGGGGGCCCTTTTCGTAGACGTGCAGCTCCACGGGCCTCCGATGGGCGATCATGGCCTCCGCGAAAAGCAGGCTGCTTTCCACCGGGACGGTCTTGTCCTCATAGGTATGCCAGAGGAAGGTGGGCGGCGTAAATTCCGACACGTAGCGGACCGGAGCGTCCGCCTCCGCGGAGCCGGGCTTCAGGGCTGCGGTCCGCCTTCTCCGCTCCGCAGCGTCGATATGCCCCGTCACGTTCTCGGGATACCGGTC
>JAZLJI010000104.1:0-14372 GCA_045617825.1 Lachnospiraceae bacterium
TGTTGTCTTCCTAAGCCCGCTTGGCCTCCGACTTCGCCGCGTTTCCCGGGGTTCCTTATGCCAGGCGGCAGCTGAACGGCAGATGCCGGAGCCGACGCAAAGCCCTTCCCGTATTTCGGAATCGCCGGTCATGTGCCGAAGACCCTGCTCCCGTCCACGTATTTGGCCACGATCCCAACGCTGTCGAGACCCAGATAAGCTGCCCTCTCCATGCGCTCACAGACGCTCTGCTCGATCGGCGTGCGGGCGGAGGCGTCATCCAGCACCACCGCGTCAAAGGCATAGCCCGGTCGGAAGCTGCCCACCTTGCCGAAGAAGGCACCGCCGCCCTCGGTGGCCAGGAACATCGCCTCGGCAAAGGTCAGAGGCTTGTAAGCGTCATTGACGGTGCGCCAGTACATTTTGGAGGCCATGACGGCATCCGTGACGGCGCGGAACAGGGATTCCGTATGGCCGCCGGCCACGTCGCTGCCCAGCCCCACGCGGATACCCAGCTCCAGATATCTGCGGATCGGCGCGATGCCGGAGGAGAGATTGATGTTCGAGGTGGGGCAGTGCGCCACGAAGACCCCGCGCTTCCGGATCAGATCGATCTCCTCCTCGGAGGAATAAATGCAATGGGCCATCACGGTTTTCACCTCTCCGCCGAAGAGCCCCCAGCGGTCGTAGGCATCGCCGTAGAAATAGGCATCGGGGCAGAGCTCCTTCACCCAGGCGACCTCTCCGGGATTTTCGGACAAATGGGACTGCAGCGGAAGCCCGTAGGCCCGCTGGATCTCCCGCAGCTCCTGCATCAGCTCATCGGAGCAGGAGGGGATGAAGCGCGGCGTCAGGATGGGGAAGGTCCGCTTGAATTTGCCGAGGGAATCGTTGATCCAGCCGAAGGTGTTGAAGGCGGAATCCAGAAAATCCCGCTCCTCCAGCGCGGGGATGCTTTCCCGGTCCATATTGACCTTTCCCACGCAGCTGATCAGCCCGCTGTCCTCCATCTTCCGCATCAGGATCGCGGTCGCGGGCCGGTGCTTGGTGGCGAAAATGCAGGCACGGGAGGTCGCGCTGCGCTTCATGCAGTCGGCGAAGATCGTATACGCCCGGTCGGCGTAGGCGGTATCCTCGTATTTGGCCTCCTCGGGGAAGGTATAGCGGTTCAGCCAATCCAGCAGCTCCAGATCCATGGCGGTGCCGCGGAAGGAGAACTGCGGGGCATGGATGTGCAGATCGATCAGACCGGGAAAGATCAGCTTTCCGCTGTAGTCGTAAAGCGGGAGCCCGGCGCAGGCGGCAGGCAGCTCCTCAAAGGCACCTGCGCAGACCCCGTCCCGGCAGACCAGGTATCCGCCGGCGATGCCCTTAAGCGCCGTCGGCGACTCATTGAAACAAAGATCACCCTTCAGTACAAAGCTGTTTTGCATAGGTTTTCCTCACTGAGATCTCGGGCGGACCGATCCGGCTCTCCCGGGGAAGGGGCGCAGCTGCCGCGGCAGACCGCCCATACTAAGCTTATAATAAGGACGAAGGCCTGCGGATGTCAACCCTGTTTCGCAAATGCGGCAAGGCAGGGCGCCTGCAGCACGCCATTTCCGGGGGAGCGCGGCGGCCAAAGCCCGCGTCGTTCCCCGGGGTCCCTTGCGTATAGCGGCGGAAAAACCGCGCCGCCCCGGCAAAGCTTACGAATTCTTAAGGAAAAAAGTCGCCGGGATTCATTGAATTCTCCGGAAAAATCGGGTACCATCAAGGCAGAAACGATGCTTCAGGAAGGGAAAATGCCGATGAGGATACTGCTCGTAGAGGATGACGCCGCGCTGCGGGAGGCGCTGGCGGAGCTGCTGACCAGAGAGGGCTATGAGGCCGTGTCTGCGGCGGGAGCGCGGGAGGCGGCCGAAAAGCTGGATGACAGCATCCGGCTGATCCTGCTGGACGTTTTCCTGCCGGACGGGGATGGGGTGGCCCTTTGCCGCAGCCTGCGGGAGGCGGGCGTGCGGCAGCCGATCATCTTTCTCACGGCAAAGGACGAGGAATACGATATCGTGCGGGGCCTGGACGCGGGCGGCAACGACTACGTGACGAAGCCGTTCCGGCTGCAGGAGCTGCTTTCCCGCATCCGGGCACAGCTGCGGACGGCGGCGGATCCCGGGAAGGAGAAGGGAAAGCTGCGGCGCGGCGGCATCCTGCTGGACACCGAACGGATGCAGGCGGTGATGGACGGCGAGGTCCTGAACCTGACGCTGACGGAATATAAGATCCTGCAGAAGCTGATGGAGCACCGCGGGATCGTGACGCGGGCGGCCCTGCTGGAGGCCCTTTGGGACGCCGAGGCCCGCTACGTGGATGACAATACGCTTTCGGTGCACGTGAGCCGCCTGCGGGAGAAGATCGGCGCCGATAAATTCAAGACAGTACGGGGGGTGGGATACCAGTGGTCGGATGGATCGTAAGCAGCCTGATAGGATGGACGGCAGCCGCCGTCCTTTTTGGACTGTACGGGAAGGACCGGAAGGAGCTTCGCAGGCTGCGCGACAGCGTGGCGGACTTCAACGCCGGCAAAGGCACACCGCCGGAGCTTCCCCTGCAGGAGAACGTCCTGGCGGAGCTGAGCAGCGAGATCCTGGAGCTGGAGGAGCGGCTGCTGCTGGCCCGGGACATGGCGCAGGAGGAGCGGCGCCTCGTCTGCGATATGACGGCGGACATTTCCCATCAGCTGAAGACCCCGCTGACGACGCTGCGCCTGTACACCGAAATGGACGAGGCTCCGCACCGGGACGCCTCACTGCAGCAGATCAGCCGGATGGAAGCCCTGATCTACGGGCTGCTGCGGCTGGAAAAGCTGAGCGCGGACGGCTACAGCTTCCGCTTTGCCGGGCTGGAGCTCGGAAGCCTGATCCGGGAGCAGTGGGACAGTCTTTCCCCGGTCTGGCCCGACCGGCAGCTTTCGCTCTCCGGCAGCGCCTCCCTGCGGGGCGATGAGAAGTGGCTGGGCGAGGCCTTCTCCAATCTTCTGAAAAATGCCTGCGAGCATACACAGCCCGGCGGGCATATCGCGGTGACGCTGGAGGAGAGCGAGGCGGCCGTCTTCGTCACGGTGGAGGACGACGGCGGAGGCGTGGACAGGCAGGAGCTGCCGCATTTGTTCAAGCGCTTCTACCGCGCGAAGCATCAGAGCACGGAGGGGGTAGGCATCGGACTGGCCATCGTGAAGGAGGTCATTTTCCGGCACCACGGCACCGTGAGCGCGGAAAACGGCCGGGAGGGCCTGCGGGTGACCGTGTCCTTCCCCAAGCTGACGGAGAACCTTGCGAAATCGTAAGCCCCGGGAAAGAGGAACGCAAGAAGCCGCTGATATACTATGGGCTGACAAGGAGGAGCATTTTACTATGGAAATCATGCATACGGAGCACATCAGCAAGATCTATGAGACGGGCGGGAGCCCGGTGACGGCCTTGGATGACGTCAGCCTTTCTCTTGCGGCGGGCAGCTTCACGGCGATCACCGGCCCCAGCGGCAGCGGAAAATCCACTCTGCTGCATCTCTTAAGCGGCCTTGATCGCCCTACCAAGGGGAAAGTTTTCTGCCGGGAGAACGATCTGTACGCCTACAAGGACAATCAGCTGGCGGTCCTGCGCCGCCGGCGCTTCGGCTTTGTCTTTCAGAGCTATAACCTGGTCAGGGAGCTGACCGGCTACGAAAACATCGTGCTGCCGGTGATGCTGGACCGAAAGAAGCCGGATGAGGACTATCTTGACCGCATGATCGATCTGCTGGGGATCCGGGACCGCCTGGAGCATTTGCCGGCCGCCATGAGCGGTGGTCAGCAGCAGCGTTTTTCGATCGCCCGGGCGCTGGCGGGGAAGCCGGCGGTCCTTTTCGCCGATGAGCCCACCGGAAACCTGGACGGCCGATCCGGCCGGGAGGTGCTGACGCTTCTGCGTACGGTCAGCCGGGAGCTGGGCGTCACGCTGGTGCTGGTGACGCACGACCTGAGCGTGGCGGAGGCGGCCGACCGGATCCTGCGGCTGGAGGATGGGCGGATCGTCGGTGACAGCGGGGTGAAGGCATGAAGCGCTTAAGCTACGGCCGCATGGCCGCCGCCCGCCTCTCGGCCGGCAAGAAGGCCTATATCGGGCTCGGCATCGGCGTTTTCCTGTCGGCCTTCCTGGCCATGACGGTTTTCCTGTCCGCCTACGGGGTGATCCTGGCGAAAAATGAGCTGAAACGCAGTCGTGTCGGTCTGGTGGACGCAGTGGTCCTTGACAACCCGGATTGGAAGGATGCGGATATCCTGGCGGAGAAAGCCATGGATCAGCTGGGCCACGTATATACGGCGGCCACGGCAGCGGAGAGCGAGCTCTATTACGGCTGGGCGGATGAGACTGCGCTTGCTTTGCTGGATTACCGTGTGGAAGAGGGGCGTTTGCCGGAAAGGGCCGGAGAGCTCGCGGCGGAACGCGGGGCGCTGATCGCCCTGGAGCTGCCGCAGGAGCCCGGCAGCGGGATCACGCTGACCTTGGAGCCGATCGACGGCATCCCGGAGGAGAAAAGCTTTACCCTGGTGGGAGTCCTCGGGGACCGGTCGCCCTGGCTGGAGCAGGAGTCGTCGCATATCGTTTACTCAGACGAGTCCGTGACGAAGTTTCCCGCCCTGCTCGGTGCTTCCTCCGGGGAAGCTTTTGCCACCGGGCGGCTGGCGGTCCAACGTCTGTTGAGCCTGAAAGACGGACTTAGCCAGCGGAAGCTTCAGAAGCTGTATAAAGGCCTGCCCATATCCAACCGTATCTTTGCCGCGGACTGGGAGGGCAGGATGCAGTTCCCTTTTGAAGCGCTGCTGATATCGAGCCTGGCCCGTGATAAAAATGCGCAGACGCTGCTGGCGCTGATCCTGCTGCTGGGGCTGTCGCTGCTGGTGAGCAGCGGAGTGGTCATTTCCGGCAGCATGGAAACGCTGCTGTCCTCCCGAAGGGAAGAGATCGGGATCCTGCGGGCTATCGGTGCCTCAAAACGGCAGATCCGGCGGATCTTCGGGCTGGACGCGCTTCTTCTGGGCGTCCTTCTGCTGCCTCTTGCCATCCTGGCGGCCTGCGGCTTTACCGCTTCGCTGGCCTCCTGGGCGCCGGGGATCCTGCGCTTCGGCTTTTCCTTCTGGCTGATCCTGCCGGCCCTGGCGGTGAGCCTGATCAGTATCGCCATCGCCCAGTACCGCCCCTTAAAACGGGCAGGCCGGCTCATGCCGATGAGCGTGATCCGGGATACGCAGCTGCTGCGGCAGGCGAAAAAGATCAAGAGCAGCCCGAGCTTTCGCATTGACGGCCTGTTAGCGAAGCGCTGCCGGCAGCTCTATCCCCGGCGGGAGAAGAGCACGGCATTTTTCCTGCTGCTGATGACCTGCTGCTGCGGCCTGCTGCCGCTGGCCGCGCAGGTCAGCCTTCCGTCCCGGGAAACGGCGGCCTTTACCGTGGAGAAACAGTCCTATCTCCGGTCCTATGATGATTTCTTCTCTGATTATTCGGGACATGAGCTGAATCAGACCGATCTGCAGCAGATCCGCAGCCTTCCTCACGTCACAGGGGTGGAGCAGGATCATCTGGTGAATATGACCTTGCTGACAGAGGAGGAATGCCGCTATTTTGACGAGACGCAATTACGTTTCGGGCCAGGCCACCGGGCAAGGCCTGAGAGTCAGGCAGCGGTGCGGAAAATGCTGCAGACTGATCTCACCCCGGTCCCTAATGTGTATTTGCTGGCATCGGACCGGGTCCTGGAGGAAATGATCAAGGCGCTCCCGGCAGGCACCGTCTCCCGTACCGCCATCGATCAGGGCAGCTCCGTTCTGGTGCAGGCTCCGACCTGGTGGAGGAATGGCACCTCGAAAGGGTATTATGTAGCCGGAGAAGCCAGTGACCCGGGGGATGTGATGATCAAGAAGAATGACTGCTTCTATCCGGGAACAGCGCTGGAGTTGGCCGTATGCTATATCGAACAGCCGATCCCGAGGATGCTGCATGAGGGGGTGGTCCTGGACAATCTGGATAAGACGGGATTCCGCCGTCTGTCCCTGGCGGCAGACGCCGTCCTGGAGGATCGGATGCTGTGGTCAAGCGGCGGAGACGTGGTGATGGTGACCAGCGTGGAAGGTTTCCGGCAAATGGATCTGCCGAGGCTGGACGTGCTGTCGCTGCGGATCCATACGGAGGAGAAGCTGAGCCTGGAGGAGGAGCAGCTGCTGGAGCAGCGACTGAAATCGATTCTGCGCCGCTCGGACAGCTACCTGCTGACCAATTTGCGGGAGGAGGCCCGGCAGAAAATGACTCGCACCCGGACCGTGCAGCTGCTCTTTGCCGCATTGGCGGCGGTCTTTTTCGCAGTCTCCGTGGGACTGGCGGTGTCCGGAACAGCCCGGAAGCTGCAAAGCGATATCCGCTCGATCGGGATGCTGCGGGCGGTCGGCGCGGAGGAGCGGGATCTGGTGCGCAGCTATCTCCGTCCGGTCCTGCGCGGCGCCGGCATTACGCTGGCAGCGGCTGAGCTGCTGATCCCTCTGATTTGGTTTGGCTTGTGGGGTATCAGCGCTTTTGCGGGGAATGCGGCGCTGCTTTCTGCCCTGACGATGGCTGTTTTCAGTGCCGCTTCGGTGCTTTGCTGTGCTCTGCTGATCCGGCGGGAGGTACGCCTGGTGACGAAAAAGAGCATTATTGAGAATATTCGGGAGCTGTAAGATGAAGAAAAACAGGATGAGATTTGCGAAGCTGATGGGCCGGGCCGGGCTGCTTTGCGCTGCCGCGGCGGTTTGGCTGTGCATGGGGACCGTCCGGGCGGCGGAGCTCGGGTCCGCCGTCTCCGCGGAGGGGCAGACCGCTGCCCTCGGAGCCGCCGCGACCGCGGAGACGCAGGAGGATTTTTATCTTGACGAGAAGGCGCATCTGCCCGGGATGGAGAAGAGCTGGTACCAGGGCTATGAGCCGGAGATCGCGGGGGACATGCTGACCCTGCTGCTGCCGATCCGCTCCGACAAAGCGGCAGGACCGGTCACGGCCTCGCTGCATTTGCTGGATCCGGACGTTTATCTGCTGAAAAATGAACCGGAGGCGGTGAAGGCCGAGGCGCAGGAGGGCCTTTACGGGATCGCGCTGCGCCTTCCGCTGCAGTCGGCCCCGGTAAACGGCGACTATCCCGCGGTGATCCGCATTTGCGGGCAGACGCAGGAGGGCGCGGCGCTGGAAACGGAGCTGCCCTACGTGATCCGGATCCGCGGCGGCGCGGCCAATCCGGAAAAGGAAAAGCCGGAGCTGAGCTTGTCCGGCGCGCTGACCGTCGGGGAGGAGGGCGTGCTGTACCTCACCCTGCGGAATCCCGCGAAGACCCTTTCGCTCACGGAGGGCGAGGTCCTGCTGACGGAGAGCAGCGGCAGCGTCACCGTGACCGGGAGAAGCCGCCTGAGCCTTCCGGAGATCCTGCCCGGCGAGACATTTGCCCTGGAGATCCCGGTGCTGACCGGGGGCCGGGCCGCTGTATCCCTGCACCGTTTTACGGTAAGTGTCAGCTGCCGTGTTCTGGGGCAGGAGCGGCTTGTGGAGGAAAGCTTCATGCTTCCGGTCACGCAGGAAATGCGGATGGAAATGGGCAGCCTGGACGTGCCGCCGACAGCCGTGGAGGGCGACGTGGCCTCGATGTCTCTGCTGATCATGAATCTGGGAAAGGCGGATATCTGCAACGCGATGGCCACGCTGGAGCTGGAGGGCATCTCCGCCCGGCAAAGCGTGCTGGCGGGGAATATCGGCCCCGGCGAGACCCGGCAGGCCCGGATCAGCTTCAGCCCGCTCCGGGGACAGCCGGGACTGAAGCGGGGGACCGTGACGCTGCGCTGCGAGGACGAATACGGCAACGTGAAAGAAGAGCAGTTCCCGATCGAGCTGACGGTAGAAGAGGCACCGAAGGACGAGGAGCCCTCGGGAGATCCCGAGCGGAAGGAGGCACCGGCCTGGCTGATTCCGGCTCTGGAGGTGGGCTGCGGCCTCTTCCTCGCCGCCTTCATTGTGCAGGGCGCGCTGCTGCGCGGCCGCCTGCGCCGTCTGGAGGAGGACCGGCTGTAAAGCCCGCGCGGCGGAAAGCTTCCGCGGAAGGGCCTTCCCGAGAAAGAATAATGAGCAGCCAAAAAGGCGGCCGCTTTTGCCTGTATCAGGCAGAGCGGCCGCCTTGCGGTACTATCATAGGCGGAACCTTCGCTGTTATTGGTCTCTGCAGTCCTCCTCGATCAGTTCATGCTCAGTCATGTTGCGGCCGGCTTTAGCATCCGCGATGGCGGCGGATAAACGCCGGTAGTTTTCTTCGCTGTAAAACGGATCGATACTGAGGTCAAACGGAATACGCTTTTCTCTTCCGACCTTCTTTGCGAATATGGTGAATGCGGCAGACATGGACAACCCGATTTCATTACAAACCTGTTCCATGCTCTTCTTATCTTCTTCATCAAGTCTGAAATTGACCATTGCCGTCTGTGCCATAGAAAACCCTCCTTTACTGCCTTCAGTATAAATGATTGTAAAGCATATTGCAAGCGCTTTTATTTACAAATCGGCGCGAAACGTCAAAAAAATGCCCCGGGCCGCATATCAGGGCGGCCCGGGGCCTTCACGCACAGGACGCGGCCGACTGGCTCGCAGCCTTATTCGTTCCGCAGACTTTCAAACATATCCGCCACGGAGGGGCAGTTTTTCGTCAGCTTTTTCACGCTCAGCTCCTGGGCCTTGTCGTTGGCGATGCGAAGCTGGCGCTCGGAGCCGAGAAGGCCGTCCTTGACCTTCTGCAGGTGGTCGATGGTCTTGTCGATCTCATCGATCGCCGTTTTGAATTTCTCGCTGGCGATCCGGTAGTTATTGCCGAATTTGTCCTGAAAATCCAGCAGATTCTGCTCGAAATTGCGGATATCCAGGTTCTGATTCCGGGCGATCGCCAGCTCCTTTTTGTAGGAGACGGCATTGCGGGAGGCGTTGCGCAGCAGGGAGATCAGCGGAATGAAGAACTGCGGCCGGACCACGTACATCTTCGGATAGCGGTAGGACACGTCCACGATGCCTTCGTTGTACAGCTCGCTGTCCGCCTCCAGAAGGGACACCAGCACGGCGTATTCGCAGCCCTTTTCGTTGCGGTCCTTGTCCAGCTCCTTGAAGAAGTCCTCGTTTTTGTGCTTGGTGGCGGTGGCGTCGTTCTCGTTCTTCATCTCGAACATGATGGAGATATATTCTGTCCCTTCATCGTAGTCGCGGAAGATGAAATCCCCCTTGCTGCCGGTCCTCGCGTCGTTGTCCTTCTCGAAATAGGCCTCGGGAAATGCTGCCGCCCGGATCCGGTTGAATTCGATGCTGCAGTGCTGCTCCAGGGTCTCGCCCACCATCTTGGTGGACATTTTGGCCTTCAGATCCTTATAGTAGCCGATCAAGGTATCCTTGTCCTTCAGCTCCTTCTGATGCGTATCCTGCAGCAGGGCGAGGGCGCTCCGGTGCTGGGTCTCGGCGGTGGCCTGCGCGGCCTTCAGCCGCTCGATCTCGCTTTCTTTTTCGGCGACCGCCAGCTTGACGGCGGCGTCCTTCTCCGCGGCAGCCAGGCGGACGGCGGCGTCCTTTTCCCCGGCGAGCTTTGCCTTTTCCGCCCCGGCGAGCTGCAGGGCCAGGGCCTTATCGGCCTTAAGCTTCTCCATCTCAGCCCGGAGCGAGGCGATCACCTGGTCCTTGGCATTTTCCGCCTGGGCCACGGCCAGCTGCTTTTCGCTTTTCAGGGCGTCTTCCCGCCGCTGGACCTCCGCATGGAATTCCCTGTCGTGGACCTGCTTGAGGATGGCGGCGTAGCCGGACTCGTCAACGGCAAATACCTCGCCGCATTTGGGACATCTGATTTCCTGCATGTATCCTCCTTTTTTGGCTTCCGCGCGGAAGCAGGGCGGCGCCGGTAAACGGCGTCGGTCTAACACCTAAAAATGATCGGAAAACGGTCGGGAACGGGTCCCGGGTCCTCATTCCTTCCGCAGCTCTGACAGCAGCGCGGCGCCGATGATCAGTACCGAGCCGATCCCGCCCCAGAGGCCCAGGGGCTCCGCCAGGAACAGGGCGGAGAGCAGGATCGCCACCACCGGGTCGATGTAGGAGAGGATCCCGATGGTCCGGGCGGGCAGATGCTCCATGGCGCCGAAATACAGCCAGTAGGCGATGCCGGTGTGGAGGATGCCCACCGCCAGCAGCAGGAGCAGCACCGGCAGGGTCAGCTGATTTTCCGGGATGCTGACGGCAGCCTTCTCCGTCAGCAGGAGATAAGGCAGCAGCACCAGGCTGGCAAAGCCCAGCTGGCTCACGGTCCGCTCGAAGGCGGGCAGGCCGGTGATCTTCTTGTTGATCAGCATGACGACGGCGTAGAGCGCTGCGGCGGCCAGGCCGAACAGGATGCCCTTCGTTTCCCCGGCGGTGGGCATTTGCCCGGAGAGGACGCCGGAGACCATCACCATGCCCGCCAGCGCCAGGACGCAGCAGCAAATGCTTCTGCCCGTCAGCTTTTCCTTCAGCAGCGGGACCGACAGCAGGATCAGGAAAATGGGGGCCATGTAGTAGCAGAGGGTCGCCACCGCCACGGAGGTGAAGCGGTAGGCCTCAAACAGCAGGATCCAGTTGAAGCCGATGGCGGCGCCGGAAAGCAGCAGGAGCAGGAAATGCTCCCGCAGGGCGGCGCGGTCCGGCTTTTTCTTCTGCAGCAGCATCACCAGCAGGAGGAACAGGGTCCCCACCGTGCCCCGCACGAAGGCGATCAGGGTCGAGCTCAGGGGAATGTAGTGCCGGAAGATGCCGATGGTCCCGAAGATGAACAGCGCCAGAGACAGGCGCAGAGCGGCAGAGCGCTTCATCATTTTGCCTCTTTCTTCTTCTCCAGCGCGGCAGCGGCCTTCTCCAGATACTCGCGGATCGGCAAATGCTGCGGGCACTTCTCCTCGCAGGCGCCGCAGTGCAGGCAGTCGGAGGCTCTGTGACCGGGGGTCGTGCAGATGGAGCGATAATAGTAGGTCTGGCTCCAGCTGTGGAAGATCTCCCGCTTGTTCAGGCAGGCGAAGATCTCCGGGATATTGATCTGCTGCGGGCACACGTCCGTGCAGTAGTGGCAGGCGGTGCAGGGCACCAGCTCCAGCTTCGTAAAGATGGAACGGACCTTATCCACCGCGGCTGCCTCCTCGGCGGAGAGCGGCTGATAGTCCTTCATAAAGCCGATATTGTCCTGCAGCTGCTCCATATTGCTCATGCCGGACAGCACGGCCAGGATCTCCGGGAAGCCTGCGGCAAAGCGGATGGCGTACTGGGCGGGGCTGCCGCCCAGCTCTGCGAAGACCTGCGCGGCCTCCTCCGGGAGGTTCACCAGCTGGCCGCCCTTCACGGGCTCCATCACGAGGACGGCCTTGCCGAATTCCCGGCAGGTCTCCAGAAGCTTCCGGCTCTGGACCGCGGGATCCTCGAAGTCGATGTAATTATGCTGGATCTGGACCACCTCGATCTGCGGATACTCCGTGAGGATCTGCCGCAGGACCTCGGCGCTGTCATGGATGGAGATGCCGAAGTGCCTGAATTTGCCCTCCGCCTGAAGCTCCAGGGCGGTCTCGTAGGCCCGGCAGCTCTTATAGTAGGCAAAGCGCTCGGCAGTCTGGGCGTGCATCAGGTAGAAGTCGAAATAGTCCACTCCGCAGGCTTCCAGCTGCTGCTCAAAAAGCGGCCGGATGTCCTCCTGGCACTTGAAAAACATATCCGTCAGCTTGTCCGTCAGGACGTAGCTCTCCCGGGGATAGCGGGAGGTCAGGCACGCCTTCAGCGCGGGCTCGCTCTTGCCCTCCAGATAGCCGTGGGCGG
This sequence comes from Lachnospiraceae bacterium, assembly GCA_045617825.1. Taxonomy (GTDB): domain Bacteria; phylum Bacillota; class Clostridia; order Lachnospirales; family Lachnospiraceae; genus UBA6987. The sequence goes on from JAZLJI010000104.1 coordinate 11,865, forward strand.
TATCGAAATAGTTGAAGCCGGCGGCCAGATAGGCATCCACCATCGCGGAAAATTCCGTGGTATCCACGGCGCCCTCCGCCATCGGCAGACGCATGCAGCCGAAGCCGAAATTCTTCTTTACTTCAGGAAAACGATCAAGGGACATGACAAACACCTCCGTTGAAATAAGTACCTTGAATATAGCATGAAGGCGGAAATGTGGCAAGATTTTCCGGATTTTTTGTCTTCTAATGAAATTTCCGTATTTCCTTCCGGGAAAATTCATGCTATACTGCTGAAAAGCTCTGCGAAAGAGAGGATTTTGCCATCATGAACAAAATCGAAGCCATCGTGTTCCTGATCTACCTGGTCTTCATGCTGGGGATCGGTGTGTACTTCTTCCTGCGCTCCAAGAACGCCGGAGAGAAGGATTATTTCCTGGGCGGCCGGAAAATGGGCCCCTGGGTCTCTGCCCTGTCCGCCGGAGCCTCCGATATGTCGGCCTGGGTGCTGCTGGGCCTGCCCGGAAGCATCTACGCCCTGGGTCTCGGCAAGGCCTGGATCGCCATCGGCCTGGCTGTCGGATATGCCGTTTGCTGGCTGACCGAGGCGCCCAGACTGCGCCGCTTTACCATCGCGGCCAATGACTCCATCACTCTGCCGCAGTACCTGACCAACCGCTTCCTCAGCAAGAGCATGGCCCTGCGGATCGTCTGCGCGGTGATCTTCTTAGTGGCCTATACGGTCTACGCCGCCTCCAGCATGAAGGCCTGCGGGACCCTGTTCCATAACGTCTTCAACGTGGATGCCACCAAGGCGATGTATTTCTCGGCGGTCATCATTCTGGGCTACACCTTCCTGGGCGGCTTCTCCGCCGTCTGCTGGACGGACTTCTTCCAGGGCATGCTGATGCTGGGCGCCCTGCTGATCGCTCCGATCTTCGCCCTGGTTGCCATCGGCAACGGCGAGGGCACCGTCACCGCCGCCGAGCTGCCGGAGGGCTTCTTCAACCTCTTCCCCGACTGGAAGACCGTAGTCTCCGGTCTGGGCTGGGGCCTGGGCTACTTCGGGATGCCGCACATCATCGTCCGCTACATGGCTGTCCGTTCCGATAAGGACATCCGCAAGAGCGCCAGGATCGGCATCACCTGGAACGTGCTCATCGTGATCTTCTCCGTGGCTGCCGGTGTGGTGGGCCATCTGCTGGTGGGTGAGATCGCTGATGAATCCACCGTCTTCATCAAAATGGTGGAAGCAATCTTCCCGGCCCTCATCGTGGGCATCCTGCTTTCCGCGATCCTGGCCGCCTCCATGTCCACCGCGGACTCTCAGCTGCTGGCCTCTGCCTCCGCCTTCGCCAGCGACGTGTACAAGCCTATCATCCGCAAGGATAAGGCCTCCGATAAGGAAATGCTCTGGGCCGGCCGTCTGGTGGTCGTAGCCATCACCGTGGTCGCCGTGATCATTGCCTCCAACCCCAACAGCGGGACGATCATGAGCCTGGTGGAAAATGCCTGGGGCCTCTTCGGCGCGGCCTTCAGCCCCGTGATCCTGCTCAGCCTGTACTGGAAGAAGCTGAATTTCAAGGGCGCCCTGGCCGGTATCATCACCGGCGCCCTGGTGGACGTTATCTGGCTGTGGAAGCTTTCCTCGACCGGGATCTATGAGATCATCCCCGGCTTCCTTGCGGGCCTCCTGGTCAGCATCCTGGTGACCAAGCTCACTGGCGGCGCGGACGAAGCCGTGCAGGCCCTGTATGACAAGGCTGACCGCAGCGAGGACTGAGCCGAAGACTTTAGACAGGTTCAAGTGAAATGAAAAAGGCGAAGGACTGATCACTCAGTTCCTTCGCCTTTTTTTCTGGTATCCGGATCATATTCATCTATCAGCACCTTCGGACATAAATGGTATAGGACTTCCGCATACGGTTCTCCCGAAAAATCCACATCCCGAAAAAGCCATTCTTTGATCAGGCCGATCACTCCGTAACTGAAGCCCAGAAGCAGATCCTTTACAAAAACCAAGCGCTCTTCTGAGAGTGAATCATCCGGGATCAGTGATCTGACATGAGAAAGCATCGTTTCGTAAATGGAATTCTGCCCGCCGAAGCTCCAAAGCTTTGTCAGAATCGTTCTGTTTTGGTAGTGCGCCCGAAGGACCTGCTGCAGCGCGGAGAGGAGGGAACAGTCTCCTGCTGCCAGATGGGAAAAGCCATCGAAGCAGTGAAGATGATCTATGATCAGATAGTCCTGCAGCGCATACAGATCGTGGAAGTTTCGGTAGAAGGTGGATTTGGACACGCCTGTCTGATCGCAGATCCGCTTCACGCTAATTTCACTATAATCCATTTCTGAGAGTAAATGAATAAAAGTCTTGGCCAGTTCTTCGCGGCAGTCAAGATGATACATGGATAACCTCCTGAAGGATATCATGGCATATTCTTGCGGAACAGGTTCCAAAAGGATATACGCAAGCTCTTTTTGGGGGGATGATAACGGTGACCCGATGGAAAAAATGCGTGAATAGTAA
>JAZLJI010000105.1:0-31283 GCA_045617825.1 Lachnospiraceae bacterium
GTCCCCGGTGAGAGCTTCACCGAGATGTCGGAGGATGAGCCTCTGGCCGCCGAGCACAAGTTCGGTGTCGGCACCGAACTCGACGGCGTTTCCGAAGAAGATAAGGAATATATACTCAGCCAGCTCAAGGCCAACTTCGCCGGCGAATGCAGCGAGGTCGGCATGTACCTGTGCATGGCCAGAGTCGCCCACAGAGAAGGCTATCCCGAGATCGGTCTGTACTGGGAGAAGGCTGCCTTTGAGGAAGCCGAGCATGCCGCCAAGTTCTGCGAGCTGCTGGGCGAGATGGTCTCTCCTTCCACCAAGGAGAACCTGAAGGTCCGCGTGGATGCCGAGAACGGCGCCACCGCCGGCAAGACCGACCTGGCCAAGCTTTGCAAGAAATACAATCTGGATGCGCTGCACGATACCATCCACGAAATGGCCCGCGACGAGGCCCGCCACGGCAAGGCCTTCGCCGGTCTGTTAAAGAGATACTTTGACTGATCGGAAACGGTTTTCCGCTGAGTGAGTAAGAAGAACGTTTTCCGGCGCTGAAGCCGGAGAGCGGCAGCAAAAAAAGCACTGCCTTCACAGTTTTCTGTGAAGACAGTGCTTTTTGTATTAGGCGCAGGCGCTCACATCTCCGGGAGCTTGCCGCTGTTGAAGATCGGATTGAACGCGATATGCGCCAGATAGTGATCGTAGTAGGGCTCGATATCCCGTTCGCAGGCGCCGAATTCGTCCAGGAAGCGGTTGTATTCCTGACGGGCAGCCGCGTCGTCGCCGGTGCATTTGAGGATGAAGGCTCCGGCCAGCCCGCGAAGGTAGCGGGTGTAGTAGCCCAGCAGCCGGACGGCCACGGTCTGTACCCGTTGGGGCTGGCTGCGGTAGGGCAGCAGGTCCTTATCCAGCTGCTCGCAGAGGGCAATGGCCTTCTGCAGGGACGGGATCATGGCCTTGTCGTGGTATTTGTCCACGTCCACGGGGCGGGTGTGCTGGGTGTCCACGAAGCGCTGGGGCATGTATTCCTCCAGCTGCTCGAAGAAGCGGCGCACGATATCCTTGGCTTCGCCGTAGGTGTGGGAGAGATAGTCCTCCACGGCCGCCTCGTAGTCCATGTCCACGTCGAACAGGGTCTGGGCGTAGATCTGGAAGGCCAGCGAGTTGGGGAAGAAATTCCGCTGCGAGCAGTCCTCCATCACGCCGACGTAGCGGTTGTTCCGGTAGGAGATGACGTCCTCGTTCAGGCGCTTCGCGAAGGTCAGGCAGCTGGGGCAGTAGAACTGCGCCTTCCAGAAGTGGTATTCGTAGGCGAAGAGCGTGCAGCCGCTCTGCCGGCGCCACTCGTTGCCGTGCCACAGATATTCGTCCATGGAATCCAGCCGGTCGGAGACGTTGCGGATGTAGGGCGTGATGGTCTTGGGCTGCGGGTCCACCCCGGAGCTGGTCAGGTAGCTGCGGGAAATGGCCGCCAGGTTGCCGAGGAAGTGGTCGGGGTTTTTGAAGGACTCGTGTTCGGGCTCCCAGGCGGTATCGGAATAGATGGTGAAGCCCAGCTTCTGGTGCAGACCTTCGGCGCAGAGGGCCTCGTCGATCTCGTTGAGGAGCTTCACGTACCAGTCGGAGGGGCGCATTTTCCGGCACTCCTCGCACTCGCAGTGGTTCTTCATGTAGTCGGCCAGGGAGATCTTCAGACAGTGGACGTTTTCGGCCTGCTTGGCGTATTCCACCACGCGCCGGCAGATGAGCCTGCGGGCGTCGGGATTGGACATGCAGATATTGGTGTTCAGGGCGACCCCGTGGAACAGCTCGCGTTTGCCGCCGATCAGCGCCAGATACTGCCGCATCTCCTCGGGAATGGTGGACTGGGACTGGGCCTCCCAGCCGGAAACGGAGGAAATGCCGAAGGATTCCGCCGTCCAGCCGTGCCCCATGTCGAACTGGCGCAGGCCGCGCTTCGCAATCTCAGCCTCGGTGGCGCGCTTCCACTGCAGCACCTGGTCCACGCTGACGGGCTCCGGCTCCCGGGCCGGATTATACTGATGCTCGTAGTATTTCTTGTAGTAGGTGAAGGGGATGTCAAATTCCAGCATGAAGGTGTTCATGCCCAGCTTGGCGGTGAAATCGATGGCGTCCAGCACGCTCTGCTGGGTCTCGGCGCCCTCGTTGCACTGCGCCCGGTAGCGGAGGGAGGGCTTCTTATGGAAGCGGACCGGCTTCACGTCGGCGATGGGGATATATTCTCCGTCAACGCCGGGGAAGAGGAAGCGGCAGCCGTTTTCCTTCAGATACTGATAGACGGAGAGGAGCACGCTCCTGGGGTTGGAGCCGGCGATGATCCCGCCTTTTTCATCGGTGTCGATGTGGAGCACGTCGTCCAGCTCCGTATCCGCGACCTCGGCGGTCGGAAGTCCGAAATCCGCCAGAAGGCCGAGACGGTAGCCCTCCGCAGCAGCGGGGTCATAGCAGATGCGGTATTCGCCGGAGCGCGGCATCATCATGCGGAGATACTTCTTCAGCTCCTCCGCGGCGAAATCGATAACGGGATCTTCGGTCAGCTTATAGATGTACTTCATAGCGTCCTCCTGCCGCTCAGGCCTGATATTCGATCCGGCCCTTGATGAGCACGGTCTTGACGTTCATGAGATGGTCCACCAGGATGAGGTCGGCCCGCTTGCCCTCGGCGATCTCGCCGCGGTCCGTCAGCCGGACGGCCTGGGCGGGATTATAGGAGGCAAATTTGAACACGTCCACCAGGGAGGCGCCGGTGTGCTTCATCATGTTGCGGCAGGCCTGGTTCAGGCGCATCCGGGTCCCGGAGATCTCCTCCTGGAAGTCGAAGTTGATATCGTCCACGCCCTCGTAGAGGCCGGTCTGACGGCCCTCCTCCTTGATGGCGGCCGTGGCGTCGGTGATCAGGACGATCCGGTCGTCGCCCTTGACCTTCCGTATCAGCCGGAGCATATAGGGCGCCACATGGATCCCGTGACTGTCGCAGATGAGCTCGGCGTAAATGCGGTCGTTGTAGTTGACGGCCTCGTCCACGCAGCAGCCGCGGCACTCGGGGTATTTGACGATGGTGCCGGTGGCGTTGGTGTGATGGGTCCCGAGGCAGAGCCCGTAGGGGATCAGCCGCTCCACCTGCTCGGGAGTCGCCTCGCTGTGGCCGACGGTGAAGACCACGTTCGGGTCGATTTCCTTGGCGTCAAGGATGAAGGAGAGGAGATTCTCCCGCTCAGGGGCGGTGGCATAGACCCGGACCAGGTCCTTGCCGGCCTTCAGCACCGGCAGATAGTCCTCCCGGTTGATGGGCTTGTTCCAGGGCAGATCGTCCTTGCCGGCACCGAAATTGCTGTTGAGGTAGGGGCCTTCCATGTAGACGCCGGCCAGATTGGCACAGCGGGGATCGTTTTCCATGGCCTCCCGGGCTCGGTCCAGCCCCAGGATCATATTGGCCTGGGAGTTGCGGTAGCCGTAGGTGGCCAGAACGGAGGTGGTGCCGCCCTTGAGGTGCTCCTGGCAGGCACCGGGAATATCGCGCAGGAAGGAATGATCGCCGCCGGCGTGGGTGTGGATATCCACCAGACCGGGACCGACGAAGAGCCCGCCGGCATCGATGAGCTCCGTTCCCTCGGGGACCGTGATCTCAGAGCTTTCGCCGAAGGCCTTGATGCAGCCGTCCTCCATCAGGATCACGGCGTCGGGCAGATAGTGGTCCCGCAGGACCAGAGTGGCGTTAACGATGGCTCTCATGCGTTTGCCTCCTTCTCCTTGAGCTGCCGCAGCAGCTTGATGGCTTCGTCCCGCACCTGCTCCGCGGTGCCCTTGACAAAGCGGGTATTGTAGGGTTCATAGCCGCCGTTATCAAAGGCCTCCTCTGTGGGGAAATACCCCACCGTTCCGTTGGTATGGCAGCAAATGCAGGTCATGGCATAGGGGGAGGCGGCGCGGACGTCCACGCCCACCTGACTGAAGGGCTCGCCGGGGATGCCCACGAAGGCGATATTGCCGAAGCTGAGCACCGTCAGGAACATGGGGATCCGGTAAAGCGCGTTGTCCCGCAGATAGATCAGATGGATCGCCTCGGCGCAGACGCCGCTGTAATCCTCGGGATGGGGCAGCAGGGCCTTGATCTCGTCCCGGCGGTCTTCCTTGAACAGGTTCGCGATGAGCGCCGCCCGGTCCAGATCGGCCCCCTCCAGCTTGGTCTTGTAGGTCAGGGTGATCCGGCGGAAGGAGAGGGCATCGGTCCCCTCGAGCTTTTCCGCCTGGCTGCAGAGTCTGAGGGCGCAGGCACCCAGCTCGAGACCGTACTGCTTGGCGCCCTGATAGCCCTTGATGCGCTGGGGGAATTTGCGGGACTGGGGGATCATATTGCCCTCGGCGCCGTTGAAGAAGGCGCAGAAGCAGTGACGCTCCTGCTCCACCTGCTGACGCAGATAGCCGGGATAATCGGCGGAGTATTTGGTACCGCCGATGTTGTCGGGATGGGACTGGAAATTCACCAGCACGAGCTCCTTGGCATTGTCCCGCTCGATCCGAATGACCCGCATGGTGTTGTCGAAGGGCTCCGCGTAATCGTCGATATTGGGATCGCAGTAGCCGGGCTTGGTGACGCGTCCGTCCTTCATCCGGAAACGGCGGGTATAGGCCAGGCCCTCCAGCCCGTCCTCCTTGCCGTAGATCGCCGTGACCGGCTGACAGTCGGCGATGGCGAGCCGCGCGGCGTCGACAAGACGGCGCTTGAACCATTCGGTATACTGGGCGTCGCTGGGCTCCCGGTAGCTGTCCACCACGGGCCCTGTGTGGGTGTGGGTATGGCAGATGAAGACCGCCTCCTCCTCGATGCCCACGGCATCCGCCACCAGCTTCGGCAGATGCAGGGACAGATCGCCCGTGATGCTGAGCAGATCGCAGACAACGAGAAGGGCGGTCTTATCCCCCTTTTTGAAGGCAAAGGCGTTCATATACAGGGAGTCCAGAACACCGTCCCCGATACGCGTCACGTAATATCCGGGGATCAGCACGCCCAGCGGCGGCGTGATATCCAGGCGGGCAAATCCCGCCAGCAAACGTTCTTCCATGAGCATTCTCCTTAAGAATAAAGTGGAAACAGCCGACAAATGACTATATTATACTATCCGCGCCCGCGGAAGGCAAGGAAGCGGCCGCAGCATAAAAAAGAAGAATAGGAAAGGCTGCCGACTGACGATTTCATTATATTATCCAGGCAGGCAGAAAGCAAGGAAGTAATTATGGGAATTCTTAAACGGATTAATTAAAAATGGCAAACGGTCGAAAGGAAAAGAAGGGGAAGGGGAGAATTTGCGGGGCGGATTGATTTTCCGGCGGTCACTGTGTATAATGACCTGCGTCAAAGCCGTTTGACAGGGAGGCAGCACAGATGGAAAAAGCAGCGCTTAAAGAGAAGAGCCGGAAGCTCCTTTGGTGTATCGTCGGCAACGGGATCCTGGGCCTGGGGGTCGGACTGGCAAAGCTGGCCGGTCTGGGCAACGATTCCTTCAACGGCTCCTGCATGGCCGTCTCGTCTTACTTCGGGATCGCCTATACCACCTACGCGATCTGCTACAACTGCTTCCTGTTCATTTTTGAGCTGCTGTTCGGCCGGAAAATGATCGGGGTGGGGACCTTCGTCAACTGGTTCCTGATCTCGTACGCGGCGGAGTTCTTCAGCGGGCTCCTCGGGCAAGCCTGCGCCGGACTGACGGGGAGCTTCGGCGGGCAGCTGGCGCTGCTGGCCGTCAGCGTCGTGGTCAGCGGTCTGGGCCTGGCTATTTACCAGGTCTGCGACGCCGGCGTGGCCCCCTACGACGCGATTCCGCTCATGATCTGCCGGAAGCATCCGAAGTTGAAATTCTTCTGGGTGCGGATCGCTCTGGACGGGGCGGGCGTGATCCTGATCCTGGTCTTCGGCGGCATCGCGAGCATCGGTACGCTGGTGATGACCTTCGGCCTGGGTCCGGTGGCGCATCTGTTCATGGAGGGCATCAGACGCCTGGAAGGGCATAAAAAAGCGGCCGCCTAAGCGGCCGCAGCGGTAAATCATTCGGGAACAGCGGAGAGGAGACCGGAAAAGGCTTCCGGCGATCGGGATTGAAACGGCGGTACGCCGCAGAGCGTTAAGTCTCAGACGGGGAGCTGCTCCGTCTCATAGTGACGGATCTGTGCATTGGCGATGCGGAACTCCCTCAGCACGGCAGCGGCATTTTCCTGATGGAAGAAGCTTTCGATGGCCCGGCAGGTGCCGCCGTGGGTGACCAGCAGCACGTTCTCGCCGGGACAGCGGCGGATGATCTCCCTGAGGCAGGCATAGACCCGGTCCAGCAGGGCCTCCAGTGGCTCCGCGCCGCCGATGCCGCTTTCACCGTCCAGCCCCCACAGCTGCTCGGAGGGCAGCGCGTTCCAGGGACCGCCCTCAAAGCTGCCGAAGCCCCGCTCCATGAGCCGGGGATCCGTTTCCAGAGGAAGGCCGCGCCCCGCTGTCGCCAGCCCGGCGGTCTCCAGCGCCCGGCCGAGGGGAGAAGAGATCACCCGGTCAAGGGGGATGTCCTTCAGCAGCTCCCGGGTCTCGCAGGCCTGTGCCCGTCCGGTCTCGTTCAGCGGGATATCGGTTTTGCCCTGAGTAAGGCCCTGCAGGTTCCAGTCGGTCTGACCGTGCCTGATCACGTAAATATTCATAGCAACTCCTGTAATATTCAGATGCCGAAGCGCAGATAGAGGAAGACCACCAGAGCGAGCTGCCAGAGCAGCCCCAGGATCCCCACCGCCCAGAAATACCAGTGCTTCGTTTTGTGGCGGAACAGCTTCATGCCGGTGAGCGCTCCCGCGGCACCGCCTAAAAAGCTGAGCAGCAGCAACGTGCGCTCCGGGATCCGCCAGGCTCCGTTTTTGGCCTTCTTTTTATCGGCCCCGTAGAAGCAGAGGGTGATCAGAGAGAGCAGCAGAAAATACAGCAGGGCCCAGACACAGTAAGGCATGGCACAGTCCTTTCATGGGAAGAGGAAAAATCGCTCGGGGGCAGAAAACGAAAGAACCGGGAAAACCCCGGTCCTTCGCATACTAGACAATAGGTTGTCGGATCAGATCTTCTTAACGTTTACAGCCTGAGGGCCCTTGGTGCCTTCAACGACATCGAACTCAACGGCAGCGCCTTCTTCGATGGACTTGAAGCCTTCCATGGCCAGTCCGCTGTAGTGCAGGAAAACGTCAGCACCGTTTTCCACAGAGATAAAACCGAAACCCTTCTGGTTATTGAACCACTTAACAGTACCCTTCATCATTAACCTCCATCGTCTTCTTTGAAGACAAAATAATCACAAGCGGTAGAATAGCACAAGTGCGCGGGGAAGTCAAACATTATTCATAAACTTTTGATGAAATTTGTTATATCCGGTAGTTTTCATGAATTATTCAGGAAAGAGTGCATAAAATGAGAATATTAGGGATCATAGCTGAATATAATCCCCTGCACCGGGGACACCTGTACCAGCTGGAGGAGGCAAAACGCCTGTCCGGCGCGGAGGGCGTCATCGTCGTGATGAGCGGCAGCTTCACCCAGCGAGGAGAGCCTGCCCTGACCGACAAATACCGCCGGGCCGCGATGGCGTTAGCCGCCGGGGCAGACGCGGTCCTGGAGCTGCCTCCGGCGGCGGCCACCGGCAGCGCCGGAAATTTCGCGGCCGGCGCGGTGGGGATTCTCAAGGCCTGCGGCTGCGTGACGGACCTGAGCTTCGGCTCGGAATGCGGCGATCCGGCCCTGCTGCGGCAGGGAGCGGACGCGCTTTCGGCGCTGGGGGACAGCGCGCTGGTCAAGGCCGCGCTGAAGGCGGGAGCCTCATATCCCCGGGCAGTGGCGGAGGCCCTGCGGCAGACGGCGCCGGAGCTGAGCGCCCTGACCGAGGGCCCCAACGATACCCTGGCGCTGGAATACCTCAGGGCCCTGAAGCGGCAGGCCTTCGCTCCGGCGGTCCACCCGGTAAAGCGGCAGGGCGCCGGCCATGGCGAGGAAACGCTGCGGGAGGGCCGCTTTGCCGGCGCCGGCGCGATCCGGCAGGCCCTGCGCGCCGGGACGCCCCGGGAGCAGCTTAAGGCCTGGCTGCCGGACTTCAGCTTGGAACGGCTGGACTATGCGCTGGGCGATAAGGCCCTGTTCGCGCTGCTGGTCTACCGCCTGCTGGAGCTGGAACGGGAAGGGCGGGAGCTGACCGCCTTCGACGACGTTCCCGGCGACCTGGCGGCCCGGCTGCGGGAGGCCTATCCCCGCTGCGGCAGCTTCCGGGAGCTGACGGAGCAGGCGGCCACCAAGGCCTTCACCCAGGCGCGGGTGCGCCGGGCCCTGATCCACATCCTGCTGGATCTGCCGGAGGGCGCGGGAAAACAGCCTCCGACGGCCCTGAAGCTGCTGGGGCTGCGTAAGGACAGCCCGGTGCCCGGCCTGCTGAAGAAGACGGCAAAGCTGCCGTTAGTGACGAAGACGGCGGATGCTCCGCCGGAGCTGGTCCGGGATACGGCCTACAGCGCGGCGGTCTACAACCTGCTGGTGCGGGCGGAATGCGGCCTGACGCTGCCCTCCGATCATCTGAAGAGCCCGGAGATCCTGTAGGGCCGGTCCCGCCGCCGGATGGCGGAGGCGCCGCCGCGCGGCCCTGACGGGTATGCTGCGGGAGAGCGGCAAGTCAAGATTGATTTTTCCGGCAGATAGGCTATACTGAAAATACATTACTGCATATTTGCAGGAGAGGAAGGACAAAACCATGCGTAAACATCAGAGTACGGCAGCCATATTGCTTTTCGGACTGGCCCTGCTGCTTTCTGCCTGCGGCGGTCATCCCGCCGAGACCTCCGGGGAGACTGACGGGACCACTGCCCCCGCCGCCGAGCAGACGACGGAGGTAGGGACCGCAGCCCCGACCGAGCCCGCGGAGGAAAAGAGCCCTCTGGAACAGGAGAGGGACCGGCTTTCTGCACTGACCGTGGCCGAGATGGACGACGCCACCTTCGCGAAGATCATTTACGAGAACGCGATGGCCTATTATAACAAGCGGAAAAACGTCCAGTACGATCTGGGCGTGGTCACGCTGGAGAACAAGCCCGCCTGCGGCTCCCGCCGGACCACCGGTCAGACTCCCGAGGAGACCGACTGGGATTCCATGCTCTATGCCCAGTGCTCGGAGTTCGTCTATGACCTGTATCTGCAGGCCTTTGACTACGAATGGATCAACCTCTACTCGGAGGCGGCGATCTATGAGAAAAACAACCTGCCGACAATCGTCACCAGCTACGACCGCGTCCGGGGACTTTCCGATATCCGTGAGGCGGCAGACATCCTGGTGAAGGAGGCTAAGGCCGGCGACGTGTTCTACGGCTGGGGCAGCGCCTCCGGCTCCGGTCACGTGATCCTGATACTGGGTGACATCTACGGGGACGGCGTGACCTACTGCATGCACTGCTGGCCTCTGGGCGGCGGCAGCCTCAACGACGATCAGTCCTGGCGCTCCACCAAGGGCGATCAGTACTTCGAGCCCGAAGGCGCGCTGGTGATCCAGACCATGGACGAGCTGCTGATCAAGGGGAACGGCAATCCCGCCTGGGGCGTATTTACCGGCAAGAACGACGGCAAATGGTTCCTGTTCCGGCCTTCGCTGGAGGAGGGCCTGCGGGCGAAGACGATGACGCCCGCCGCGGTGTCCCGTTATCTCTACGGCGGCCTGGACGTCAGCAAATCCCTGAAGAGCCTGAATACCTTCTCCGACATCACGGAGGGCCAGGTCATCGTGGTGAACGAGGTCCTGACCAATACCGGCAAAGAGGATTACAAGGACCTGACGGTCACCGAATACGTGCCCGAGGGCGCTGTCCTGAAGGGAACGCCCAAGGATGCCGTGGTCGACGGGAACAAGCTTACCTGGACCGTATCGCTTGCCGCCGGCAAGAGCAAGACCCTCAGCTATACCGTGGTCAATCAGAAGAAGTTCGGCGAGACGCTGGTCTTTGAGGCCGGCAGCGCGGATCATATCCCCACCCGGACCTTCTCACTGCCCGTGGCCGGGGACGGCTTTTCCGCCAGCCAGCTGGCGGCGCTGAAGACGGTCGCCGAGCAGGGAACGCCCACGGCGCTGGAATTTAAGGATTATCAGGACCTGGCCTTCGTGAACGCCTTCTACGACACCGTGCTGGGCGTCAGGACGGAGCTTCCGGCCACGGTCAACGAGCTGCTGGACGCCCTGTTCATCCGGGAGAAGACCCTCTTCTCCGACGGAGTCAAGATGCTGCAGCTGACGGAGGAGAACAACGAGGCCCTGCGGCGGATGCTGATCAAAAAGCACACGGCGGGCTTCTACGTTTCCACCGGAACGGACAAGTCGGTTCGCCTCATGGACACCCAGGCGGAGTATTACAAGCCCGGCGACGTCTTTATCTACTTCTACGGAAGCGGCAACAACTACCGGGTGGAGTACCCGGAAAATGCCGTGATCGACATCTGCTTAGACGGCGACCGCTACTTTGAGTATACGGTGAGCGGCGGGAAGATCGTATCCTTTGACGAAAGCGTCGGCAAGATCCTGAAGTCCTCGGTGATCCTGGCGCTGCGTCCGGAGCAGGCCATCGAAAAGACCGCGAAGGACGTGCAGATGCCGGAATTTGCCGATCTGGTGCTGACCTCGCTGCAGGAGCTGCAGGATTTCTCCCAGTCTGCCGCCTCAAAGGCCGTGCTGGAGGGGAAGATCGCCCTGGAGGGGCTGACCTTCCTGGAGAACAAGAGCCTGAGGCTGGCTGCCGGCAGCGCGCTGGAGCTGGGCGATTTCGATCTGGAGCTCGGCCAGCTGACCCTGGAGGAGGGAGCGGAGCTCACGGCAGGGACGGGCCGGGTGAACCTTGCTGCCACGAGCGGCTCGGCGCTGGAAAAGATGCTGGAAAGCTTCGCCGGTCTGCCGGTGGAGATCAAGTGCGCCTATGATACCGTGGAGAATGTCTATGACTGTGCGGAGAAGACCGCCTACTACGATTCCGTGGCGGCGACCGTCGGTACTGCCAATATGACGGACCTGTTCCTGCGGGTGCCCTCCGGCTGGACGGTCTGCCTGCTGAACGGCCTTTGCTCCGGCGTAGAGCTGGAGGTGGCTCATGAAGACGTGACCGTGGACCTGAACGGCAAGCGGATCGGCTTCTTTGTCTACAAGGGCTGTCCGCTGACCGTGACGGACCGTGCGGGCGGCGGGATCTTCTATATCCGCGGCGACCAGACCGGCACGCCCCGCACGCAGTCGGTCGATATTAACGCGCCCGGCATCCCGGTGGTGGTGGGCTTCCACTCCGATTCGGAGAAGGCGGACCTCTACTGCAAGCTCACGCTGGACGCGAAGCTGACCTGCGCTTCCCTGCGGCTGGACTTCGGCTCGACTCTGGAGCTGGGCCCGAAGGGTGAGGTCGCCGAAAAATAAGCCTCGGAGGATCTCCGGCTGCATATACGCAAGAATGCGAAAGCCCCCGTCTCAGGACGCGGGGCTTTCTGCTTGTATTTTCCGCGGAAATGTGCTATAGTAAGCAAAACTGTATCCGATGATCTGTTAGGGGGCTATATGCGCAGTTTATTCCGAGATATGATGAAGTGGCCGAGGTTCCTGCTGGCGTATATGCTGTTTGCGGCAGCGGGCTACATGGTCCTGGAATATTATCTGAAAATGGGCTGGATCGCCGTGGCGGTCATGGTGCTGGGTGCGCTGGCGTATCTGCTGGTGTGGCGCTTCGTCCTGAAAAATAAGATGAACGAATCTGTGGTGGCGGAGGCCCTGGAGGTGTCCGACCAGCTGCAGAAGGAGATGGAAGAGCTGTCCTACCCGTACCTGCTGCTGGACCCTGAGGGCAGGATCCTCTGGCTGAACCGGGCCATGACGGCGGTCCTGCAGGAGATCTCTCCGGACGCCGAAAGACCGCTGTGGTTCAAGGACGTGTTCCCGCAGACGGCAGACTGGAACTGGGAAAGCCTTTGCTTTTCCGATGAAGGAGCCGCCGAAATGCCGCCGTACCTGACCCTGGGCGATCAGGTATTTGCCATAAAGCCGGAGGGCGTGGAGTCTGAGCCCCGGCGGATCACGGTGCTGCTGTCCAACGAAACGGTCCATCTGCGGACGCTGGTGGAGCTGGAGAACGAGCGGAACGTCAGCGGCCTGATCTACGTGGACAATTTCGAGGAGCTGATCAAGAGCACGGAGGCGGAAAAGCAGAGCCTGCTCAGCGCCATCATCGAGCAGCGCATCACCAAATACTTCCAGAATTTCAACGGCATCGTGTGCCGTACCGAGCGGGACCGCTTCTTCATTTCCATCGATACCAAGGGCCTGACGGGCTGCCGGGAGGACCGCTTCAGCCTGCTGAAGGACGTCAAGAATATCAAGATGGGCAATACGGTGCCGGTGACCCTGAGCATCGCCTTCGGCTGTGCCGGGGAGAGCTATGAGGACAATCTGAAGGGAGCCCGTTCCGCCATGGATCTGGCGCTGGCCAGAGGCGGCGACCAGGTGGTGGTGAAGACCGGCGACGAGGTGGAATACTTCGGCGGCAAGAACCTGGGCGAGGCCGCGCAGACCCGCGTGAAGGTCCGCGTGATGGCCCAGGCGCTGAAGGAGATCATGGCCGGCAAGGAGCAGATCTTCGTGATGGGCCATAAGCTGGGCGACAACGACAGCTTCGGCGCGGCGGTGGCCATGTACCGGCTGGGCCAGACCCTGCATAAGGATACCTACCTGGTGCTGGACGAGGTGAGCTTCTCCGTGCGGCCGCTCTGGCAGTGCTTCCAGGTGGATCCCAATTATCCGAGAAATATGTTCCTCTCCGGTGAGGAGGCCCTGCAGCTGGCAGGCGATAACGCCCTGATGGTCGTGGTGGACGTGAACCGGGCGTCGCTGACCGAATGCCCCGGCCTGCTGGAGAAGACCGATCAGGTCGTGGTATTCGACCATCACCGGCAGAGCTCGGCAGCGATCCCCGCGATCCTGTCCTATGTGGAGCCCTATGCTTCCTCCGCCTGCGAAATGATCGCCGAGATCATGCAGTATTTCGGCGAGAACGGCGTGAAGCTGAGGCCGCTGGAGGCCAATGCCATCTACAGCGGCATCCTGGTGGATACCAACAATTTCTCCGACCGGACCAGCGCCCGTACCTTTGAGGCGGCTGCGTACTTAAAGCGCAGCGGAGCGGATCTGGTGGAGGTGAAGAAGCTGCTGCGGGAGGATTTCGCCGAATTCCGGGCGAAGGCGGACGCCACCGTCGGAGCGGAGATCTTCCGGGACGTGTACGCCATGGCGGAGTGCCGGGCGGAGGGACTGGACAGCCCCACGGTGATCGGCTCTCAGGCGGCAAACGAGCTCCTGAACATCGCCGGGATCAAGGCCTCCTTCGTCTTCACCCAGGTGGACGAGGTGATCTACGTCAGTGCCCGATCCATTGACGAAGTAAACGTACAGCTGATCTGCGAACGTCTGGGCGGCGGAGGACATCTGTCCGCGGCGGGCGTGCAGTTTACCGGACTGAGCGTGGCCGAGGCCAAGCTCAGGATCAAAGAAACCATTGAAAGCATGACGAAGGAAGGTGCGTTATCATGAAAGTAGTATTACTCGCGGATGTGAAGGCTTTAGGAAAGAAAGACGATATCGTAACGGTAAACGACGGCTATGCCCGGAATTTCCTGCTGCCCCGCAAGCTGGGCGTGGAGGCCACCAGGGCCAATCTGGACGCGCTGAAGCTGCAGCAGCAGAACGCGGCGTTTCTGGCCGCCGAGCAGCTGAAGGAAGCACAGGAGCTGGCCGGTAAGATCGGCTCCGTGAAGCTGAATATGCAGATCAAGGTGGGGGCCAACGGCAAGCTTTTCGGCGCCCTGTCCTCCAAGGAGATCGCGGATGCCCTGAAGGAGCAGTGCGGCATCGAGGTGGATAAAAAGAAGATCGTGCTGGCGGACCCCATCAAGGAGGTCGGCGAGAAGACGGTCGAGCTCAAGCTGCATAAGGATGTTATTGCCAAGCTGGCCCTGAACGTTCAGGCCCTGTAAAACGATGGAAGAGACTTTGATCAAACGCCTGCAGCCTCAAAGCGTGGAGGCGGAACAGACCGTTATCGGGTCCATGATGCTGGACAACGAATGCATCCCCCAGCTGGAGAATCTGATCCACGGGGAGGATTTTTACAATAAGCAGTACGGTCTGCTGTTCGACACGATCACGGAGCTCTACGGCGAAGGAAAGCCGGTGGATATGCTGACCCTTCAGGACCGCCTGAAGGAAAAGGACGTGCCGCCGGAGCTGAGCAGCATGGAGTACATGGGCAGCCTGATCGCGGCGGTGCCCATCTCGACCAACGCGAAGTATTACGCGGAGATTGTGTATGAAAAAGCGCTGCTCCGCCGGCTGATCCATACGGCAGAAAGCATCGCGGACAGCTGCTACGCCGGAAAGGACCGCCTGGACAAGATCCTGGAGGACAGCGAAAGCAAGATGTTCAAGGTGCTCAACGAGCGGAAGAGCACCGATTTCACCAGTATCCAGGACGTCGCGCTGAACGCGCTGGAGAAGATCAGCGAGGCGGCCAGAAGCAAGGACCCCATCACGGGACTGCCCACCGGCTTTACCGACCTGGATTACATGCTGACTGGTCTTCACGGCTCGGACTACGTGCTGATCGCGGCAAGACCCTCCATGGGCAAGACCGCCCTGGCCCTGAACATGGTACAGCACATGGTGTTCCATCAGGGGCTGAGCGCAGCGGTGTTTTCCCTGGAAATGTCCAAGGAGGTGCTGATGAACCGTCTGTTCGCCCTGGAATCCCACGTGGAGGCCCAGAACATCCGTACCGGCAATCTGTCCGACGCGGACTGGGACAGTCTGCTGGAGAGCGCCGGCGTCATCAGTAAATCCCATCTGGTCATCGACGATACCCCGGGCATCAGCATCGGAGAAATGCGGTCCAAGTGCCGGAAGCTGAAGCTGGAACATGGTCTGGACGTGATCTTCATCGACTACCTGCAGCTGATGAGCGGCAGTGCCCGGACCAGTGAGAACCGGCAGCAGGAGATCACGGAGATCTCCCGGGGCCTGAAGGCTCTGGCCCGGGAAATGGACGCGCCGGTGGTGGCCCTGTCACAGCTGTCCCGCGGCCCGGAGGCCCGAAACGATAAGCGGCCCATGATGAGCGACCTGCGTGAGTCCGGCTCCATCGAGCAGGACGCGGACGTGGTCATGTTCCTTTACCGGGATGAGTATTACAACAAGGATTCCGCGGCAAAGGGCATCACGGAGCTGATCGTGGCTAAGCAGAGAAACGGCCCCATCGGGACCGTGGAGCTGGCCTGGCTGCCGCAGTATACCAAGTTTGCCAATCTGTCCAAGGATCAGCAGAGAAAGAAGTACGAGGACTGAGAAAGGGACAGTGAGAAGGGAAAGCAGAGATCGGGAAGCCCCGGACTCTGCTTTTTTCTTGCTTTTTCGGCCGGTTCATGTATAGTAGAGGTATCTTTCAGGAGGTGACAGGATATGTCGAAATTCATTCCCGTGTATATGCACCCGGATTATATGCCGGTGGATATTTCCTTTGTGTTCAAAAACGAGAGACCGGCTGGCCGGCACGGCTTCGCGCAGGTAAAGGGGGAAAATCTGGTCTTCGAGGACGGCACCCTGGCCAAGTTCTGGGGCGTGATGTTCAACGGAGCGGCCTGCTTCCCGCCCCATGCCCGGGCTGAGGCCGTGGCCAACCGCCTGGCGCAGGCCGGCTGCAATATCGTGCGCTTTCATCAGATGGATGACGAATGGACCGCGCCGAATCTGTACCGTCTGACCGCCGGAGAACGGGTGAAGAACACCCGGGAGCTTTGCGAGGAATGCCTGGAGCGGCACGATTATCTGATCAAGTGCCTGAAGGAAAAGGGCATTTACTGCATGGTGGACATGACCACCTATCGCCGCTTCAAGCCCGGTGACGGCGTGAAGGACGCGCATCTGCTGCACGACGGCACCCGCCTGTATGCCATGTACGATCCGCTGATGATCGACCTGCAGAAGGAATTCTGCGAAAAATACTGGAACCATTTCAATCCCTATACGGGCCTTTGCTATAAGGACGATCCGGTATTTGCCATGTGCACGATCATCAATGAGAACGACACCTATATCAACCACAGCGACCGGCGCTGGTATCACCTGATCCCCTACTACGACGACATGCTGCGGGATATGTTTGCCGCGTGGCTTAAGGAAAAGGGCATCGAATACGACGCCTACGGCTGCGATCTGTTCACGCAGGACCAGCCCATGCAGGAGTTCCGCATGGAGCTGATGCGGCGGTACTGCGACGATATGTACGCCTATATCCGCTCGCTGGGGGTGCGGATCCCCATCTGCGGCTCCAACTACTGCACCAACTACGGGACGGTGAAGGCCCAGGAGCACATGGACTTCACGGATGCTCACAGCTATTTCTACGACTGGCTCTGGGGCGAGGAGGAGAAGATCTGCAAGCACGTGCATATCCTGGAGCAGAGCAAGAGCCCGATGGCCAATCAGTGCGGCAACCGCATCCACGGCAAGCCCATGTTCATGACGGAATGGGACGTTCCCTTCCCCAACTCCTACCGGGCTGAGGGCACGCTCTGGTATTCCTCCATGGCCTGCCTGCAGAACTGGACCGGGATGACGGTCCATACCTACGGCTACGGCCATGAAATGAGCCAGTACGACCTGTTGGGCAAGGTCGCCTCCACGGCCACCATCGGCGGCGTTCCCTACCGGGAGGGCATCTTCGCCATCTGGAACGATCCGGCGCAGTTCGGCCTGTACTACCATGCCGCGCTGATGCTGCGGCGGGGCGACGTGAGCGCCGCCCGGCAGATCGTCGGCTGTCAGGTGGGCCCCGAGCTTTACGGCAAGCATCCCAACGCACTGCAGGGCTCTGCGATGGAGATCCATCAGGTCCACACGCTGCTGCCCGGCGCTTCCGCCGAGGGCTGCGACGAGGTGCTGGAGCCCGCGGCGGTATATCCCCGGGAGAAGGCCGGTGAGATCGTTTCCGATACCGGCGAGATCACGAAGCTCACGGGCAAGGCCATCGGCATCATCGACAGTCCCCGGACCAAGTCCCTGTATGGCAAAATCGGCAATCCCGCGGTAAATAAGGCCAGCAAGGCCTCCACCAGACGTGAGCTGAGCGGCGTATCGATCGAATGCCGCACGGACTATGCCACGATCACCCTGTCCTCCCTGACGGACGACCCGATCACGCAGTCCGACAATATCCTGATGACGGCGGTGGGCCGGGCCCGGAACCACGGCGCTCAGTTCGACGGCGATAAGATGATCGATCCCGGGACCAATCCCATCGAGATCGAGGTCATCGAGGCGGACATCGAGATCGAGACGCCCCGCGAGACCCTGGAGGTCTGGGCCATCGATTCGGAGGGCTTCTACTCCGGCAGACTGGATTCCGTGTATGAGGACGGTCGGCTGAAGTTCACCATCGGGGACGAATTCCCCTGCATGTATTACCTGATCGTGGAGCCCTGACCGTAAGGGACGGCGTTCCGCATAGCTTCACCCATCAAAAAAAACTCAGGGAGTGATTCCCTGAGTTTTTTTGTTCAGGCCGCCGTTGGGGCGGGAGAAGCCCGTAAGGGCTCATTCTACGGAATAGCCGTAGCTTTCCAGCATCCATTTGCCGATCTCGTAGGTGACGCGCTGCTGGGCCTGCTGGAGGGCAAGGGGGACCTTCCCCAGCTTATCCTCCGGCTGAACGTCCCGGCGGGCCAGCTTGCCCTTCGCGCTGCGCCTCAGCGTGTTCATGCACTCGAAGGTGAAGCAGCCCTGAAAATCGATGGCCCTCATGCCCTGCAGCACCCGGTCGAAGTTGACCGTTCCGGTCATGGGCATGGCGTGGGCGTCGCCGTTTGCCAGATTATCGTGCAGATGGACGGCCTTCAGCTCGGAGCCCATCGCCAGAAGATCACTGTACTGGTCGCAGCCCTCGCAGTTGGCGTGTCCCACGTCCCAGCAGATGTGGAGGCGGGGGAGCTTTGCCAGCTCCACCAGCTCCCGCATATCCGCGCCGGTATTGCAGACCGAAGTGGGGATCCACATCCGGGAGCCGTTTTCGCAGAGCATGTCCACGTCATACCTCTCGCAGTCGTCCTCGAAAAGCGCGTAGAAGGCGATCTTGGGCTTCTGGGATCTCTCCCGGAAGAGGGGATCCTGCAGGTCCAGGCCGGGGACGGTGCCGCCGTGGATCACGGTATTGGGAATGCCGAGCATGCCGCAGGCCTCAATGGTGCGGTGCAGGGCCAGCAGGAGATTGTCCCGCTTTTCTCCCTCGATATAGTGCTCCCCGTCCGGCGCGTGAGACTGGGCGAAATCCAGTCCCAGCTCCTCGGCGATGCGGGCGCAGTCCTCCACCTCATGCTTCCAGGCGTCCCCCGGGGCCAGCCAGGGAGAGCCGGGATAGATGATGCGGCTGAAATCCAGATCCAGATGGCGGAAGCCGGAATCCTTCATGGCAGCCACCGGCGCGGCAATGCTCCTGTCGCTGAACCAGGGCTCCAGATCCGACGTGGTAGTGACTAATTTCACGGCTATGCTCCTTAGGAGATCAGGCTTCTTCGACGCCGAAGTACTCGTTCAGGGCGTTCACCATCTGCTCGGGATCCATGCCGTGGACCGCGCAGGCCTCCTCCAGGGTCTCCATCTGAGAAGAGGGACAGCCGACGCAGTGCATCCCGCCGCCCATGAGGACCGCGGCACAGCCGAAGTCGCGCTGCAGAAGCTCGCCGATGGTGGTATCTTTGGTAACAGGGTTCATGATCAAGTCCTCCTTTATTTTTAAGGGATCAGCCGGCCCAGGATCTCCTGGCTGCGTTCTACGAAGGCGGTCATGCTTTCCGCCGGCAGCGGGCCCTGACCCATGCGGGCCAGATCGTAGAGCTGCAGCGCGATCAGGGAAGAGACCTCCGTCTCAGGCTGCTCCAGCAAATACTGCACCAGACGGTTGCCCTTGTTCAGCACCAGCGTGGCCTGATTGGGCAGACTGTCGGTATCCATGCCGTACATCTTGAACATTTCGTTCATCCGGCGATTTTCCTCGGCAAAGGTCATCAGAGAAGCGACCTTGTCGTCCTTGAATTTCTGGACCTTGACCTCCAGCTTTTCCAGAGAAAGAGCCTTCTTGAACAGCTCCGCCAGGGCCTCGCCGTCCGCCTTGGCATCCTCCTCGCTCAGCTCCTCGGCCAGGGCCTTGTCCACGGCGCCGTCGATGCGGCAGAATTTGTAGTCCTTGTATTCGGTCTCCAGCTTGGTGATGAAGGGCTCGTCGATGGCGTGGTCGAAGAGGAGCGCGTCCAGCCCGTTTTCCTTAAACAGCCGGATATAGGTGGCCTGCTGGACCGGATCGGTGATGTAGTAGATGACGGAGCGCTTGTCTTCCTCCTCCAGCTTGTCCGGCGCGTCGGGATCCACCTCGACGACGTCCTCCTCCTTGGCCTTGGGCACCAGGTATTCCTCCAGAGAGATGTATTTGTCCTCCAGATTCTTGTAGATCACGGCGGACTTCACCTTGTCGGAGAATTTGCTGTCCTTGAGGCAGCCGTATTTGATGAAGGGATGGATGTCGTCCCAGTACTTTTCGTAGTTCTCCCGGTCCACCTTGAACATGCCGGTGAGCTTGTCCGCCACCTTCTTGGTGATGTAGTCGGAGATCTTCTTCACGAAGCCGTCGTTCTGCAGAGCGCTGCGGGACACGTTGAGGGGCAGATCCGGACAGTCGATGACGCCCTTGAGGAGCAGAAGGAACTCCGGGATGACCTCCTTGATATTGTCCGCGATGAAGACCTGGTTGCTGAAGAGCTTGATGGTGCCCTCCGCGGGCTCAGTCTCCAGATTGAGCTTCGGGAAATACAGGATGCCCTTCAGACGGAAGGGATAGTCCATGTTCAGGTGGATCCAGAAGAGCGGATCCTTGTAATCCCTGAAAAGCTTGCGGTAGAAGGCCTTGTAGTCCTCCTCCTTGCATTCGGAGGGGTTCCTGCCCCAAAGCGGCGTCACGTCGTTCAGCGGCTTGGGAGCTTCGGGCTCCTGCACGGTCTCCGTGCCGTCCTCGTTCTTCACGGTCTTGGGCTCTTCGGGCTTGGCGTCGGTATTGGTGAAATAGATGGGATAGGGCATGAAGGAGCAGTATTTCTCCAGCACCTCCCTGGCCCGGTATTCATTGGCAAATTCGGTGGAATCCTCCGCCAGATACAGGGTGATGCTGGTGCCCCGAAGCTCCCGCTCGCCCTTATCCATGGAGAAGACGGTGCCGCCCTCGGACTCCCAGTGGACCGGCTCGGCGCCCTTCACGTAGGAAAGGGTATCGATGGTGACCTTGGAGGCGACCATGAAGGCGGAGTAGAAGCCCAGACCGAAGTGACCGATGATCTGGTCCTCGTTGGCCTTGTCCTTATAGCGGGAGAGGAAATCCGCCGCGCCGGAAAAGGCGATATCGTTGATGTATTTTTTGACCTCCTCGGCGGTCATGCCCAGACCGTTGTCCGCGAAGGTCAGGGTCTTCTCCGTGGGGTTGGCGATGACCTCCAGCTTCAGCTCCTCCTCGGGATCCAGCTCGGTCTCCCCCATCAGCTCCAGCTTTTTCAGCTTGGTGATGGCGTCACAGCCGTTGGAGACCAGTTCGCGGAAGAAAATATCGTGGTCGGAATACAGCCACTTTTTGATGATCGGAAAAATATTTTCCGAATTGATGGATAAGGATCCTTGTTCCATAGTCAGTATGCCTTCTTTCTTCATTCGGGGCTCGGAAAAGCCTCAGTCTCAGTATAGCATGGACGGGAAAAAAGTCAAGGGGAATTAGCACTCTTTCGGAAAGAGTGCTAACAAACCGGGCGCCGGAAAGGTATCGCGGCAGCCATCGCGGGAGGCGGCGCCGCGGCGGATGCAGAACGGAATCGGGGGAAAAAAGGGACGGAAGTCGGGCAAATATTGCAAAAAGAGACTATGAGAACGGAGAAAAATATGCTATGATAACTACGTATACCTTCATGTTTCGGAGGAACGTGTCATGAGAATGAAACGAACGGCAGCACTGTTGACTGCCGGCCTGGTGCTGCTCACCGGCTGCGGCCTGCTGCCCGAGGAAGAAAGCCTTCCTGTGTCGCCGACCTATAAGGCCTATGAGGTGCCTAAGTACGAGACCGCAGAGGTCACCCGGGGAGACCTGGCGGATACTGGCAAGGTCTTCGTGAACTATCAGCCGCTGCAGACGGAGAGCCTGTTTTTCCGGACCGCCGGTCTGGAGGTGGAGGCCGTCTACGTCAAGCTGGGCGATCAGGTCAAGGCGGGAGACGTGCTGCTCCAGCTGGAGCTGGGCGGTCTGGCCGACAATCTGGAGAGTGCCCGTCTGGATAAGGAAAAGCAGGAAATGTCTCTGCGGCAGCTGGGAGAACGGGAGGAGCAGGAGATAAAGCGTGCCCGGATCAACTACGCGGAGAAGCCGGATACGCTGGAGGAAACGCTGGAGACAATCGCGGCCCGCTATGAAAAGCAGCGGCAGAGCCTGCAGGACTCGCTGACGATCCTGGAGCTGAAGCTGGCGGAGTATGAAGAGAAAGTCAGAGACCGGCAGCTGATCGCGGGAATGGACGGTACGGTGTCCTACCTGCGGAACCTGGCACCGGGGGAGAAGAGCAATCTGAACAGTCAGGTGATCACCGTCACGGATTCCCGCTACTGCCTTTTCCGGGCGGAAACGGATCTGTGGACGTATATGGCGGAGGGGGATGAATTTGCCCTGACGCTGGATGGAATCGAGTACACGCTGACCGTGGTGGATGCCGCGGATTACGGCCTGGAAACCCCGGAACGGGAGGAAGGGAAGAAGAGCAAGGTCTATCTGCGGCTCAAGGAGGCCGCGGAGATGAAGAGCGGCACCACGGGAAGCATCGTGGTGGTGAAGGATTCCCGGAAGGACGTGCTGCTGCTGCCTCAGGATGCCATCACCGCGTTGGACGGGAAACCGGCCGTCTGCGTGCTGGATAACGAGGACGTGAAGGCCTACGTGCCGGTGGAGACCGGCCTGAAGGCGGAAGATATGATCGAGATCTGCGCGGGACTGACCGAGGGGCAGACCGTGATCCTGAATTGAGGTGAGACCGTGAAGCAACTGAGCATCGTGATCCTGATCCTGGCGCTGCTGATGGGCTGCACCTCCTGCGGCACCGAACCGCAGGAGGAGGCCCCCAGCCTGGCGGAGCCTGCCGGAGTCAAGCAGGACGTGACCCGGGTGACCCGGGGCGATCTGGCAAAATTCACCTGTTACGAAGCCGTGGTGGTGCCCGACTATCAGGAGCTTTCCCTGAAAGCGGGGGGCACCGTGAGCCGGGTCAACTGCAACCCCGGAGACCGGGTGACGGAGGGCCAGCTTCTGCTGGCGGTGGATGAGGAGAGCACGGAGGAACAGCTCGCCTCCCTGGAGGAGCAGCTGGAAATGAATCGGACGCTTTACGAGCTGGACAACCGCCAGACCCAGGCGGAGCTGGACAGCCTCGTGATCGAGCTGAAGGCCCTGTATTCGACCTATGCCGGCCAGGAGCTGACGGCGGCGCAGATCAAGAAGATCGCGCTCAAGAAGCTGGACATCGAGGATAAGCAGCTGGAGCTGGCGCAGACCGAGGAAAATCAGAGCTTTACCCTTTCCCGGCTGGAGCGGCAGCTGGAGAAGGCGAGAACGGCCGCGGAGGACAAGCGGCTCGTCGCGCCCTTTTCCGGCGTCGTGGTGAAGCGGGAGAGCATGCTGGTGGGAGACCGGCTGGAGGCCGGCAAGACGATGGTCATCCTGGCCGATCCGGCTAAGCTGACCGTCCGCTGCGACGGCGTGAATCCGCTGCTGTTGCAGAACGCCCTCTCCTTTACCGGAGAGATCGGCGGGGTGAGCTTCCCGCTGACGATCAAGCCCTATTCCCAGCAGGAATATATGGCGCTGGTGCTGAAGACCGACAGCATCCCGCCGGCTGTATTCAGCTTCGACAGCCTGCCGGAGGGCGTTGCCCCGAAGGCCGGTGATTTCGTGCTGATAAAGGCACTGGAGAAGGAAGTCAGGGACACGCTGAAGCTGCCCGCCGGCGCCGTGCTGAACGACAGCCAGGGCGCCTACGTGTACGTGGTGGCGGAAAACGGCGGCCGCTCCGTGCGCCGGGTCAAGAAGGGCCTGAGCACGGCGGTGGAAACGGAGATCCTGGAGGGCCTGCAGGAGGGCGAGGCCGTATACTGCGGCGAAGCCTTCTCGGCGGAGGGCGCCGGCGGCAAGCTGGTCCAGGCGGAGAACGGTGTATTTGCCGAGCAGGCAAACGGCTCCGCGACGGAATACTTCCCTCAGGGCTGCGGCGTCCTGTTCGAGGGCGTTTCCTCCGAGCTGGTCAGCCTGGAGGTGAACCGCGGCGATAAGGTCACCCAGGGACAGGTCCTGGCACGTCTGGAGCCGGTGGCCAGCAAGGTCTCGCTGACCGAGGCGCGGATCGCGCTGCAGCGGAACCGGGAAAGCTACGAGGAAAGCCGGGCGGCCAAGGAAGAAACGCTGGAGGCCCTGAAGGCCAAACGCGCGGCCTGGGGGCCTATGGATATCACTAATCTGGCGCTGATGGATCAGGAGATCCTGCGGCAGGAGGCGGCGCTCAGCGCCTATATCCTGCAGACGGAGAGCAGTCTGGCCAAGCAGGCCGCTTCCCTGGAGGAGCAGGAGGCCGCCTTCGCGCAGACGGAGCTGGTGGCTCCGATCAGCGGGACGGTGAGCTGGATCAAGAGCGTGGCGGCCGGTACCACGGTCAGCAGCGGTACCCGGCTGATGGAGATCACCTCGGAGGTGGGCAAGCTGCTGGTCCTGGAGGACCGGAACGGCTACTTCCGCTATAATATGCCGGTAACGGTGACCCTGGGCAGCGGCCGGAACGGAGAAGAGGTCTCCGGCCGGGTCGTAGCCGCCGTCAACATGCTGCCGGGCTCCAGCAAGGGCACCAGCGTCTACATCCGCCTGGATGAGGAGACGTCGGCGTCGACCGCCAAGGCCAGCGTCAGCGCCCTGCGCATCACGGGAAAGGGCGTGGTCATCCCCCGGAGAGCGATGCAGCTGGACGCCGGCAAATATTACGTCCTGAAGCTGGAGGACGGCGTGGCCCGCAAGCGCTTTGTGAACGCGGCGGTGCAGGGCAATGATCAGGCCTGGATCATCCAGGGCCTGGAAGACGGCGACTGGCTGCTGCTGGAGTAGGAGGAAACATGCTGCGGTTTATCTGGAATAAGATCCTGAAAAAGAAATGGATGTTTCTCGCCCTGCTGCTGGGCAATATCCTGCTGATCGCGGTGACGGCGGCCAACCCGCTGTACGTGCGGGGCATCCTGCAGAAAAGCCTGCGCCGGGAGCTGAGCACCACCATCAGCCAGAACAATACCTGGCCCGGGGCGGTCTATATCAGCGCCTCCAGCACGAATAAGAAATCCGATCACGTGGCGCAGTACCGGGAGAAGGTCAGCGCGCTGATCGAGGACTTCGGGCTGACGCCGCTGGCGCAGACGGAGCATCTGCGGATGCAGGGCATCATGGTGGAATCCGCCATGGGTCGGGATTCGCTGAAGCAGAACAATCTGTCGCTGGGCTGCATCAGCGGGCTTGAGGAGCACATCGAGCTGATCCACGGGCGCTTCATGAGCGATACGGTCCCGGAGGACGGCGTGCTGGAGGTCATTGCCGCCGAGCAGGCCTACGTGGGCCAGAACCTGCTGCTGAACGAGGTCCTGCGGCTGCCGTATCTGACCGATGACGAGGATCAGCCGATCCGGATCAGACTGGTCGGCGTTTACCGGCCGATCGATCAGACGGATCAGTACTGGACCGGCTACGTCGGCTTCACGAACGAGGTGCTGCTGGGCGAAAACGTCTTTGCCCGGGCGCTGTACACAGCGGACGGGACCGCCCGTCACGGGGTGCAGGCCAACTGGAACATCAACTTCGACTGGAACAGCTTTACGGTGGAGAACCTGGCGCATCTGGCGGACTGCTCGGCCCGCTGGGACAAGGCGCTGACCAGCTCCACGGTGGGCGGCTTTTCCGGCAGCTATTCGGACAATTTCAAGACGATCGCGGATAAATTCCTGGCGATGGAGGCCAAGCTGCGGGTCACGCTGACGGTGCTGCAGCTGCCGGTATTTGCCCTGCTCGCGGCCTTTATGGTGATGCTGTCCGCGCAGATCCTCAGCCTGGAGGCGGCGGAGATCGCCGTGATCCGGAGCCGCGGGGCCTCCAAGGGCCAGATCCTGCTGATCTATCTGGTGCAGGGACTGCTGCTGCAGATCCCTTCCCTGCTGCTGGGCTTTCCGCTGGGCGCGCTGCTGACGCAGGCCCTGGGCTCGGCAAATGCCTTCCTGGAGTTCGTTTCCCGCAGCAGCCTGCCGCTGCTGTTTGATCGGAAGGTGATCCTGTACGGCTTCGGAGCGGCCCTGGTCGCCCTGATCGCCGAGCTGCTGCCGGCCCTGCGCTACGCGCGGGAGGGCATCGTCTCGCAGAAGCGCAAGAAGCAGCGGAAGGAGACGCCCTTCTGGCAGCGCTTCTATCTGGATTTCGTGATCCTCGGCGTCGGTCTGTACGGCCTGTACAGCTACCGTCAGCAGGAGGCTTATCTGGCGGATATGGTGGCGGAGGGCACCGGACTGGACCCCCTGCTGTTCCTGAGCTCCAGCCTGTTCCTGCTGGGCGCAGGTCTGGTGGTGATCCGGCTGATCCCGCTGGTCAGCTATCTGGTCTACCGGCCCTTTAAGAGCCTGTGGCCCGCCTCTCTGCACGTATCCTTCCTGGGCATTCAGCGGAACCGCAGCAGCCAGTATTTCATCATGCTCTTCCTGATCATGACCACCGCGCTGGGCGTCTTCAATGCGGATGCCGCCCGGACGGTCAACGAGAACCGGGAAGAGGAGAAGGCCTATTCGCTGGGCGCGGACGTGGTGCTCCGGGAGCATTGGAGCGGCGGTACCGAGGACAAGGAGGGCGCGGTCAGTGCCTATCTGGAGCCGGATTTTGAGCGGTATCTGCAGCTGGAGGGCACGGAGTGCGCGGCGCGGGTCTACCGCAATACGGCGGTCAGCGCGAACCTGGGCGCCCTCAGTCTGAAAAATATCACCTGCATGGCGATCAATACCGTGGAATTCGGTAATACCGCCTGGTTCGACAGCTCTCTGCTGGATACCCACTGGTACAATTATCTGAACGCGCTGGCGGAAAATACGCACGGGATCCTGGTCTCCTCCAATTTCCGGGACGAGCAGGGGCTGGCGCTGGGAGATCCGCTGCGCTTTTCCTATAAGGGCAGCAACTTCCGGGGCATCATCTGCGGCTTCGTGGATTATTGGCCGACCTTCAGGCCGGTGAGCACCAGCCGCCAGAGTGACGGGACCATGGCGGAGACCCAGAATTATCTGATCGTGGCCAACCTCGGGCAGCTGCAGTCCGAATGGGGCCTGGCGCCCTATGAGGTCTGGATAAAGACCAGGGAGGACTCCGACTATCTTTATCAGTACGCCCGGGAAAGATCCCTGGGCTTTGAAAGCTTCCGGGATCTCAGGGAGGACCTGCTGGATCTGAAGAACGATCCGATGCTGCAGGGCACCAACGGGATACTCAGCCTGAGCTTCATGGTGGTGCTGATCCTGGGCATGATCGGCTATCTGATCTACTGGATCACCTCGATCAAGGGCAGAAGCCTCCAGTTCGGTATCCTCCGGGCCATGGGCCTGCCCATGCGGGGCATCGGCGGACTGCTGACGCTGGAGCAGATCTTCATATCCGCCCTGCCCATAGCCGCCGGCCTGGGAGTCGGCAAGCTGACCGCGAAGCTGTATATCCCGCTGATCCAGATCGCCTATTCCACGGCGGACAGCGTGCTGCCCCTGAAGCTGATCTCGGATCCCGGCGATCTGCTGCGGATCCTGCTGCCGCTGGGCGGTCTGCTGCTGATCTCTCTGGGGATCCTGCTGGCGCTGGTCGCCAAGCTGAAGATCAGCCAGGCACTGAAACTGGGGGAGGACTAAGATGGAAGAGTATTTACTGGAGACCCGGCAGCTGGGCAAATGCTTCGGCAGCGGTGAGCGGGAGTTCTGGGTCCTGAAGGATCTGAACGTCAAGATCCCCCGGGGAAAACTGACGATCCTGAAGGGCCGCTCCGGTTCCGGCAAAACCACCCTGATGAACCAGCTGGGCGCCCTGGACACCCCCTCGACGGGCGACGTGCTCCTGGAGGGACGGTCCATTTTGGGGATGAGCGATAAGGAAAAAACGGACCTGCGCCGCAAAAAGATGGGCTTCGTGTTCCAGTCCGTGGCGCTGATGCCGATGATGACGGCCCGGGAAAACGTGGAGCTGGCCCTGAGGCTGGCAGGCATCCGGGAGGACAGGAGGACCCGGGTCGAGGAATGCCTCGGCATGGTCGGCCTGTCCAAGCGGGCGGACCATTTCCCGCAGGAAATGAGCGGCGGTGAGCAGCAGCGCGTGGCCATCGCCCGGGCAGTGGCGCACAAGCCGCTGCTGATCCTGGCGGACGAGCCCACGGCCGAGCTGGATACGGACACGGGCCTGAAGGTCATGCGGATCTTCCGGGAGCTGTGTGAAAAGGAAAGGGTCACGGTGATCATGACGACCCATGACCAGGGGCTGATGGAGCTGGCGGATCTGGCGTACGAGCTCTCTGACGGACAGGCGGTGCGGCATGAGTAATATCATTGAATGCGAGAACCTGGTCAAGATCTACAAGACCGAGGAACTGGAGGTGCTGGCCCTGCAGGGGCTGGAGCTGACGGTGGAGGAGGGCGAGCTGATGGCCGTGATCGGCAACAGCGGCAGCGGCAAATCCACCTTCCTGAATATGATCGGCGGTCTGGACCGCCCCTCCGCCGGCAGGCTGGTGGTGGACGGCAAGGACCTGTTCAAGCTGACGCCGAAGGAGCTGGTGGAGTATAAACGGCACACCGTGGGCTTCGTCTGGCAGAACAATGCCCGGAACCTGCTGCCCTTCCTGACGGCGGAGGCCAACGTGGAGCTGCCCGTCCAGCTGGCAGGCGAAAAGGGCAGCCGGGAGCGGGCTCGGGAGCTGTTAGAGCTGGTGGGGCTGAGCGAGAGACGGAAGAACCGCATGGATCAGCTGTCCGGCGGCGAGCAGCAGCGGGTGGCGATCGCCATCGCGCTGGCCGCGCGTCCCCGGATCCTGCTGGCGGACGAGCCCACCGGCAACCTGGACGTGAGGACCGCCGCCAAGGTCCTGGACGTGTTCCGGGAGGTCAACCGGACACTGGGGACCACCGTGATCATCGTGACCCACGACCAGCTGCTGGCCAAGAAGGTCAACCGGGTGGTGACCATCCGGGACGGCAAGATCAGCAGTGAGCGGATCATGAAGGAGCATTACCGGGAGCGGCTGAGAGAGCTGGGCAGCCTGGCGGATCAGGAAATCCGCAGAGAGGACGAGACCCAGGACGAATTCGTGGTGCTGGACCGGGCCGGCCGTCTGCAGCTGCCGCGGGAAATGCTGGAGCGGCTGGCGCTCACGGAGCGGCGGCTGAAGATCAGCGAGTCTCCGGACGGGAAGATCCTGCTGGAGAAGCCGGAGGAGAAGGCGGCCGGGGAAACGGCCGACGCGGACGCCGGAGCGGAAAAATAAGAGAAAGGGCGCTGGGAGATCCCGCTTAGCTGTCGGAGACACGCGGAGGGATCGGCTTACTGACGATGCGCAAGAAACCTGATAAAACGAATAAAGTATGGCTTTTACTGGGCCTGGACGTGATCCTGCTGATCGCCGTGATCGCTGCCTGGGCAAGCAGACCCGGCCGCATTTCCGGGTCGGAGGCCTCGGGAGAGCACGGCGGGTCCTCCGTGGGGGAGGAAAGCGGCGCGTCATCCGCGGAAACGGGGACGCGGCAAGGCGGGACGGACAGCTCTGCGGCGCCGGGAACGGAGACCGGGGAGCATACCTCCGAAGAGACCTCCGCGACGGCGGAGGAGAGCTCTTCAGAGCCTGCAACGGAGGCAGAGGAGAGCAGCTCCTCGGAGCCCGTGACGGAAACGGAGGAAAGCACCGCACCGGAGTCCTCTGACGAGCCGCAGACGACACTCGCCGGCTCCGAAACGCGGGACACGGCGGCGGAAAGCAGCAGTCAGGCGCAGGAGACGGGCGCTCCCGCTCCCACGGAGACCGAAACAGAGACCCTGCCCCCCGTCATCGATTCTCCGCAGGCCTATCTGCAGACGATGACGTTAGAGGAAAAGGTCTATCAGCTATTTGTCACCACGCCGGACCAGCTGGCCGCACAGGCAGGGGTGACGGCGGCAACGGACACGCTGAAGGCGGCCCTGAAGGCTAAGCCCGTGGGCGGACTCATCCTTTTCGCGGCAAATATCCAGGACCGTGCTCAGGTCTCGGCGCTGATCTCCCAATGCCAGGCCGCGGCCGGGACTGAGCTGTTCATCGCCGTGGACGAGGAAGGCGGGACTGTAGCCAGACTGGGCAGGAACCCGAATACCGGCGTGACCCGCTTCGATCCGATGGGGACCGTTCAGACCGCGGATGAAGCCTACCGGGTGGGCGCGACGCTGGGCACTCAGCTGCAGGAGCTCGGCTTCAACCTGGACTTCGCGCCGGTGGCCGACGTCAATTCCAACCCGAACAACCCCGTCATCGGGAAAAGGGCCTTCAGCGACGATGCCGCCACGGCCGCTTCCCTGGTGGCCGCCTGCACGCAGGGCTTTCGCGGCACCGGGATATCCTGCTGCCTGAAGCATTTTCCGGGGCACGGCGACACGGCAACGGACAGTCATCTGGGGCAGGCGATGACCTATAAGACCCTGGACGAGCTGCGCAGCTGCGAATTCCTTCCGTTTAAGGCCGGCATAGAGGCCGGAGCGGATTTCGTCATGGTGGCGCATATTTCCGCCCCGCAGGTCACCGGCAGCGAGCTTCCGGCGACCCTGTCACCGGACATCATCACCGGCCTGCTGCGCCGGGAGCTGGGCTTTAACGGCATCGTTATCACGGATTCTCTGCAAATGCAGGCGATCACGGCCGTCTATTCCTCAGGGACCGCGGCGCTGATGGCGGTCCAGGCAGGGGCCGACATGCTCCTCATGCCGAACTACCTGGATGAGGCCGCACAGCGGCTGATCACGGCGGTGAGGAGCGGCGAGCTCAGCGAAGCCCGCATCGACGAAAGCGTTCTGCGCATCATCAGCGCCAAGTGGGCTAAGGGGATGCTGCAGTAAGGCAAAGGCGGCGGGCACGGCAGGGAGAAACCGCTTGCGGATTCCCCTGCCCTTGTGTATAATCGAAACGCTGCGGAAGCAGAAGGAGGTGCCGTATGGCCAGAAGCGTCAGGATCACGACCTATACGGAGAAGCTGCCTCAGCTGCCCTGTGAGGAATACAGGATCGTCTTTCTGACGGATCTGCACGACTGCCCGGCGGAGACGCTGGCGGAGCAGATAAAGGCGCTGCGGCCGGACCTGATCCTGGCGGGCGGCGACATGGTCAACGGCCCCAGAAACGAGGCCGTCTGCGGGACGGACCGGGCGGAGCAGCTGCTTTCGGCGCTGCTTTCCTGCGCACCGGTGATCGGCGCGATGGGCAATCACGAGACTCGGCTGAAGCACAGCCCGCGCCGGCAGGACCTCTACCGGGAAAGCCGGAGCCGCCTGGAGCAGGCGGGGGTGCGCTTCCTGGAAAATGCCTCCTGCGCGCTGCCCGGTCTGGAGGGCCGCGTCCGGCTTTACGGTCTGGAGCTGCCCCTTTCCTTCTACGGCCTCAGGCGGCCGAAGACGGGGCCTGAGCTGACGGAGCTGCTGGGCGGGAGGGTGCCCGGCGAGACCGCCCTGCTGCTGGCGCATACGCCGGAATACCGGGATGCCTACCGCCGGTGGGGCGCGGACCTGGTCCTGGCGGGCCATCTGCACGGCGGAATGATCAGGCTGCCGCTCATCGGGGGCCTGGTGGGTCCCAGTGGCCGGCTGTTCCCCCGCTGCAGCAGAGGACGCTTCCGCTGCGGAGAGACGGAAATGCTGGTCAGCAGCGGTCTGGGCGATCACGGGATCATGCTGCGGCTGGGCAATCCCCGGGAGCTCCTGCTGCTGCGGCTGGTGAAAGGGTGAAGTTTGAAACAAAGAAGTAGCGGATAGAGAAAAATTGCAGGTAACACAAATAAACCATCTTACGGTGGCCAACAACTGAATATAAACGCAACACCA